>JBAXJN010000048.1:0-9241 GCA_037137855.1 Actinomycetes bacterium
GGAAAGAACTTGCCTAAAAGATAGTTGAATAGTAAACTAAATATAACGAAAGGAAATCCCATGGCTGCTATTACTGCTGATCCTCTAACCCTGCCTCGTTTGGCTCCGGCCACACCAATCGCTGAGCAACGTCAGGTCAAGGTCATAGTCACGGCACCTCAAGCCTTCGAAGGCGAAGGGTTTCCAGTTAAGCGAGCCTTCTTTGGTATCAATCAAGCCGACTTGGACCCATTTATTCACATGGATCAAATGGGCGAAGTGGAATATGCGCCAGGTGAGCCAAAAGGAACGCCATGGCACCCGCATCGAGGATTTGAAACATTCACATATTTGATTGATGGGCAATTCATTCATCAAGATTCCCACGGTGGTGGTGGATTGATTCTTGACGGCGGCACTCAATACATGACAGCCGGTAACGGGATTTTGCATATCGAAACGCCTCCCGCTGCATTGGTTGAAGCGGGCGGTCTTTTTCATGGATTGCAGTTGTGGATCAACCTACCTAGAGCCAAGAAGCGCATCGATCCGCAGTATCAAGATCTTCAAGGTGCGGATTCAGCACTTGTCACAAGTGCAGATGGGGGAGCAATCCTTCGAGTACTCGCAGGTGAAATCGCTGGCCATAAGGGCCCCGGAATTTCGCATACTCCGCTGTCGATTTCACACCTCACCTTGGCACCTGGTGCGCAGATCGACATCCCATGGAGCCCGACCTATAACGCCCTTGTTTACGCATTGGCGGGGCAAGGATTGGTGGGACTTGAACAACGTCCGTTGAAATCAGGCCAGACAGCAGTGCTCGTGCATGGTGATAGCTTGCGCATAACTGCCTCGCAGCAGCAGGAATCGCGGTCGCCAAACTTTGAGTTATTCATCATTGGCGGCGAACCGCTTCGTGAACCTGTGGTTACCTACGGTCCGTTCGTTATGAGCACGAAAGAAGAAATTGTCGAAGCTTTCGATGATTATCAAGCGGGCAGATTAGGCATTATCCCAGCGGATGCGATTCAGCCACATCGGATTTAGCCACGACTAGGCGTCGAATGTTGTTGTCACTGGCTGCGCGCTTCGTTCGTCAAAGTGCGGCTGCCATCTGGGTAGCCGCACAACTCCTGATGAGTTACTTCTTCTTACCGGAGAGAAAAACTTTGGCGCCTGGGAGTTGGGCTTTTGGTAGGCCTAAGACATGCTGAGCAATAATTGTTCGAAAGACTTCAACTGTGCCTCCGTAAGTAGCAGTGCCTTGAGCAAAGCGGTGCGCATATTCAATGTCGCCAACACCTATCCCACCCTCGGCATCTGTGGGTAGTAATCCGGCAGGCCCCACAAGATCTTGAAGTTGTGCGGCTTGCTTAACGAGGACATCTGATGCTTTGACTCGACCCATTGGTCCGGGCGTGCTCAAGCCCGCTTCATAGTCGACCATCGCTGAACCCAATCGTTCCAGCACCCTGGAATTTTCAGCCATGAGTTTGCCATCAGTTCCGGTTGTTTTCAAAGCCCATCGGGCAACTTCGTTGATTGATGCACCAAGTACACGACAAAAACCCGCACCGATAGAAACATCGGAAAGGCCACCGTTGAGATCGAGCCCAATGCTGTGTTCTTCATCTAGTGGACCATGTAGAACTGTCCAACCGTTGTTGATGCCGCCGATACGCATACTGTCGTGTACTTGGACATCTTCGTAAAACACAATGTTTGTACGCTCGCCGCTAAAGGTGCGGATTCCTTGAATTGTGACACCCGGGGAATGGAGCGGCACAAGAAACATGGTGATGCCCTTGTGTTTTGCGGCTTCTGGATCAGTACGAGTAATCAAGAAAGTGTAGGTACAGATGTGGGCGCCAGTGGTCCACATCTTTGAACCATTGATGGACCACATGTCACCATCTTGCACAGCTCGCACTTTTGCGTTAGCGATATCAGAACCGCCATCGGGCTCTGAATATCCCAGACAAATCACTGCTCGACCTGCAGCGCATTCCTTGAGGATGGGTTCAGCTACTTCTGCTGCCATGTATTTGCGAATGGCAGCCATAGGTAATGACGACGTGCCCTTCATCATCATCACACGTGCGTCTTGGCGATCAAGTTCTAATTCCATGATGCGCGTTTGCACAGGCGTGAACGCCGCTCCGCCTTGCTCTATTGGTAGTTCTGGGTAGAGCCAGCCGCGCGCCCCGAGTGCTTCGTATACCTTGGCATTAAATCCACTACCGGTTTCATGCTCGAGCGCAAACACGTCGGGTGTAAAGAGGTCTGCAAGAAATGCTCGTATTTCTAACTGCAGCGCGCGATCATCCGCACTGAGTTCGACGAATCCGAAATCCATGATGTCTCCTTAATTTCCTTAAACTAGATGACTGAAACCAAAACTTGTTGACCGATAGAGGCAAGATGCGCTGATGGGTCTCCGGCTAAGGATCCCCAACCTTTGCTGCGTAGGAAGTACATGCTGATGTCATTCTCAACAGTGAATCCCAGTCCACCTTGGAAGTGAGCAGCCTGTTGGGTGCCATGGGTCGCCGTTTGTGAGGCATAGACCAGAGCAATCGCTGGTAATTCAGGGCGCGTGCTTGGGTCGAAATCTAAAAACCAAGCCGCTTTGCGAGCAATGTTTCGAGCACCAGCAATATTGGTTGCGATGTCAGTGAGTGGAAAAGCGACGCCTTGCAGCGTCGAGATCAAAACACCCATGGTTTCGCGGGTTTTGGTAAATTCGATCGTGAGCCCAAGAGCATGCTCAGTCAAGCCAACCAGTGCGCTTGCGGTGAGCACCATTCGTTCATCGTGCGCACGCGAATAGATTTCTTGTGCTGTTTGGCCGGTAGCCACAATTGTGCGTTGAGCCAGTGGGAATAAATCCCACCAAGCAAGTGGTGTGCTGCCCTGATTGGGCACGTGTGCGGGAGGGGTTTGAACGCTAAACAACACAAGTGCGTCACCCACCATCGCCAGCACGTCCTTAGCGATTGCACCTGCAGGAACGAGTTGCGCAGTGCCAGGCATCACTGGCGTACTAGCAAGCGCGAGTATTCGAGAACCGTCAGCAGCTTGGGCGATGACTTCGGCGAGTGCAGGATTATTGGCACTGGCTAAGGCACGAGAAGTAACGACATGCTCGATGAATGGTACTGGTGCGATAGCGCGCCCAAATTCTTCGGCAACGAGTGCGAGTTCAACCATTCCAGCACCGTCACCTCCCACTGACTCTGGCAAGCCCATCGTGGTTGTGCCCATCTCGACTAAGCGATCCCACAGGCCTTGGCTAAAGCCCAGCGGTTCAGACTCGCGAACAAGAGAACTCGGGCACTGATCTCGGAAGAAATCCCCAAAAGCGACCAACACTTCTTGGCTCACCTCTTCCAAGGTGTAGTCGTGCCGGCGAAGTTCAACAAGATCCACGAGAGGCCTCCAAAAGAATCATCTGATTTTCTCACCATTGTGCTAGATATCTGTACGCAAAGCAGCCGAGTCCGGCAAACTTCTGCTGGTGAAGTACAGATGCGCCCTCAGCATCCAAGCATGGGTATTTTACAGCCAGAATAAGATTCTTGGAATAAAGAATGGTATTCTGTGAGGTGTCCGAATTCCAGCACTACGAGCGCGAGTGATGCAGGAATTCAGCACTTCAAGCATCTGACCAGTGAATAACCTGCAGTACGGCTACCGAAAGGAAACAGCTCCATGAGTTATCTCGATGATTTATTCAGTTTGAAGGGCAAAGTCATCGTCGTCACGGGCGGTAGCCGAGGCTTGGGCAAGGAAATAATCTTCGGCTGCGCTAAAGCTGGAGCAGATGTGGTGATCGCAAGCCGAAAACTCGAAAACTGTATTGAAGTTGCACGTGAAGTCGAAGAGGTAACTGGGCAAAAGGCAATGCCTTATGAGCTCCACGTTGGCAAGTGGGACGCACTGGAACCTTTCGCTGATGCGGTCTATGAGCGGTTTGGCAAAATTGATTGTTTGATCAACAACGCTGGCATGTCTCCGATCTACGACAAGAACACTGACGTGACCGAGACAATGTTTGAAAGCGTTCTCAACTTGAATTTCAAGGGACCATTTCGATTGGCTGCCTTATTCGGTGAACGGATGTATGAAGCAGGAAGCGGTTCAATCATCAACGTGAGTTCAACGGGATCACTTCGCCCTAATGGAAATATCATTCCTTACGCTGGGGCCAAAGCAGCATTGAACGCGATGACTGAAGGTCTATCGAAAGCCTTTGGTCCGCGAGTACGGGTGAACACTTTGATGCCAGGCCCGTTCCTATCAGATATTTCAAAGGCCTGGGGAGAAGAACAGCGCGCCGGTACTTTCCTGAAAAATACGCAAGCCTTGGGGCGTAACGGCAATCCACCCGAAATCGTTGGAGCCGCTATCTACCTAGCTTCAGACGCAGCGAGCTACACAACAAGTGCAACTCTTCGTGTTGACGGCGGCTTGTACTAAAGATTTCATCCCAAAACTTTCCAGATTTCTATCGAAGGAGTACCTCATGGCATTTGATTTTTCAGTTGACCCAGAATTTCAGGTCAAGCTTGATTGGATGAAGAAGTTCGTGAAGGAAGAGATCAAGCCGCTTGATCTTGTCTGGCCACATGATGTGTTCAAGAAGTTCACCCCCCAGCAAGAAGCGATCATTGCACCCCTTATGCAGGCGGTAAGAGACCAAGATTTATGGGCATGCCACCTTGGTCCAGAGCTGGGTGGTCAAGGCTACGGGCAGGTCAAGCTTGCACTCATGAACGAAATTCTGGGCACAACCTCATGGGGTCCGCGCATTTTTGGAACTCAGGCACCCGACACTGGAAATGCTGAAATCCTGGCGCACTTTGGCACGCCGGAACAAAAAGAGCAGTTCCTTGCTCCGTTGCTTGATGGAAAAATCGTTTCCTGTTTCTCAATGACTGAGCCGCAAGGTGGGTCAGACCCAGGAATTTTCACCACCACAGCAGTCAAAGATGGCGAGTATTGGGTAATCAATGGTCGAAAGATCTGGTCGTCGAATGCCCGCTGGGCCAGTTTCTTCATCACGATGGTGGTGACTGAACCCGGTGCTCCGCTGACTAAGCGCATGTCTATGTTCTTGCTCCCGGCAGATACACCTGGAATCAATATCGCTTACAACTTCGGTGTTGAAGGCGAAGGCCCTGACGATATTTCTGAGGCCTTGATTCATTACGAAAATGTTCGCGTTCATGAGTCGGCAATTCTTGGTGGAGCTGGCAATGCCTTTGCAGTTGCTCAGACACGTTTGGGTGGCGGACGCGTGCATCACGGAATGCGCACCATTGGACGCTGTCAGGAATTGCTTGATCAGATGGCAGAACGAGTTCTTTCCCGAACCACAAAGGGCGAGTTGATGTCTGAGAAGCAGGCCATTCAGATGAAGATCGCTGACTCATACATTGAACTTCAGCAGTTGCGTTTATTAGTGATGTACACAGCTTGGCAAATTGATCAGTACCAGGATTACTACAAGGTTCGCAAAGACATTGCCGCCATCAAGGTTCAGATGACTCGGGTCTATAACAACATTGCACAACGTGCGCTGAATATTCACGGTGCGATCGGTACCTCTACTGCGCTGCCATTCGTGCAGGCTGTGCGCGGCGCGGCCGTGATGGGTCTTGCTGATGGACCAACTGAGGTGCATCAGGTCACCGTGTCAAAGCAGGTGCTTCGTGATTACAAGGGCAGCCCAACAACCTTCCCAACATATTTGATTCCGAATCTCAAGGCAGACGCGGAAGAAAAACTGTTTGGAAAGTCGACGACTCCTCGAGTTCCTGATCGCACTGATTTACAGGCTAAGTAATTTCTTAAGCATCATGTAGGGCGGTACCGCAGAGGCAAAACTCTGCTGGTGCCGCCCAACATTTTTACACATCAGCAAGTTATACGGATTGATCCGCAGCCTGAACTATGGATAGCCGATCGGCCAGAATTTGAATAAGCGCGGTTTCCTGAAATAAGGGCGTCGTGGCACGCGTTCCGATTGCGTCAGCGGCAGAAAGAACCTGGTCGGCTAACACTCCAGGGAAAAGAGTGAACGTCGCGATCATGGGCACGTGATTTGTACGCTCCCGAAGCTCTGCTGCAGCTGCCAAGAGATTTTCCCCAGAGTCACTGGATCCTGCTGCAATAATTTGTCGACCTGTTGCTTGGTGCCATTGATCCACCAATGATTGGGTTTCTGCCTGTGCAATCGCTGTACGGCCACCGGCCCAAGCAAGCACGATCGGGAGGTCTGCAGGTACTTGAGCATCGAGCGCGAGTGCAAGATCAAGTTGCATGCCGATGGTGTCGCCTACAACAATTTTGATTCGGTGATCACGCTCTGCTCGGGCTACTGCATCAGGAACATCACGAAGAGCATGGGAGGCCTTGCTCAAAAGTAACGGCAAGACGCTGATCGAGGTGATTTCTCCAGAGTCACGTTCGCGACCGATTGCGGCAGTAAGCGTTGGCCAATCGTGATTGAGATACGCGACCCGAACGATTGATCCGCCAAGGCGCTTTCCTAGACGGTGCGCCACATCGCAGGCTCCCTGACTTGATCGAGGGTCAGGGCTGCCATGGGCGAGCAGCACAACAAGTGCGCTCACAACTAGCGAACACTTTGGGCGAAGGCTGATTCGGCAGCAAGCAAGTTTGGTACTGCGACGACATCACCAATCACGATGACCGCTGGGTTTTTCACGCCGACCGTTGCGGCTGTTGCGGCAATGGTGGCTAACGTGCCGACCGTGACTCTTTGATGAGGGGTTGATGCTTGTTCAATTAGGGCGACTGGAGTTGACGATGATTTACCTGCTTCAACCAGACCTGCAGCCAATTTAGGCAAGTTCGCGACGCCCATTAAAACTACAAGTGTTAAATCAAGTTGAGCTAGACCAGCGAGATCTTGTAGTTGATGCCCGGTAATCACTGCATAACCATTTGCCAACCCGCGGTGTGTCACTGGAATACCAGCAGCGGCCGGTCCTGCTACAGCGGAGCTAATACCTGGAACCACTTCAACAGTTATGCCGGCAGCAACGCAGGCTTGAACCTCCTCAGATCCACGACCAAACACAAACGGATCTCCGCCTTTTAATCGGACAACACGCTTGCCTTGTCGGGCGCGATCAACAATCACCGCGTTGATCTCATCCTGAGTCAAGGTGTGATGACCCGGACGTTTGCCAGCTTCAATCTGCTCGACATCAGGGGCTAGGGATTCAAGTAATGAAGTGGGACCAAGTCGGTCGAAAACAACAACATCAGCTTTGGAGAGCTCACGACGTCCGCGAATGGTAATCAGATCTGGATCGCCAGGACCGCCGCCGATTAGCACAACATGACCATCGGATGGTCGAACCCGGCGGATGGGCAGTTCGCCTTCGCTAAGTTGTTCAGCGATTGCATCGCGAATTGCGATTGCGCGTCGGGGATCACCGCCGGCGGTAACCGCCACGGTGATGTCATCAACTCGCGTAGAAGCAGGAGTCCAAGCCTCAGAAAGCAATGCTTGATCAGCGCGAATG
Source organism: Actinomycetes bacterium (assembly GCA_037137855.1). Taxonomy (GTDB): domain Bacteria; phylum Actinomycetota; class Actinomycetes; order S36-B12; family S36-B12; genus UBA11398. The sequence goes on from JBAXJN010000048.1 coordinate 7,542, forward strand.
CACCAGGTGCCCTGAGCGTCGGCCTCTGCGGCGATTCGTTCGTTCACTCCTGCGTCATTTGTTGCGGCGTGCACAAGCCAAGCTCCTTGAAGGTCGCCACTGACGTAGGAGCGCTCGAGCAGTTCCAATGATCCTTCTAGAGCTAACGTTGTGATCCGTGAGTCGCATTCCGGAGAAATCACTAACACTCGTGCGCCCGACTCAATCAACGAAGTGACGCGGCGCGCAGCAACAGTTCCGGCTCCAACGACCACGACACGCTTGCCCGCAAGGTTGAGTGAGATTGGGTAACTGCTCATGTGTGCAGACCACACTCGTTCTTGTCTTTGCCAGCCCAGCGACCTGAGCGGGGATCCGATCCAGCGTCAACACGGGCAGTGCAAGGGGCGCAGCCAATTGACGGATACCCCTGATACATAAGTGGATTTACTGGAACATCATTTTCCATTGTGTAGCGAAGAAGATCTTCATCTGTCCAATTGAGCAACGGTGAGATCTTTAGTACGCCACGCTTCTCGTCGTATTCAACGACAGGAACATCGTCACGATGGGGGGCAGCAGCAACTCGCAACCCGGTAATCCAGGCTTCGTAGCCAACGAGAGACTCCTCCATTGGAACGACTTTACGAAGTTTGCAGCAAAGGTCTGGGTCGCGATCCCAAAGGTTGGCGCCGTAGATGTCATCTTGCTCTTGAACACTCAGCACTGGCGTGATGTTGAGTAGATTAATATTGGTGCGGGCCACGAGATCGTCGCGAGTTTCAAGGGTCTCAGGGAAGTGGTAACCAGTATCAAGGAAGACAACTGGGATCTCTGGTGCAACAGCAGCGATCATGTGTGAAATCGTGGTGTTTGCCATGGCTTGGGTTGCAACGACTCGCCCTGCAAATGAATCAGCTGCCCAACGAATTACTTCAGCGGCATCCGCGCCCTGCAAACCAGCTGTTGCATAACGCGCAACGGCTTGCAGAACCCGTGCATCACTTCGTTGGGCAATGCTCATCGAATTGCCTCGTCGTCTGCCCGCAGAGCCCAAGTGCTAAATGGCTCATCGCCATCACGTTCAGCAACAAAACGATTAAATACACGCTCAACATAGTCAGGTAGGTCATCTGCTGGAAGCCGCAAACCTTTGACGGTGCGACCAAACCCTGAATCTTGACCGAGGCGACCACCAAGATGGACTTGGAATCCTTCAACATCGTTGCCATCAGCGTCGAGGGCGCGGATGCCCTTGAGCCCGATGTCTGCAACTTGGATTCTCGCGCACGAGTTCGGGCAACCATTGACGTGAACAGCCAAAGGAATGGCGTTGGCAGGAAGACGAGTTTCGAGTTCGGCCACAAGCGCAGTTGCGCGATCCTTTGTATTCGTCATCGCCAACTTGCAGAATTCAACACCGGTGCAAGCCATAGTGCCACGACGGAACTCTGACGGATAAACCTCAAGCCCGATCTTCGAAAGTCCAGCGGCTAGTGATTCCACCTGATCTGTGGCTACGTTGACGACGACGATCTTTTGATCTGCAGTGAGATTCACGCGGTCAGAACCTGCGGCTTGAGCTAAATCTGCAAGTGCCAACAGGCGCGGGCCAGAAAGGCGACCCACGGTAGGTGCGGCGCCTACATAGTTGCGGCCGTCCTTTTGTGGGAAGACACCAACATGATCGCGCTGCACAGTGGGAGCCGGGGCAGGTCCGT
>JBAXJN010000049.1:0-9225 GCA_037137855.1 Actinomycetes bacterium
GTCATCCTGTTCCACCACACCAGCAGGCTTTAGAGCGGCTGCACGCGCAGGTCCGGGAGCGGATGCCCGTGTTGTTTCCGCTGGCTTGTTCTCCCCGGCTGCACCGCCAAGGAATGAGAACGATTCCATGACCACGCCCAGCTTCGATTTCTTCTGGCCGGTGGTCTTGTCATCCCACGTCTCCAGATTCAAGCGGCCTTCGATCAGGACGGAACGTCCCTTGCGAAGATATTGGGCCAGGACTTCGGCCTGCTTCCCGAAAGCGGTCACGTCCACGAACGTCACTTCCTCGCGCTTCTCACCGGATTCGGTGGTCCAGTTGCGGTTGATTGCCAGCCCCAGCTTGGCCACCGCCGTTCCCTTGGGGGTATGTTTAAGTTCCGGGTCGCGGGTAAGGTTGCCAGCGAGTATTACCTTGTTAAAATTAGCCATGTCGGATTCAGAAGACCACGGGTGCGGTGGGTTGGTCAACCATTAAAAATATATTTTTATATTGTTGCAACGGAGGGTGACGGGTGTATTTCTTGTGCCGATGACTGCCAAGATTCTCAGAACAACGCGGAAGATGCTGGGGGTGTCCCTTTACCGGATGTCGGTGTTGTCCGGGTTCCAACTGGTGTCCATCTCCAAGATGGAACGGGGCGAGCAAAAGATTAAGGAAAAGCATGAGAAGGTGTTTTACCCGCTGTTGCGGAGCGAATGCCGGAAACGGATTGCGGAGTTGGAGAAGCGGGAGGGGGAGCTTGTCAGGACGTAAGCCGTGATCCTCCGTCCCTACCAACTGGACCTGGTGGAACTGACGCGCGATGCGTTTCGGAAATATCGTCGTGTCATCATGCAGCTTTCCACGGGCGGTGGCAAAACTTGCATCGCCGCCTACATCGGGTCCGGGGCGTATGCGAAGGGAAATCAAATGCTGGTGCTGACCCACCGGCAAGAAATCAAAGGGCAACTTGTCCGTGCATTTACCGGTGCGGGAGTTCCCTGTGCTGATATTGGGACCGATTCACCCTGCCACATCGACACTATCGGAATTGCGGCCAACCGGTTGGGCACATACGCGCCACCCGATTTCATATTCGTGGACGAATTTCAACATGCGGTTTCAACGACTTTCTTGAAAGTTATAGAAGCTTTTCCGAATGCCAAGGTGCTGGGATTGACCGCTACTCCGCAGCGGTTGGATGGAAAAGGCTTGAATCAGGTGGCCGATGTCATCGTGTCGGGGCCGTCCATGAAGTGGCTAATCGACAACGGTTGGTTGAAGCAGCCGATTTACTATGCGCCGAAGGAACTGGTGGACGTATCTGGACTTCGCAAGACAGGCGGTGATTTCAACCATTCCGATCTTGAAAAACTGATGTCAAAACCTTCGGTGACGGGGAATGCGGTTATCGAATATCAACGGCTGGCGAACGGACGCACTGCACTGGCATTCTGTGTCACCGTAGCCCATGCGGAAGGTGTGGCACGGGCGTTTAGTGAGGCGGGAATCACCTCGGAAAGCGTGGATGGAAAACTGTCGAAGGATGAACGTGCGGAAAGGTTGGCGCGGTTGGCCAGTGGTCGGACCAAAGTGCTGACATCATGCGAATTGATTTCAGAAGGGTTTGACGCGCCAGCGGTCGGAGCGGTGATTTCGTTGCGGCCAACGGCTTCGTTGACCATGCACATGCAGCAAATTGGAAGGGGTTTGAGACCATCAACCGACTTCGACTGCATTGTGTTGGATCACGCCGGGAACTGCTTTCGTCATGGGCTGGCTGAAGAAGATCGTGAGTGGTCACTTGAAGGCAAGGCGAAGCGGAAGGTTCCTGAGAAGTTGGAAGAAATCCATCGCTGCCAGATATGCTACGCCGTGTTTGCGGGTGCGGCCTGTCCGCAATGCGGCATCCAGCGTGCGCCGTCGCCGCGCGAACTGAAGCAGAAGGAAGGGGAAATGCAGCGTTTGTTGGAAGTGCGCCATCGCATTGACCACAAGGCGGAAGAACGCGCAGCCAAAACGCTGGAAGATTTGCAAGCCATCGCACTGAAACGGGGATACTCGCCGAAGTGGGCTTGGATACGTTGGAAAACAAGTTGGAGAAACAGAAAAGCTCTGCCGAAGGGTGGGGAAAACAGTAAGAAACCAGTATTTTGATGAACAAAACCCTTACCCATTGCGGAATCTCATCCGCGCAAGAAACCGCATCGCTGCTTTCCCGGTATGGATGCGTGCCCAAGGAAAAACCGCGTCGCGCTTACCGGGCGGCACAGTCCGAACACGATTTCGTCAAAGAATTGCTGGGGATGGGCAAGCCGTTCAAGGAAGTGGCAGCCATTACCGGCAAATCGTTTGGCTTTATCAGCACGGTTAAGAACGGGAAGTGGTGATTGACCCATGAGCACTGAAAACGACCATGCCAACACGCGGGTATCGCAAAGCCTGTTCACGGATCACATGTGGCAGGAAATAGCCAAGGTCTCTTTAAGAACATGGCATCGAAAAGACGTAGATTTGTTCATAAGAAATATCATCACCCAAATGGGGCGTGCGCTGGCGAACGGATACATCCTTGAGTTCAACAACTTTGGGGTGTTCCGGGTTATCAGCACGAACGAGATGCGACACGGGATGCCAAGGAAGCCTGGAAAAGTGTTTATATTCCCGCCCCGGTGCAAAGTGGCGTTCATACCATCCAAAGAGTTGAAAAAGTCAGTCTTGAAGCTCCCGGCCCACAAGTTTCCGAAGGGAAAAACGTCCGCCGAACGGAAAATGAAATCAAAATGGGCGGTTGATAAGTCGTAGGAAATGATTGGAATTGTCTAATTTATGAATTGCATACATGTAATGATTCTTGGTCTTGGTGCGGCTATTGGTTGGATAATTGACCAGTTCAGCAGAGCGCAAGCATTTCAAATAATCCTAGCCATAGTGTTGGCAGGAATTATTGGATTTGTTCTTGGTGAAGAAGAATCAAAGAAACACCAGCTTTAGTCCTCCGAACAAACCCCCACGATGCAGATACCCGGCTTTGTGTTCATCGCCTGACAAATCAGGAACAGAGACCGCAAAGTAGGTGGTTTACCTGCAAAAATGTTGTATATGCCCGCCCTCGAAAGGCGGGTTTTTTTCATTATTTTATCCACGGAAACCCCCGAAGTCTTCTGTGCATCATGCAGGGTTCTGCCGACTTCAACTGCAAATCCGTCAAACGCTTCCATGTGTTCACTTTATTAGACTATGCAAAAACAGTCAACCGTGCTTTAGTCCGACTGTTACGAGTCCATGATTCGTGGCAAGCTGAGTAACCGCAGTGAATAGGGTCGTAATGCTTCTTCCCGGCTGACTGCGGGTAACTTGGACATTGGAACTTCCAATGCCTAGGCGGGTTGTCCGCCAAAAGCCTCGCGGCTTATCGGGGAATACGGTCCCGATGAACAGCAAATACTCGTTGGGGAATTTGTGTTCCTTTTCGGTGTGTGCCGCGATGCCAACCCGATTTCCCCATGACGAGACAACAAATACTCGTTTATGGCCGCAGGAAATAACATCGGTTGCGCTACGTTCATTGATTCGCTGGTCACTCAGACCCCGTTTTTCGACAAGGAAATCGTAAAAGACATGCGCCCTGCATGGGCCGGTCTTTTGGGTTACTACCAGACGGCATCTTATGATGCCTACACCGACAGTCAGCACGCATTTGACCGTTTCCGGTCAGTGTATCCTGACACGACCCAGGCGTGGTATCAGCCCGCCGCCCAACCTGCCGTTGGTGCAAGTGGTGCGATCACCAACGGTGAAAACGCCCAGGATTGTTCCACCACGAACTGCGACCTTCCGCAGAACACGATGAACTGGGGTTCCACCCGGCTCGCATATGGTCTGTGGGCGCAACAGTGGAATACCAAGCTTCTGTGCTTCGACGAAATCATGTCGAAGACGCAGGCCAAGCAGCATTTGACGCAGATCGTTGGTGAAATCCTCCCCAACGCCAGCCGCGCCATCATCAACGATTTCCTTTACAAGCTGGCACTTTACAACTCGCTGACCGCCACCAGTGTTGGCGGAATCGGGCCACAGGTTGCCACGGCAACTGGTTTCTCGCCGTTCACCTACTCTTGGGATAGCGGCGGCAGTGCCAGTGTGACTGGTGCCAACGGGTTCCAGTATTTCAACACCACGGCGGACCCGACTTCCAAGGTTACTCCGCTGCACCTTCAGACACAGGTAAATCCGCAGCTTGCGCTTGGTGCGCTTGGCAATGCGTTTGCCGGTGACGAAGGAATGCTTGGCAAGCTCCAGTATCACACCGACAACGATTCGTTGTATTCGATGGTTCAGGGCAATCCGACCGTGAATGACCGGGTGCGTTTCAATGACGCCGCCGCTTTCACCACGGGTGCCCGTGAATTCTACAAATACGGATTCTCTGGCACGGTGGGCGATTACATGGTCAAGTGTATGCCCAACCTGCTTCGGTTCAACCAGGTGTCGGCAGGCCGCTACCAAGTGGTGCAGCCGTATGTGAACAGCACTACGACCACGGGTTCTGGTGATGCCTACAACACGGCATACAATCTGGCTCAATACCAGTTGAGCTACATCAATCACCCCCGCGCTTTGATGGTGAAGCCGTTCAAACCGGAAGCGGTGAACAAGAACATGCCGTTCATGGTCCGTGATTACGCGGGCAAATGGATTTTCGCAGTCAACAACCTTGGTTCTGACTGCAACGGCAAGGCAATTGACAACACGCGCGTCAACAAGGGCCGGTTCATCGCCGACTTCAAATTGTCGGTGAAACCGGAACATCCCGAATGGTTGATTCCGGTGTTCCACCTCCGCGAACAGCCTGCCGTGTATGGCGTGACCACCACCAATGCGTCTCCGGGCTATCCCGCTCAGAGTTATTCCAGTTCGCCCACCTATTGCCCGTATGTCCTTCAGTGGATTCCGGTGCTGGATTCGGCGGCTGGCAACACCTACGTCATTCCGGCGAACAGCACGCTGGTCAACGGTGCTCGCACCACGCACGCTCAGGTTACGGGCGCAACCCTCGCCGCACTGGTTACAAACCTCAACCTCAATGCGTATCTCGGAACGCTTGGGACATGGGCGGCGGATTCCACTGGAACGCTGCTTCAGCTTACTGAAGCGGTTGGAGCCACCAACACGGTGGAAATCTTCTTCCAGACCAACTAAACCAAACCGACAAGGGGCGGCGGTAAAACGCCGCCCCTTCTACAAAATATGGCACGCTACGCAATGGCATCTGGCCGAATGGCCCAACAGGCGAGGTCGGAAGCGGAACAGGGTGACTTGTCTTTCAGCCCCACGTCTGATCTTGATTCAGACCTCAAGGGCGAAAACGGCCAGGCTGAATGCTCTTGGGAGCGCACCCCGGACGGGAAGATTTGCATCACGGCAATCAACGGCGTTTCGGTTGGCAAATATGCCGACCACGAAGCGACGGAGAACAAAGACGAAGAAAGTGCGGACGAACAGTCTGGAATGGATCAAGAAACCGAGGAATAATTTATGGCTTCAAACAGCGGAACAATTACACCGGCTTCGACCCTGATTTCAGGGGCAAGCAATTTCACTCCGGTTGCCGAATCCGACGTGATTCGATGGGCGATTGGAGCACTGAACAAAATCAACGCCGGGTCGAGCGTTACCAATGCGCCTTCACTGACTTTGATTGAGAGCAACGCATCGTTGCTTGGCCAGATTGAAAGCCCCAAGATTCTGAATGCGATTTTGCTTCAGCTTTTGGTTGGTATCCTTGGTGGAACCACGGGACGTTCTCAGGTCATCTATGGTTCTGGCACGCCGGAAAATGTCGCCTACGGAACCGTTGGTGACTTGTATATCGACATTGCCGCGTATGGTCTTACTTCGCGTTTTTATGTGAAGAACACCGGCGACGGAACCAAAACTGGCTGGACCGTCACCTAAGCCATGGCCACATGCTCACCGCAATCGCTGCTGAACGCGGGGATCGGGTTCGAGCGGCTGGTAAACGATGGCGACGCAATGGCCGTCATGTTGTATCAGCTTTCTGATATTGCCGGAACTGGCCAGACTGTTCAGCAGTTATTGACTGCATCTGGTCAGTTTCGGTATTTGGAACCCGCCGACGCGATGGCGGTTTTCAACCAGCAATTGTGTAATCTTACAGGAGGAAACCCATGAGTTCTTGCAATGTTCAATCTTTGATGACATCGGCGGCAACGGCTGGTTTTAACCGCCTTGAACGGCAGGATGCTTGGGCGGTTGCGAACCAGCTTCTTTGCAACATAGGTGGCGGCGGCAGTGGTGGTGCGGTGTGGGGTTCCAATGGTCAGAACGTTGTAAGGCCGATTGGAAACGTGTATGTTCGTGACAGTTTTACCGGTCTTTACTACAAGCAACTTGCAACATCCGAGTTTACACCTGGAGTCCCGCAACTGGGATTGGGAGATACTGGTTACACATTTGCAGCAATTCCTGATTAACATGAAATATCTTCTAACATTTCTTCTGATTTCGTTTTCCGTGTTTGGTCAGTCCAACTTGGGTGTTACTTACAATACGGGGACAAGAGTCATTGCCCCTCCGCAATTGTATCTTGATACATCTTATGCAACGGCAGACCCGAAAACAGCTTTTGGATTGGCAACTAAAAGATACGTTGATAAACGTGTTTTTCAAGCTTCTAACGTTGCTGCCGCACAAGCTCTGACCAATCTTGTAAACAACGACCTCATCCAGATCGCAGGCCGCACCACAGCGGGCGATGGGGGTGGGTCCACGGTCTATTATTCGTCCTCGTCCACCAGCACGACCAACCTCGGCACGATCTTCACCGCGACCGGAATGGGCACCGGGCGGTTGATTAACCCAGCGCAACCATTGAATGTCAGGTGGTTCGGCGCAAAGGGGGACAATGTAACGAGCGATTTGGCGGCTTTCCAATCTGCTGCGGCTCAAATCCAGATGCTGGGGAGCATCGGAGTCAGCCAGCAATATCCGATGACGAACGGTGTAGTCTATGTCCCGACTGGATTTTACTATGTCCCCGGCACAATCATTGTTCAAGCCGGTCATCATTTTTATGGTGATGGGATGGCCTTGTCACAGATTCGTAGTGACCAGCAGTCCAACCTATTTAGTGCCACTCTGACCAACTTCTTTGCTAGCATTCAGTTCAATGACCTCGGCCTGACTGGCCCAGCGGGCATTCCTGCCAACAGTTCAACCAATACTGCCGGATATGGTATCAGCCTAGTTGGTTCTGCAACCGCTTCAGCCAAGTATGTCGTGCAGAATGTCCGAGTTAATGGATTCTATGGAGGAATCTACCTGTCTTACGCTGAGTCAGGCAAGCTGGACAACTGCTGGTTCACAGAAGCTACGGGTCCGGGTGTCACGATCACTGGAAGCGGATTATCTGGAGCAGTGGACTTCTCAATCTCCGATGTAGAATCGGCCAGAAATTCTGACGGCTATTCCATCAGCTATACTTCGGGTTTACACATCAGCGGGTCAACTGCTGTAAATAACCGGGCAAGCGGTTTTGCACTCACCAACAACTCGGCAATGACGATTGCGGGGTGTTCGGAGGAATACAACTATCGCGGAATGGTTCTTAACAGTTTCCAATCGACCACCATCCAAAACTGTTATTTCAATTGTCAGACCAATAGCCAAGTTCTTACAGTTGACCCATATCACATCTACATCGGATTTGGAAACGGTCTAAATTTCAGCGATAATTACCTCACCAAGAACTATGGTGGAGTCTGTCATGCACTGGTCTTGGACGGGGCAACTCCACGGGGTCAGTTCGCGAATAACTTCTATGCGATTACATGGACATCGCCCGCTCGAACAGCAATCAACGGCGGGTATGGCGCGAACTTGACTGAGTTTCAGGAAACTACGACATCCGACTCAACTTGGGGTGTCAACGGACAACTTACGCTAGGGACTGCTAACTCCACAATGGGTGTGGCATTGGGTTTTAAGGAACCCTACGCAATGACCACCGCACCAACGCAGATCGGAATTGAAATGGCCTATGGTAATCTGTTCTTCAATTCCTCCGGCTCCGCAACCAGCCGCCATTCAATCGACGTATCACAGGTTCTAACTAATACTGCAACATCGGGAACGGTCAATCCCCATCTGTATAACGGAAACATCATCATCTTCCCCAACGCACTGGTCGGTGACATCACTTTCTCGCCCGCGACCGCCGAGCTATTTTCTAACGCTAATGGCATGAGATATACGGTGCGCCGTGAAGGACTTGGTGCATTCAATCTTAACATTCCACACGCTGACGGAACGCTAGCGCTGACCACCACCAATCAATGGGCAGAAATCATCTGGAACGGTGGGACATGGAAACTGCTACGTGACAATACTTCCATGCGCGGAACCTTCACGGCAGCCGGGACGGCGACGACCTGCACGGGCGCGACGATTGGCGTAGGTAGTAAGGCAAATGCTGGATTCGTCACGTCAACGACGACGGGCACAACTACCTGTGTTGTGACGTTTCCTTACACAGCACCTGTTGGCTGGGTAATCTGTCCGCAAAACAACACAACCGCCAACCTTATCCGTCAAACTGCGAGTTCTACGACTACTGCTACTTTTGTCGGCGTCACTGTTACAGGCGATGTCATCAGTTACACAGCAACAGCATACTAACATGAAAACCAAATTATTTGCCCTGTCTATCATAAGCGTGGCGGTTATTGCGCTTGCGCAAACTGAATCTGTCACAACCAAAGAAGCTCGCAGTGTTGAGTTGTTTTTGGGAACCGATCCAACTGTGATTGTTCACGTTGATATGGTGACACGCATTGGTGGCGTTATTGTATCGAGAACCCCTTTCAAGGAAGTCGCTATGCAACCCGATGGATTACTAAATATCACGCCCGCCGCAACGGCTATGCGGGCGCAGATTCTTGAGTTCGTGGCGGATTGTGTAAAGTAACCCTAACCCAAGAAAGACATTGAAACAAGTGCAAGAACACCATGATGCGGTCGGTGGCAGTGCAATGCTCATTGCCGGAATGCTAGTCCAGTGGATTCATGGACTTGACGACGTATTTCTATTTATAGCCCACGGTGCAGGCGCGATTGCTGCCGTCACCGGATTGTGGTTGATCATCCGCAAGGCAAAACGAGACAAACAAGAAAATCCGTAATATGGACGACATCATTCACATCATCCCGGAGAAGTATCG
>JBAXJN010000050.1:0-9143 GCA_037137855.1 Actinomycetes bacterium
CGCTTGTCTCAATTTACGATACGAGTAAATTTCAAGCCTACGGACAGACAAAGATTAATGACTACGATGCAGCAATTATTCGACAACTTTACGGTGAGTCAACATGCAGCATGAATTATACGCCGGATGCTCGAGCCAAGAATCTTGCCACTGACAAAATTCTGGGTGACAAATTTATGGGGAAGTACGTCGCACCTGCGCCAACTGCAACGCCAATGCGAACGACAGCAACCTCGAAGACGAACGTGACGATTACCTGTGTTAAAGGTTCAAGTATCAAGAAGGTTACGGCAGTCAAACCTGTCTGCCCAAAGGGATATAAGAAGAAGTAGGAGCCTCAATGTCACTCAGAAATTCTATTAAGCAGGCTATGGCCCTTGGATCAGCCGTACTTATTTTTTCGTTCCTGTCTTTCACGTCAATCAGTTCATCCGTTGCAGCTGGTCCACAAGGTCCAAGTTGTGGAACGCATAAAGTCCAAAAGGATGAAATTATTGCTGGCAAATTATTTCCAAAGGGTACGTATCGCGTGAACTCGATCGGTATTTCCTGCGCGAAAGTATTGGGCAATAAAGGAATCTTCGCGCAGTTCCTAAAACTTAGTGACCAGGATCAGCTTCCAAAACCTTGGCAGTTTTTGTCCGGAGCCGTGGGAGCTCCCAAGTTTTCATCGGGGGCAGGTGTCGGTTTTAGGGTCCAATGGATTTCACCCTAGCTTTTCGAGCGCAGCGTGGCTGGACCGCTAAAAAAGATTGACGCCGGATGCGTGCTGAATTGATAGTTGAACGTCAGGACCAACGATGCACGAGACGACGTGTCCACCTGCAGTGCGATCAGCGGAAACGCCATGTAAGTGCAGGCCGAGAGCGCCAACGCCAGCAAAGTTGGGCCCGGTTCTAAATCCAACAAGAACAGCCTTACGTACGCCAAGAGGAAACAGTGTTTGTTTTGCGACAACTTCACTCAAAGGTTTATACGGCGTTGCTTGTGCCGGAACGCTACGCATCACTAAGTCAGTGAATGTTCCACGTACCCGCACTGCGATGATGCCGCTAGTAGTTTTTGCAAGCTCGTTCACTGTGTTCACCAGCGTTGAACACGACGTGCCGGGTGGGACCGGGCCAGATGAGTCGGGATGAAAATTTATTGCTTCGAAAAATGGAGTGGACTGGGTGCCATCAATTTTTTGAGGTGTTCCGTCGATGCTGATTCGGTACATCACACCACCCACGAGCACCAGTTCACCATCAAGATGATCAAACGTGCCAAGTCCAAGCGTCTGGCCCTTCCACACGGAGTTGATAGGCCCTAATCCATCGTAGTTAGGAAGCGTCAAGGAGTCGTAGGTTCCGATCTGCACAACGCGATCGTCGTCGTTGGGAAGTGCTGAAGCAGCAGGAATCAGGCCGGTGCAAGTCGCTAGGGCGACAAGAGCACTCGATAAAATTACGATTCGGCGGTTCACAGGACTCCTTGATTCAGGTCGTGATTCTAGAGGTGTACCACTTATGACAAAAGTGATGCACTGTAAATGTGCCAACCACCCGACAGCGGTTCCAAATAACCGAGACTGACGAGCTTGCTGCGTGCCTAGATCAGGCCGAGCTCGAGTGGCCACAGGAACTCGATCTGCTCGTTGGCTTGGCTCTTGCTGGGGCTCAGTCGACCCTAGAAGGCCCAGCTGAGAAACCCCGCGGCCTTGGGCTTGAATTCGTGCCCGACTAACGCCGTAGACTTGGCACTCAAGCAATTTGAGTGCTAACGCCTGGAGGTGAGCATGCTGGAAGACCGTCGCCTTGAAGTCCTGCGTGCCATCGTCGAGGACTACGTCACTACCCACGAGCCCGTTGGTTCCAAGGCACTTGCGGAGCGGCATAACTTGGGTGTCTCACCAGCCACTATTCGCAATGACATGGCAGCTTTAGAAGAAGAAGGTTTCATCGCCCAGCCGCACACCAGCGCTGGTCGCATCCCCACCGATCTGGGTTACCGACTTTTTGTCGACCGGATTTCAGACGTGAAGCCAATCTCATTGGGCGAACGACGCGCGATTGAACAATTTCTATCTGGTTCCGTTGATCTCGATGACGTCATGGTGCGCACTGTGCGACTTCTTGCACAGGTGACTCGCCAAGTTGCTTTAGTGCAGTACCCATCACTTACCCGTAGCTCTGTGCGTCACGTAGAACTCATCGCGACCAGCACAACTCGGCTATTGCTTATTTTGATTGCCGACACAGGTCGCGTAGAACAGCGGCAGATTGAAATGTCAGCTCCAGTGACGGAACAAAACTTGAGCGATGTTCGCGGGCGTCTTCTCAGCGATGTCACTGGCAAACAGTTTTTCCTGCTTCCTGAAATTCTCGAACGATTCACTGAAAAATGCGATCCAGAAGTACGTGCTATCGCTGCTGCGGTTGTCGCAACTTTGCTTGATGCTGCAACTGAACATGTTGATGAACGCATTGTAATCGGTGGTACTGCTCACTTGGCTCGTTATGGCGAAGCTTTTCCACTTGCTATTCAACCGGTGCTGGAAGCGCTAGAAGAACAAGTAGTGTTGATGCGCTTGATGGGTGAGGTCGCAACTAGCGGTGTCACGGTGCGTATTGGTCAGGAAACTGCTGTTGAGGGACTTGAATCGACTTCCGTTGTAACTACGCGCTACGGCCGACAAGGCCAAGAACTAGCCTCCCTTGGAGTGGTCGGACCCACACACATGGATTACCCAGGTGCGATGCGTTCAGTTCAAGCGGTTGCGCAATACGTCACCCGAATCATCGAGGAACAGTGAGCAATAGGTGAGTACTGATTACTACGCACTACTTGGCGTAGACAAAGGCGCAAACGCGGATGAGATCAAGAAGGCGTACCGCAAGCTCGCTCGCGAATTACACCCAGATGTGAACCCTGATCCCGTTGCGCAGGAAAAGTTCAAGATGGTCACTGCGGCTTATGAAGTCTTAAGCGATGCCGAAAAACGACAGATGTACGACGTCGGAGGTGATCCTCGCCAAGGTGGGTTTGGTGGCTCACAGGGCGGCTTTGACTTTGGTGACATTATGGATGCCTTCTTTGGAGGCAATGGCGGTAATCAACGTGGGCCGCGTACGCGTGCACGCCGTGGCCAAGATGCATTGATTCGGATTCAAATCGATCTAGACACAGCGGTCTTTGGCGCAACGCGAGACATCACTGTAGATACAGCATCCACATGTGGGGCATGTGCTGGTTTAGGCATGGATGGTGACAGCACGCCTGTGGTGTGTGCCATGTGTAAGGGCCGCGGCGAAATGCAGCAAGTGCAGCGATCTTTCCTCGGCAACATCATGACCTCCCGCGCCTGCCCGAACTGTCAAGGCTTTGGCACCACGATTCCCCATCCTTGTCATGAATGCTCAGGTGATGGACGAGTGCGTACTCGACGCACGATGACTATTCAGATCCCCGCTGGTGTTGACACTGGTACCCGGATTCAACTCACAGGCGAGGGCGAAGTTGGGCCTAACGGCGGTTTAGCTGGGGATCTCTATGTTGAAATAGTGCAGGCAGCGCATCCAGTCTTTGAACGCCACGGTGATGAATTGCATTGCAGTGTAGAAGTGCCGATGACGTCAGCGGCGCTCGGCAGCACCATCACGCTTGAGACATTGGATGGACCAGAAAATTTGGATGTGAAGCCAGGCACGCAGTCGGGTGAGCAGTTAATCTTGCGTGGCAAAGGAGCTGCACGGTTACGCGGTGGGCAGCGCGGTGATTTGCATGTTCATCTTGAAGTGCGGATTCCAACAAATCTCGACGCTGAACAGACTGATTTGTTGAAAAAACTCGCTTCCTTACGGTCAGAAGATGCCGTGCGGGTAAGCGGTGAGTCTGATGAAAACGGTGGCGGACTCTTCTCAAGGCTGAAGGATGCGTTCAATCAAAAGTGACGCCTCCTCTTTTATTCGTTGACGATCTGTCCGGAGTGACTGTCGGCATGGTAGTTGCGCTTCCAGCCGATGAAGCCCGCCATGCTGCGGCAGCTTTGCGAATGACCACGGGTGAATCCGTGTTCGTGGCAGATGGCAAAGGCCGTAAGGCGGCTGGGGACGCCCAAGTCCAAGGTAATCACGTGGGTATTGTTGTAACTTCTGTGGAGGACATCGCTCAGCCCAATCCGCGGATCACGGTTGTGCAAGCGCTCGCTAAGGGTGAGCATGGGGAACTCGCTGTTGATTTAATGACGCAGGCTGGGGTCGATCGGATCATCCCGTGGTCAGCGTCGCGCTCCATCGTGCAATGGAAAGAAGACCGAGCCAATAAGTCGCGAAATAAATGGCTAACCATGGCCCGATCAGCTGCCAAGCAATCCCGCCGGGCTTGGATTCCTGAGATCTCTGAAGTGACGAGCACCAAAGAACTTGTTGCATGCATCCCGAGTTTTGATGCGACCTTCATCTTGCATGAAGATGCAGTCCATCTGCTCGCTAGTGCCAAGCTGCCGGTTTCTGGAGAGATCTGCTTAATCGTTGGGCCCGAAGGTGGAATCTCACAAGAAGAGATTTCTGAATTCATGGGTGCGGGCGCGGTCACAGCCGCATTGGGGTCCTCGGTTCTTCGGGCGTCACTGGCGGGAGCCATTGGTCTAGGGGTTTTGAGTACCAGACTGCGTTGGGCAGATGCAGCCAAACCAAACGTGGAAGGATAGGCACTGTGAGTGGCTGCTTGTTCTGTCGAATCGCGGCGGGGGAGATCCCTGCCGATGTTGTGCTGCGCAATAACGACGTTGTGGCCTTTCGTGATGTGAACCCCCAAGCGCCAGTTCACGTGCTTGTCATTCCAATTGAGCATCACACGAACGTCACCGAACTGTCGGCAAAAGCGCCGCATCTAACCTCGAAGTTGATCGATGCCGCGGCTGCCGTGGCTCAGGGTGAAGGTCTAGACGATCAATACCGACTTGTGTTCAACACCGGCGCCGATGTAGGCCAATCTGTTTTTCATGTGCATGCACACGTCTTAGGCGGAAGGAACTTCGCATGGCCACCAGGGTAACTATATGAGCACGCCAATAGCAGTTCCGCGCGTAGAAGCACGCATCGTTGTGCCGGTATCTCAATCAATGGTTGCACTGCTTGGTGCGAATGATGCATTTATTTTGGAGATCGAAAAATCTTTTCCTACGGTTGACATTTTGGTGCGTGGAAACGAAATTATGTTGGCCGGGGAGTCAACCGAAGTTGGAGTCGCCGAAGCATTGCTTGGCGAGATGCTGTCAGTCCTGAGAACTGGTCAGGTTCTTACGGCTGAAACAGTTGAGCGCAGTATTTCTTTGCTCCGCAGTGGCTCGAGCCCAACAGAGGTTTTGACCCAAAATATTCTGAGCAATCGTGGTCGAACAATTCGAGCGAAAACTCTTAATCAAAAGCGCTATGTGGATGCCATCGATAACAACACCATTGTTTTTGGTATTGGCCCTGCTGGAACCGGAAAAACCTATCTAGCGATGGCAAAAGCCGTGCAAGCCTTACAAGCCAAAAAAGTGTCACGCATCATCTTGACCCGCCCTGCAGTGGAGGCAGGCGAGCACCTTGGATTCTTGCCTGGAACTTTGTCTGAAAAAATTGATCCTTACCTGCGCCCGCTGTACGACGCACTCCACGACATGATCGATCCTGAGTCGATTCCGCATTTGATCACCACTGGAACAATTGAAGTTGCGCCGTTGGCATACATGCGAGGACGCACACTCAACGATGCGTTCATCATCCTTGACGAAGCGCAAAACACTTCAGCTGAGCAAATGAAGATGTTCCTGACGCGGCTGGGATTCGGATCCACCATGGTGGTCACTGGAGACGTTACCCAAGTTGATCTTCCAGGAGCTGTCACGAGTGGGTTAAGGATCGTTGGCGAGATCCTTGAGGGTGTTGAAGATGTTGCTTTTTGCCGATTAAGCGCCGGAGATGTCGTGCGGCATAAACTCGTGGGCCGTATTGTTGAGGCTTATGACCGATACGACTCTCATCGACAAGCATGAATCTGACTTGTGAGAACGAGACGGACTTTTCCGTCGACTTAGAACGTTTGACTGCAGAAGCTGTCTTTTTGTTCGGCGCTTTACAGCTGCATCCCGACGTTGAACTTTCGATCACCATCATTAGTTCAGAAGAGATGGAAGCCCTTCATGTGGAATGGATGCAAGAGTCCGGGGCCACGGATATTTTGTCTTTTCCGATGGATGAGTTGCGGCCGTCAAAGAACCCAGAGCCTGGCATGCTTGGCGATATCGTGATGTGCCCTGAATATGTTGTGTCAGACACCCCGCGTCACGGGATGGGACTTGCTCAGCGGCTGGAGTTTTTGCTTGTGCACGGGATGCTGCACTTAATTGGATACGACCACCAAACGGAAGCTGAGTACAACGAAATGTTTGCAAAGCAAGATGTGCTGCTTGCGCAGTGGCATGCAGTGAGTCCGAGCGACTGGAGCGTCCGTGGCTAGTGCATGGCTTATTGCCTTGGCGATCGTTTTAGTGATTCTTGCTGGTCTCTTAGTGAGCACAGAAACCGCAGTTGGCCGAGTTTCTCGCTCGCGCATTGAAGAGCTGCGTAAGGAAAAACAAAAATCTGCTGATCGGTTGCTTAGACTTCTCGATGATCGTGCCCGTTATATCAATGTCTTGTTGTTTCTATCCACCTTGGCAACAGTGGCAGCCACGGTGATCGTTGGTTACGTGATTGTCGATATTTTGGCGCTCGGACATAAATGGACAGTGGGTTCAGCATTGCTGCTGGCAGTTGCAGTGATGGTGGTTATTTCTTATGTGGCACTCGGTGTTGCTCCACGTACTTTAGGTCGCCAACATGCCGATCGCATCGCTATGGCATCGGCCGGAGTTGTGCGCGGGTTAGCTGCATTCTTGGGGCCCATCACTTCCTTGTTAATCGTGCTCGGCAATGCGTTGACTCCGGGCAAGGGCTACCGCGAGGGCCCATTTGCATCTCAGGCCGAATTGCGTGAATTAGTTGACCAAGCCGAGGCCGATGATCTCATCGAAGACGACGAGCGCCAGATGATCCATTCAGTCTTCGAACTTGGAGACACCCATGCTCGTGAAGTCATGGTTCCTCGAACCGAAATGGTTGTCATCGAACGTGGTAAGTCGCTACGTCAGGCAGTCTCGTTGGGACTTCGATCCGGTTTCAGTCGTATTCCGGTGATTGGTGAGAGCGCAGACGACATTGTTGGTGTGATCTACCTGAAGGATCTCGTGCGTCGCAGTTTTGACCACAGAGAAGCAGAGGAAGAAGAACGCGTTGAATCATTGATGCGCGTGGCCTTCTTTGTGCCAGACAGCAAGCCCGTTGATGAGTTATTAAAGGACATGCAATCAGCTCGGGTACACCTCGCGATAGTTGTCGATGAATATGGCGGCACAGCCGGGTTGGTTACCATTGAAGACATTCTTGAAGAAATCGTTGGTGAGATTGCTGATGAATACGACACCGAAATGCCTGAAGTAAGTGAACTCCCCGGTGGCAGTTACCGGATCAGTTCTCGCATGCACATCGATGACGTCGCAGAGTTGCTGTCAATAGAGATTGATGCAGACGAAGAAGGAATCGACACCGTTCTTGGACTTATGGCCAAGAGACTAGGTCGGGTGCCGATCCCAGGAGCATCAATTACTGAAGATGGATTCATATTCACAGCCGAATCCACCGGAGGACGCCGAAACCGTGTCAACGCGCTACGGGTTGAACCGGTTCTTAGTGACGTTGAAAGTGATGCTTCATGACAGAGCTCAGTCAGGAAGATAACAAATTAGTGACCTTGGCTCGTGGGGCTAGAGGACGTATTGGCGCAGCTGAGGGCGCGGCAATCCGCGATGAGATGGGACGCACCTATTCGGGAGCCACTGTTGATCAGCCTCACCTCAGAATCACGGCACTTGAACTCGCAGTGGCTCAAGCAATTGCGTCTGGCGCAACAGGAATCGAGTGTGTAGTGATTGTTGGAGCGGCTGCTGTAGACACGGCATGTGTAGTCGATCTTGGCGGTAGCGGAGTCCCCGTTTTGCTTTGTGCATCGGATGGCACTGTGCAGGAAAGACGACTGTCGTAATGGCGCATCGCAGTGGATTCGTGTCGATTGTCGGCCGTCCAAACGTTGGTAAGTCGACACTGACAAATGCTCTGGTTGGGCAAAAGATTGCCATTATGTCCTCGCGTCCGCAGACCACCCGCCGCCTTATTCGAGGCATTGTCACGACACCCGATGCCCAACTCATTTTGGTTGATACTCCAGGATTACATCGTCCTCGCACTCTGTTAGGTGAGCGACTCAATGATCAGGTTCGCGAAACCTGGACAACCGTTGACGTTATTGCGTTATGCCTGCCAGCAGATGAATTGATTGGCCCAGGTGATCGTTTCATCGCTAATCAGATTGTCTCGATGGGGCGTACCCCAATCATCATCATCATCACCAAGGCAGACAAAGTCAGCAGAGAGACTTTGGCTAAGCGATTGCTAGATGCGCAAATGCTCGCAGAGCAGCTAGGCACCTCGTGGGCTGCGATCATCCCGGTTTCTGCGAATAACGGCGAAAATATTGACACGCTGAAAACAGAATTCACGGCATTACTGCCTGAAGGGCCAGTGCTTTACCTTGATGGTGAAGTCACTGATGAACCGATGGAAATCGCGATCTCGGAACTCATCCGCGAGGCTGCTCTTGAAGGCGTTTCTGATGAACTTCCGCACTCGATTGCAGTAACCATCGAGGAAATGGGTATGAGAGAAGGACGATCGCAAGAGCGCCCGCTCATGGATATCCATGCCAATCTCTACGTTGAACGAGATAGTCAAAAATCGATCATTATTGGCAAAGGGGGATCGCGGCTCAAGCACGTTGGCACGAAGTCCCGACAAGGCATCGAACACCTGGTTGGTGTGCCAGTGTTTTTAGACCTCCGAGTAAAAGTGGCCAAAGAATGGCAAAAAGACCCCAAACTCTTACGCCGACTTGGCTTTTGACCGAACATGTAGGCGTGGCAGCCTGCTCACAACCTACAAGCAGAACACAATGGTCTGTGCCTCTGTATCGTGACGAAGCTATCGTGCTGCGCTCCCATAAATTGGGTGAAGCCGATCGCA
>JBAXJN010000051.1:0-8894 GCA_037137855.1 Actinomycetes bacterium
CTCGATCATCATCTTGTGGGGGCTTCAGGCGTAAAGCCCCCGCGGAGGAATCACTGCAAGCTGAAGAAGGCTCGAAGTGAAATTTTTGGTGGCCCGCTGATCATTCATGGCCTTGGCCCTGCTGGAACAATGGCTGACAAAGCAGTTTCACGAGCAGCAATGGCTGCACCCACCGCTGCTCGGCGACCAGCATTCGCAGCCGCTTTCTGGGCGGCTGTCTTTGCTGCACCCATAGCTTTGTCGAACTCCACCTGGGCACCGTAAATTGCAGCTTTAAAGACTTCGTTGACCTGCGATCGCGCGGCTTTCTCAGCCCGCCCGGCAATTTCCCAGGCAATTAAGGCTGCAGCACGCGAACGATCCGGACTTGGCTGATTGGCTCCCGGCTTTGAATCTTTGGTGGTACTCGACTTCGAGTTGTCTACCGAAGCTGGGTTGTTCGGGCTGCGTTGCCCCGTTGCCTGTGCCGCTGACGAAGGGCTAGGTGATCGATCCGCTGCCATTGCTCCCGTTTGGCTCGCTCCTATCAACGCCACAGCAACCGCTGCGCTTGCGAAGATTGAGGTCCGCTTCATGGTCTAGGGCTCCTGTGTCTTTTGAATGTTGACACCATTCTCAGCCTCAATTCTGTGAAAACCCTGTGAAAATCCCCGGCTCTCAAAAATTTGTCCAGCATGGGTAGGTAGGTAGGTTCAGCCCCTAGGAAACGCACTAGATTCGTCATGGAGGTAACCGTGAGCAGCCCAACCATCCTCATCGTTGACGATGAGCCAGGAGTACGCGACCTGCTGAGTGATGCCTTAGGCATGTCTGGCTACATCACCTTGACCGCCCCTGACGGCATTGAGGCCCTCAATATCTTGCATCGTCAAAGTGTCGACTTGCTGCTGATTGATATCAATATGCCCAAGATGGACGGCTTTGAGTTGCTGGAGAAGCATCGACGCGATGGTCACAACACCGCGGCAATCTTGCTGAGCGCGCGAGGCGACCGCAGCGACATCACCACTGGGCTCAAGCTCGGTGCTGACGACTACGTCACGAAGCCCTTTGGTCTGGAAGAGCTCGTCTTGCGAATCGCAGCTGTGCTTCGTCGCACTATGCCGTCGCAAAGTGTCAATGCAGTGATGCAATGCGGGCCGATTACCCTCGACCAAAATCGACATCTCGTAAAGTTTAAGGACGAGCCCGTCGAGCTCACCCAAACTGAATTTCGGCTGCTAGAAGAGCTCATGATGCGGTCAGGATTCGTCGTGTCCAAGGAAGCGCTTCTGCGCGCAGTCTGGGACATCGACTTTGAAAGCAATACCTCGGTGGTTGACACTTACATTTCTTATCTCCGCAAGAAATTGCATCGAGACGACTTCGAGGGCATTCACACAGTGCGCGGGGCTGGTTTCCAACTGCTGGCAATGTAGTGAAACTACAAACACGCCTGACGATTGCCGTCACACTCATTATTGCCGTTGTAGCAATCGCGGTGGGTGGGTTTGCGATCTATCGATCTGAGTCAGTCGAGTTAGACCGCATCGATTTAGTTCTCACCGATTACTCTCAGCAACTCAGCACTACATCGGATGATCCACTCATGCTGAGCCAGTTCTTAGCCGAAGAAAGCCCGTTTCCCATCTCGATAACCTATGTCGATCCCGATGGCGGAATCATCGAACTCACGCTCGCACCTGGTGGGCTTCAAACAGCGCCAACTTCTGCGCAAATTCAAGACGCTCTCGATAATCCAATAAGTCTTGATGCGCCTGGTCCTGTGCGAATGACTTCTGTCGCGCTAGGAGATTCCGACTATCTACTCGTTGCTACTTCGTTAGAGCCGCTCAACAACAGCAGAACCGAGCAGCTCAAACTTCTGTCACTCTTCACCGCCGTGATGATGCTTCTGGGCTCACTCTTCACGTGGATTTTCTTTCGTCAAGATAGACAACTTGGCAATCTAGTGACGTCGCTTGAAGAACGTCAAAAGAATATGCAGGAGTTTCTCGGCGATGCATCCCATGAACTTCGCACACCGCTTACAGTAATCAAGGGTTACGTTGAGTTGCTTTCAAGTAATCGTGCTTCCGATCCCGCGCAATTGGAACGTTTCTATGCGCGCATGTCGACCGAAATTGACCGGATGGAATCACTCATTCATGATCTTTTGCTGATCGCTGAACTCTCTGAAAACGCAGAGCGTGTGCGCGAGGTTTTCGACCTTTCTTCCGCAGTCGAGCATGGGATTTCCGTTCTAGAGCAACTCGAGCCGGATCGTGTTTTGACCAAAGAACTCACATCAAACATGAATGTTCTGTGTTCCCCTGAACTGATGACACAACTACTCGCAAATGTGTTTTCGAATATTCGCCGGCACACACGTAGCCAAGACGCAGTTCGCGTTACCTTGAAACGAAACCGCAATGAGGTCGAGCTGGTCATCGAGGATTCTGGCCCCGGACTTCCGGATGCCGCTTACACAAAAGGGATTCAATTCTTCCAACGATTTGACCAGTCCCGCTCGCGTGAATCTGGCGGATCCGGCCTGGGTATGAGCATTGTGCGGGGCATAGTCAATTCTGAGAACGGAACAATTGAATTGAAAAAGAGCGAACTAGGTGGGCTGGCCGTGCATTTAACATTCCCTTTTGCGCAGGGCACTACTGAGAACTAACGCGCCTTTCGTTGGTAAACTTCGTTACGTACATTTCCTTGAGGATCAATGAAAGCTACCGTCATACGATCAAGCGTGGCTGTGTAATTCACGTGATAGGCGCCACCGTTGAGCGTGTAGGCCAAGTCATAGTGATTATCGCCAACTTTTTGAAACCCGGTGATTGTCGCTCCACGCAATGGCTCACCCGCTGGGCCGTAGGCGCCCGCTGATGGTTGCGGCGAAACTTGCCCATCAACTTCGCTGACCACACCCTTGAAGCCACCATTGATATACGGATACGACGATGTTCCGTGATAGTGGTATTTCTTCTTCTTGTCGAAATGGCCGTTGAACTCATCAAGCCCTATAACTTTGGCGCCATCTGGCTCCGTGCTGCCATAAATAGGAAAGCCGTCAAGTGCGTATGCAATTGGCGCAGTTCTACCAACGATGCTTTGGAGGTGAAGTGGCGCCACGTGATAGTGGTAATCATCCGCTTTTCCACAATGCCCACCCCAATCATCGAGTTCACCTGCCAGATAGGCATCGTCACCACGATTGTTCAAAGCATTAAAAATCGGCACTCCGTTCACCGCTAATGCGATGGCACCCCGAAAAAAATGATTTTTCGCCGATATCGGCGCTTTACTGATGACCGGCGTTGTTGGGATCGACCAAGCGTTAGTACCGGTGTAGTCCTTAATCGTTGGTACCTGCTGCTGCCAACTCTTGATTCCAACCATCATGTTGTGGCTTGGCAGACCATTGCTTTCAACGAGGTAGTAGTTACCGCTGCGGATGACTTTTACCGAGCTCGCGAAGGCCGCAAAACCTGGTAGAGCTGCGGTAGACGAAGTTGCGGCAAAGGCACTAGCTGGCTTGAGCAACATTGAAAGTAGCCCGAGCGAGCCAACAGCGCCTGCGCCAACAAGGAGCGAGCGTCGATCCAGCTCGGGTAAATGATGTATCTCATGGCCGTGCCCACTACCTGATAGATCATGTGACATTGCCTTCTCCTTTACGAGCAGTCGATTCGAATGAGTGAAGAATCACCTTCAATTATGTGAGAAGTCTGTGAGTTCAATCAAGGTTCTGTAAGACATGACTTTTTTGGTGGCGCAGTGTTGACATAAGTGTTTAGTCTGCGGCCATGAAACCAAAAAGAGCACTTGTCGGAGTAACGCTAGGCGTCCTTGGACTCATGATTTATGGCACCTCCACCGCACCCTCACAAGCCCTGCCGACCAAGACAAAGCAGATTGAATTCACTGCCAACGTGTGGGCCGATAATTGGTTTGCTTTATATGCCAATGGAAAACTCGTGGGTGAGGATTCGGTTCCGATCACCACTGAGCGGTCATTCAACTCTGAGACGATTCAGTTCACTGCAACATACCCGCTGACCCTTGCACTAATCGCCAAGGACTACACCCAGAACGCTTCTGGGCTTGAATACATCGGCACATCACGGCAGCAAATTGGCGATGGTGGAGTCATCGCCCAAATCAAAGAAACAAAGTCGGGAAGGCTGGTGAGCGCAACCTCGTCAAAATGGAAGTCACTCGTAGTCAACACGGCACCTGTGAATCCAACGTGTGTCACATCAGCCAATCCCGTTGTTGATTGTAAAAGCACTTCTGTCGCTACTCCTGCCGGTTGGAGTTCAGGTTCTTTCAACGATTCAGGTTGGCGTTCAGCTACGACCTACAGCCCACAAGCGGTTGGCGTTAAAGATGGTTACCTAACAATCAACTGGGCATCTAACGCTCAGCTTGTTTGGGGTCCTGACCTCAAACTCGATAACACGGTGCTCCTTCGAACCAAAGTTGCCAAATAATGAAATATAAAGTTGCGGCAGCATTGATGGGTCTCACCATCACATCTTCGGCTTTCACATTGACGGCTGGTTCATCCCTTGCCATAGCAACAACTGTCAAAGTTGCGTCGGTGTTCAAAGTGAGTGATCCAGCCATTGGAGCAGACGGACTACTTCCCGCAGCAAATACATGTGATGGCGCCTCACTTTCACCGGCGCTGAGCTTTTCGGGAATCCCCAAAGGAACCAAAAGCATGACGGTGATCATGCATGGGATCCCTGGCCCAGCTCGTCCAGGAGAAACCGAGCCGAGCACGCACGTGTATTGGACGCTGTTTAACTTGCCTGCCAGCACGAAGGCAGTGCCCCAAGGCGCAACCAGTGGTGGAACTCTCGGTCACAACTTCAAGGACAACACTCTTACCTATACGCCCCCGTGCTCTCAGGGTCCAGGTGTGAAGGACTACACGATCACTGCATACGCACTCTCTACCCGCTTAAATCTGGCAGCTATGAATGCGACTCGTGATTCGTTAATCCAAGCAATGAAGAATTCAACTCTCGCTACTTCTGTATTCAACGTCCATTACACTCGCGCCTAACTTCGAGAGGAAAATCGAATGAAAAAACTCTTACTTGCCAGAGCTGGTATCGGCGGACTCGCCATTGCCGCGATTGCATTTACCGTTGTTGGTTTTCCTACGACAACGAGTGCGGCTCCCACTGGTTGCCCTGCTGGGAATTTTCCTGATCTCTCAACGTCAGTGGGCGCGGGCGCTGGCTATGCGAAGCCAACAATTTCTGCGTCATGCGCCGGCAATGTACTGACGGTGAAGTCCAACGGAATGATCAGTTATCCTTTTGTTCCCAAGACGCCTAATTCTTTGAAAGCTCAAGATTGGACCTGGACGATTCCTGTCTCACCAACAGTTGCAAAATCATCAACAGCAATCAACACCAAAATGGGCACAATCGGATTCACGGTCACGGGCATTCCAATCTATGGGCCGATGGAAGGATCACAACCCGCAGCTGAAGCCTTCGGCGATCCGATTTATAACGGCATCTTGGATTCATGCGGCGGTCACACCGGGCCGGCAAGTGAATATCACGATCACTATCTCGGGCTGGATGTTCAGTGCAATCTCACACAACGCAAAGTTCTCGGCTACGCCCTTGATGGTTTTCCGATTTATAACTCAGTTGGCTGCCTCAACGCAGCTTGTACGAAGACGGCAACGTTCAAATCAGGCTACATACAAACAGCAGTACCAAAGATGAATGCTTGGAGTTCTTACGCATTTAAGAGCAAGCAAAAAGGAAACGTGCTGGATGCCTGCAATGGGCGCATCGAACCTGACGGCTCGTATGGCTATCACGCGACTTCGACATTTCCTTACATCATTGGTTGCTACAAAGGCACACCATCAACACAAGCAGGGCGAGCAGCTGGAGCGATGCCACCAATGGGCAGTGCTGCTGGCGGAGCGCCGGCCGGACAGCAAGGTCCCCCTGGAATGGGCGGCCAGCCAGGACAACCCGGCCAACCCGGCCAACCTGGACAGCCCGGCCAACCAGGACAGCCGGCTCCTCGATCGGCCTAAGTCCTGACTCTTGGTCGGGTACTTGCCTGCTTTACTCATCTATGACTATAATTATGGTCATGGCTACAACGTCGCTAGCAACGGTGAAGGCTCAGCTATCCGCTTTCGTGGAATCTGTCCATGGCACTCACGAGCGAGTAGTTATTACTCGAAACGGAGAGCCGGCGGCTGTCTTGATCTCTCCCGATGATCTTGAATCCCTCGAGGAAACCATCGCGATCTTGTCTGACCCAGAAGCGATGGCTGAGATTGATGAAGCAAGGAAAGCAATAGCAGCTGGCGACTTGGTAGATATTTCTAAAATTGTTCGTCGCTCGTCGAAGTGACATTTCGAATATTGATTGCTCCGCCAGCAAGGCGAGCTCTTGAATCAACACTTCCCGAATTCGTGGCTGCGGCAGCCTGGGAATTCATTCAAGGACCACTGGCAGAAAACCCACACCGAGTGGGGAAGCCGCTTAAGGGAAATCTGATTGGATTTTGGTCTGCGCGACGAGGCGAATATCGGGTTGTCTACGAAATCAATGACGACGTGGTCACTGTTGTCGTCCTTCGCATCGGTCATCGCCGAGATATTTACCGTTAACTTCGTCGCCTAGCTAACCCGTACTTTGATCACGCATAAAAAGTAAGTGCCGGTCCCAACTTTCTCGGACCGGCACTTATCGAAGTGTTATTTCTTTGGAACGATGATCGCGTCTGCGCCGGCTGCTGCCTGACGCTTCTCGGCGCGTTTTTCCTTGATCGATTTCGAAGGTTTTTTCACGTTCTTCTGATTGGTCTTCTCGCCCATGGCAATTCCCTCACTTGCAGAGTCTGAATGACACCGATCCTTTGACCATACGCCTACTTCGGCCGATTTCAGGGATTCACGAGGCGCGTAAGCGAACCAAACACCTAAACATGCAGCGAATTGACCTAGCCGAGCGCAGCTGCAAGTAATAAGGACAGCGCGAATCCTGCAACGACGAGGCCGCCAGTCCATTCGCGCTCAACTTGATAGGACTCAGGAATCATCGTGTCAGCGATCATCGCTAAAAGCGCACCAGCAGCGAACGTCTGTGCGATGCCTGCAATCGTGCCATCGTCATTGGCGAGAAGGCCATAACCAAGACTCGAAGCGATTGCGCTGGTTGCAACCACGGCTGAGAACATGAGTAGCACTTTGGATAGCGGCCATTTGCGAGTTCGCAGTCCTGCAGATGCGGCCATACCCTCAGGTAAATTCGATAATGCAATACCGGCGAGCAACGTGACGCTCACCCCGCCGTTAAGCACGCTCAGACCCAAAACGAAAGACTCGGGAATCCCATCGAGAACGCTGCCTAAAACTATGGCGAGTGGATTGTCATCTTCACTTTCATCGGGCTGGGAACTCAAGCTCTTACGATTCTTCCCGCCACGCTTTTCTAATAGTCGGGTGCCAAGGACAAAAGTAGCTGCACCTGCAAAAAGTGCCGCTGCCAGCATTGGGAGTTTGAGCGAAATTTGAGCGTCTGCGACTAAGTCGTAAGACACCGAGCCAATAAGCAGACCGCTGCCTATCGCCATCACAATTGCGGTCAGTTTGGGTGAAGGTTTAAATGCGTAAGCAAAAATAGAGCCAAGCATGAGAGTTGCGGCCGAAAGCGCTCCCCACGCAGCTGCACTTAGCACTCCGACACTGTGCACTAATGGTGAGCAACTGACAACCCCAGCGGAAAAGGTCAGGCAAACGTTGGCTCAGCATGGTCAATCAGTGGGATTTTATGAGGAACTTTGCGAGTGCGCCCGAAGGGATTCGAACCCCTAACCTCTTGATCCGTAGTCAAGTGCTCTATCCGTTGAGCTACGGGCGCGTTCTAGATAACGAGAACGAAGTCTAGCCTGCTTTGCGCTGCCCTCCTGACAGGGTCGATTTCCTCTAGAAAAAGACGAGACCCCGACCGAAGTCGAGGTCTCTTTCTGGCAGCGGAGACGAGAGGATTTGAACCTCCGAAGGATTTGACTCCTTACCTCATTAGCAGTGAGGCGCACTCGACCGGGCTATGCGACGTCTCCAAGTGATGACTAACTCTAGTGCGTGACAGATCGGGGGAAGAATTCACCCAGTGGACCGCTTCCTGCGCAATGTTCTGAGGGCAGCCAGACTAAGAAGTAGGAATGAAAAAATCATGGCACCAATCGCAATTGGCTTCCACTTCTCAGGCTCCCTGGGGCGAATCTCATCAGCAGAAACGTCTACGAGAGCCTCTGCCCCAACGGGTAAACCTTGGATCGTGTATGGCGCATGATCATTGCCAACAAATTCAATCGTAAGTAACTGCTCACCAGGTTTCGTCGCAAATTGAAAGGTGTTTAGGTGAAACCATTCATTGTAAATACGCATGATTTTGCGACCATCTAGATACACATGCGCATGACCTTCACCAGCCATATGTTGCATTGAAGCCATTTCTGGACGCCACACAAAGTTTGATGTAAGAACTTGCACATTAAACCCGCCTGTTGGATCTTTTGTGATTTTTAAACTCGAAGAAGGCGCATCGGTGCTCGAGATCTCATGAATCACACTCACGCCATTGGTGTGCGCACTTGTTGAGACGCTACCGGTGAATATCAAGATACAAGCAGCCACCGACACCCAAATGAATTTCACTCGGTAAATGTAACGCAAGAACTGGTTAAGTAATCTGCAGATTATTCACTTTCCATTCAACTTAGGCACTACTTATTTAATTGACAAGATTTGTTTTCATACCTATGTTCCCGTCATGAAAACAAAAATTTTTGGACTCACTCTCATCCTTATCACCATGGGCGTTATTCCTGCCAATGCTGCCACTGTGAC
>JBAXJN010000052.1:0-8828 GCA_037137855.1 Actinomycetes bacterium
TCTGGGTTATCTTGCGGTGGAATTCTTACCGTCAAAATATCAAGGTCAAGAGACAAAGCACACACTCCTTGAGTTGGTCGCGCCCTTAGTTTTCTTCTGCATGTAGTGCGAACTCAGTGACGAGGTTGCGTCGCAGTAATTTACCTGTTGCAGTTTGCGGCAATAATTCATGGCGCAAGCGAACGTAATCAGGGGTCTTTGCCGAACGAAGCTTCTCTCGGCAGAAGTCTTTGATGTCTTCTTCTGTAGCCGTCATTCCTTCGCGTAGCACCACAAAGGCTGCAATGCGCTGGCCCCACTCATCATCGGGAACACCAGCAACAGCACATTCCAGAACCGCTGGGTGACGGTGAATGACTTCTTCAATTTCAGCAGGAGCAATGTTTTCGCCGCCACGAATGATCGTGTCATCAGTGCGGCCCTCAATGAATAGGAAGCCGCCTGCGTCCAGCCAACCGCGATCGCGAGTGTTGAACCAGCCTTCATCGTCAACGACCTTGCCACTTTCTAGGTATTCACCTGAAACCTGCTCGCCACTCACCCAGATTGCGCCAGCCTCGCCAAGCGGTAATTGTTGGCCGTCGGCGTCACGGATCTGCATGTTGACGTTAGGCAACACCTTGCCCACGGATCCCAAACGGGCCCGCACTTCTGGATCCGTACTGACGAACGACTCACGGTGATCATCTGGCCCAAAGACTGCAACGGATGATGAGGTCTCGGTGAGTCCATATGCGTTGACAAAACCAACATTTGGGAACAAGCCAAGCGCGCGCTCAAGAGTTGCTTGGGCAATGCGAGCGCCACCATAACTCAGGCTGCGCAGAGTTGGCGGAGCTTGACGGCCGGTGTCTTCCATGTGTTCCACAATGCGTGAAAGCATTGTTGGGACAAGCATTGCATTGGTGACACCTTCGCGCTCAACGGTATCTAGCCAAATGGTTGGAGTAAAGCGATCCAAGTACACAACCCGTCGACCTGCATACAAGTTCGACAACAAGTTTGCTACAGCCGCAATGTGATAGGGCGGCACTGAAACCACCATCGCGTCTGACGGTTCTGCACTCGCAAAATCGACTGAGCCAAGAACATAGGCAACGAGATGCTTGTGGCGAAGCACTGCACTCTTTGGAGCCGAGGTTGTGCCGCTGGTCTGAAGCAGAATTGCGATGTCTTCTGGATCTGGCTCGCCGGCAAAGACCGGGACTTCACCTGCGCTGGTCTGCGCCACCCAGTCGTCAAAACTCATCACTACCTGAGCTGAGCCTTCAGGAACGATGCTTGGGTTATCCGTGACGATGTAGGGGGCTGGCATCCCCATGATCGCTTTGTGGATGTATTCCTCAGCAAGGCGATAGTTCAGCGGAAGAAACTGCACTTTGGAAAACCCAGCCGCAAAAAGTGCGATGGGAAATGATGGTCCGTTTTCACCACAGAAAATAACACTCTTGGCACCTGAGTCTTCGATCATTTTTCCGCCACGTGCTGCTGCAGCACGAAGTTGGGCATAGGTCATGCCATCTGTCAGGCTGCCAACCGCAACGCGATCGTCGTAGCCACCGGAAACCATTTCCAACAAGGTGAGCAGATTCACGAAAAACTCCTAGAAAAGAAAACACGGGTATCAAGGTCACAAGCATCACTCGGGGTGTCCGAATTGCTTTTGACACAGGCTGCAAGGGGTGACCGCAAGCCTTTAGGTCGGGCGCAACCTTACGCCAACTAGTAAACGGGTTACTAGGCAATCCCCCAAAGTGAGCGCGACCTCACATGGGGCACTCCCAGCCTACAAACGCTCAATAATTAGGCCATTTGCCAGGCCGCCGGCCTCGCACATGGTCTGGAATCCGTAGCGACCACCCGTTTCTTCCAACGTGACGAGCAAGGAGGCCAGCAAACGACCACCTGAGGCACCAAGCGGGTGGCCCAGAGCAATAGCGCCACCATTCATATTGACCTTGGCCTCATCGGCGCCGGTGTCTTTCAGCCAGGCCAAAACTGGAGCAGCAAAGGCTTCATTGACCTCAAAAGCGTCGATATCAGCCATGTTGAGGCCAGCTTTTGCCAAGGTTTTATTGGTCACTGGGATAACTGCAGAAAGCATTGCCAAAGGGTCGTCGCCGATAACTGATGAAGCCACGATTCGAGCGCGAGGCTTGACTCCGAGCTTCTTCATCATTTCTTCACCCATGATGAGTACACCCGATGCACCATCGCTGATCTGTGATGCATTTCCGGCAGTGACGGACCAATTGATCTCCGGGAAGCGGGCAAGCGCACCGTCATTCATGAAGACCGTCTTTAGACCAGCGAGTGCTTCTAGCGTGCTCTCAGCCCGAATGCCATCATCGGCCGAGATTACAGTTCCATCAGGAAGAGTTACCGAAACGATTTGCTTTGCTAACGTTCCTGCCCCCTGAGCTGCTGCTGCCCGCTGGTGCGACTGCAGTGAATACGCGTCCATTGCTTCACGACTTAAACCCCACCGAGCAGCAATGAGTTCTGCTGAAATCCCTTGTTCCACTAACCCGCCACCGGCATAGCGAGCAGCAACGGCTGGCCCAAATGCATCTTCACCGTTCTTGTTGCTGAACATTGGCGTAGTGCTCATTGACTCAACTCCCGCAGCGATCACGAGATCGTAGGCGCCAGCTTGAACACCTTGCGCACCAAAAGCCACAGCCTGCATTGAAGATCCGCACTGGCGATCAACCGTTGTAGCAGGCACGGATTCAGGAAACCCTGCAGATAAGACGGCACTGCGGGTGATGTTGTTGCTCTGCCTACCAATTTGAGTAACGCAGCCACCAATCACATCATCGATCAATGCTGGGTCAAAGCCATTGCGCTCAACAAGTGCGCGCAAGGTCACAGCCATCAAATCTGCTGAATGCATCGGGGTGAACGAACTTCCATCGCGCTTGACTCGTGCAACGGGTGTGCGAACGATGTCTACGATGTATGCGTTACTCATGCGATAAGTCCTAAAAGTTGTTGAAGTTGAAAACGACAAGCCAGCGCATCCCCGAAGAGAATTTCATCTGTCTTGACACGGCGCAGGTACAGGTGTGCGCAGTGTTCCCAAGTGAATCCTATTCCGCCATGCACTTGGATAGTTGCCTCGGCAATCCAGGGAGCAAACCGAGCCGAATAAGCCTTAACCACAAGGGCCTGCTCATGCAAAACGGCCTTTTCGCTTGGATTGACAAGTGACGCGGCTTCAACGGCAGCGCGCATTGATTCCACATGGGCGAACATTTCCGAGCAACGATGCTTGATCGCTTGAAAGGCGCCGATTGGTTTGCCAAATTGCACACGAGTCTTTGCATACTCAACAGAAATTTCCATCAGTTTCTCTGACATGCCTAGCATTTCAGCGCTCACCGCTATCCGGCCAAAGGCATTGAGCAGCTGAAGTGCCTCACTGTATTCAGCGCCAATTCGAGTTGCCGCTGCACCTTCAAAAGTGACCAAGGAAGTAGGGCGGGTCAGGTCAAGCGAATTTTGAGGAGTGACGACTACACCGGATGCCTGAGCGTCAACTAAGAACAGCCCCGTTCCCTTTGGCGTAGTTGCAATCACCAAAATTCGGTTGGCAATGTTCGCATTGAGCACAGCGGTCTTACTTCCGTAAATGTTCCAACCGTTTTCATCGCGTGCAACAGTGCTCGCACCGGCTCCATCGAGAAGAGCAACTGTCATAATGTCGCTGCCATCTGCAAGCACGGGTAAGAGTTCAGCATTTGCTGCTGTATCTCCTGCAAGTTGGATGGCAAGCGGTGCAAGCACGCTCGAAGCCAAAAGGGGCACGACCGCAATTGCGCGAGCAGCTTCTTCCAGAGCGATCGCCATTTCAGCCATGCTCATGCCCTGACCACCAAACTCTTCAGGGATCAATAAACCTGAGACCCCTAGGTCAGTAGTGAGTCCGCGCCAAACTTTTTCATCCACACCGCTTCCGCTCGCGATAACCTCGCGCACTCGTGATTCAGGTGAGATGTCTTCGAAGAAATTACGAAGACTGGCCCGAAAATCCGCGCGCTCTGACGGAGTAGTTGTTGAGATATTCACGTTGGGTTTCCTTCGAATTTCTTAATCGCGTGGGAGACCGAGAACGCGGTCACCAATGATGTTTTTGACAATGTCGGAAGTGCCGGCTGCGATCGTTGCCGATCGAGCTGAGAGATAACCGGACTTTGCTTCGTTGTCATCACCAGTAATGCCCTCAACTCCGGAAAGTTGCATGATCGTGGTGTCAACTTGCTGACTTAACTCACTCCACACCATTTTGATAACTGATGATTCAGAGCCAGGTGTCACGCCATCAGCAATTTTGGCAAGCATCTGTGAGCCCATCATTCCAAGCACGCGACTTTCTACGTAATGCTCAGCAAGCTGGTCTGAAAGTATCGGCGAAACCGGGGTGTCTTGTTTGGTGACATCTTCAATCAAGTTGCGGATGCGCTGTTCTAGGCGACCAGCAAAAACCGCAACACCAGCGCGCTCATGACCCAAAGTGGTCATCGTGACGTTCCAGCCCTCATTCAACGGACCGATGAGATTTGCGACAGGAACCCGCACATCAGTGAAGAAAACTTCAGCGAATTCAGCGCCACCATTGATCTGCTTGATTGGTCGAACTTCAAGACCCGGTGTGTTGATAGGTACCACGATTGCCGAAATGCCCTTATGCTTTGGAGCATCCGGGTCGGTGCGTGCGAGTAATTGCATGTGGGTTGAATACATGCCGTTCGAAGTCCACACTTTTTGCCCATTGATCACGAACTCATCGCCATCAATGACTGCCCGCGTGCGAAGTGAAGCAAGGTCTGACCCAGCGCCTGGCTCGCTAAATCCTTGGCACCAAAACTCATCGGTGTTAGCAATGCGCGCAACAGACTTGCGCTGCTCTTCAGTGCCAAACCGCATCAGTGTGGGCGCAACATTCTTGACGCCAATCATGCCGGGAATTTGCGGCACGCCGTATTGCGCGACAACATCTTCAATAGCAAGCATCTCAATCGTGCCAAGCCCACGTCCGCCAAATTCTTGCGGCCAGGTCGCGGTTGACCAGCGGCCCTCAGCCATTGTGCGCTGCCAGTCCAACTTGGCTTCCCAGATTTCACCGTCGGGCCACTTCGCGCACCAAGCAGGAAATTCCTTGGTAAGAAACTCGCGTAGTTCTGCAAGTAGTGCTTCCATTTTTGATCTCACTTTCAACTGAGTTGGTTTAGCATCACGTCGGTCGACCGAATAAATCTCATTGCATCATTGAGATGCGTGCAGCCAAGTTCGCCGCGAAGGTGCATCCGCACCCCTTCGTCAAGTTGATCGGGGGTTCGTCCAAGAAGCAAAGTAACGTGTTCAGCTGCCATTGGGCAATCACCCATAGGTAGGGTGCGAGCTGTGGCTTTAGCCTTCACAAGCACACCGCTGCCGTCAAGTTCACCTGTGACTACGTACTCGTGAAGTGCCCCATCGTCATCGACAGCGCGGTGCAGCGAATCTCGAAACCACATTTCAATTTCAACACAATTATTTGCACCGCGATAGATATCGAGTAGACGCCGACGCTGCATCGTTCCGAAAGGCACTTCATCCTCAAAATGCCAGGCCGGACCTTGAGTAACGAGTTCATGAATGGTCGGAGCATGCGGAAGTTCACCTAAAATATTTTGGTCGGTGGCGTTTGCAGAAATACCTCCCGCGCGCCATCCGGCGCAGGTACCTACCTGAGGGGAATTGGCAAGGAATCCCGGACTTTGCGGTGCAGACACGATGCGGCCGTAGCCGGCAACATGGCGCATCCCTGATAGCTCATCAAGCATGCAGCCAATGAGCGAATTTGGGTCATAAGACTCTTCAAGCTTGGAAATATGGCTGCGAAATCCCGGTCCGATATTTCGGCCTTTGAGATCTTGGGTCAACGAGCGTCTATGAGAATCATCGCTCACGTCAATGGTCACCAGAGCGCCCATAGCATCGGTGCGGGCCGACAGTTGCGCGGAGTGCTCCCAACTGACCTTGCCTTGGGCATCAACCGCAACATCTCGCGCTGTTCCCCTGAGCAGGATTCCGCTGGCCCAATCGGGATCTGGGGTGCCGCTCAGCGTGATGGTTCTCCGCACTGAATGTGGGCGAAGAGCCCAAAGTTGAGGCAGGGGATTATCCATGCCGCGCTGCAGGGGAACGCCAATAACCGAAATACTCATTGCCCCTCCAGTCACGCTAGAAACTTCAAAAATTTTCTTACCGAAAGCCTAACGATACCAGTCAAGGCTCGAGGGTCGGCATGGTTATTTAAGAACTTCTCCTTACTTCTTGGCATACCGAGGAAGCACCAGGGTTACCAGCACGACTAATCCGGCAGCTGAGCAAGCCGCGCCAAATCCAAAAACGGCCCGATAACCACCAAAAGCTGCAGCCAAGCCAACCACCAGGCCGCCTAACCCTTGGGAGATGTCAAAGAACATCGTGAAAGTGGAAATCGCCGAGGGGCGCACGCGATCGCTCACATCGCTGAGCACCAGTGCCATCAGGCCGGGATATTGAAGGGCGATACCGACAGCCAATGGCACGATTGCCAGGTAGATACCAGGCCAACTCGGCGTCACAGCCATCACGACTAATCCCAGAATTATCAAGGAAGTCGCCCAAATGCCAGTTTTTCGAGGGCCTACGCGGTCAGGAATCCGGCGCCCAAAGAGCCGCACCGATAACACAATCGCGGCATAGAAGAAGAACATCCACTGCACTTGGCTGGTGCCCAACTGTGGTGCATAGAGAGGAAGAAAGGCTTGCATCCCCACCATCCCGACAATGCCCAGCGCAAGGACAGTCCCTGGTAGCAAAGCGGGCAAGTAAAACCTTGCTAGCTCTCCAGCACCATCCTCGTGGTCACCGACCTCGATTTTTACATCAGACTTGCGTAACCCCAGAATCGGTAACGCTCCAGCGAAAGCGATCACACCCGCGGTGACGAACGCGATTCTGTACCCAGCAGAGTTATACATCAGTTGACCAAGCACAGGCCCTAGAGCCAAGCCGATATACGGAGCGACTGAAAAAACGCTGGCAGCTTCCGCGCGTCGCCATTCACTCACCCACGCCATAACCGAAGACAGCATCGCCACCATCATCATTGCTTGCGCTCCGCCGAGAGCCAGCCGCAAAACAATCAGCACAATCACGTTTGGTGAAAATGGAATCATCGCCAGAGCGATAGCTCCGATTGTGGCACCAATGAAAATGATTGGGATCGCACCAAATTTTGCGATTTGCGGTGTTATGAATGGACGAACCGCAATTGCTGCAATCGCTTGGACAGCAACCACAAGGCCAATCTCAACATCGCTACCACCCAATTCACGAAGAACGAAGATTGACAAAATTGGCAGGGTCATGCCGACACCGGTAAAGAAAGTGAAGGCTGCCAATAAAACGAGAAAAAACTTCGGCGTCACCAATCTTTCTGTATACGAATTCTCCTGTCCCTGTGGCGACACAACAAACTCCCGATCTTGAGAAAAATTACAGTGCTGAAGGAGCATTCCGTTTAGAAGCCTCATATCTTGGCAGGACAACAAGCAACATGATGATCAGACCGATAAAGGCACACAAAGCAGCAGACCCAAATACTGCGCGATACCCAGCAACCGCAGCAACGACTCCAACAAACAGCCCACCGAATCCTTGGGATATGTCAAAGAACAATGTGAAGGTTGAGATCGCGACGGGCCGATCGCGTTCCGAAATATCTTCCAGAGTCAACGAGAGCAAACCTGGATATTGCAGGGCTTGCCCGAAAGCGAACGGAACAATCGCGATGTACGCCCACAACGCGAACGGAGTTGTTGCGACCCCAGCCATACCGATGATTAAAGCTGTCGTTGCAACGATGCTTGTTTTCTTAGGCCCCCACATGTCTGGAAGCTTTCCGCCTGCTGTACGAAACAACAGCACGACCCCAGCCAGGATAAGGAATGCGATCTGGATTTGTAGGCCAGGAATTTCAAGAGCGAAGAGCGGCATAAATGCGCCAAATGACAGCATTCCCACAATGCCAAGCGCAATGACCACTCCTGGCCATACCGCACCCTTATAGAACCGTTTCGATGCAATATCTTGATTCATCAGGTCAGCCGTCGTCAAGGGTTCAGACTTGAGAAAGAGCATCGCTATAACACCGACAGCTGCCACAAATCCCGCCAAGGCAAACGTGAATGTATAACCCATCGCGTGGAATATCAATTGACCGATGAGCGGACCCACACCCATGCTGATATACGGGGCAACTGAAAACATGCTGATCGACTCACCCGCTCGATCCGCAGGGACCCACGACGTGACAGCAGTGAGCGACCCGATAAACAAGACCGCGATACCAGCACCCAATAACAATCTGAGAGCGATCAACTGAATGACACTGTGAACTACTCCACTAAACCCCAATGAGATCGCGACCGCAATAATCGCGCCGATCAGGATTGGCTTAACACCCCACGTGTTGAATTTTGGAGTGATCCAAGGCCGAATAGCGATAGCGGAGATTGCTTGCACCGCGACAACAACGCCCACTGCAACATCGCCTCCGCCCAAGCCATCCTTCACGAAGACGGGTAGCACCGGCGTGACAATGCCATTGCCAAGAAAAACACCAAATGCTGCCGCGAGTAGTAGCAGGAATCTCTTGCTGAGCAGTTTCTCACTTGCCGATTGATTCACGCCACCTCCTCTGCAATTACCCTTGCTGATCTCAGACCCGCGGTCTTTGCATCGTAGAACTCTCTCACACCACGCAGCACTTCATTTGTTCGCCCGCTTATATT
>JBAXJN010000053.1:0-8695 GCA_037137855.1 Actinomycetes bacterium
GGTTGCATCATCGAGTCGTCATACGGCTCAACAACAACGCGACCTGAGGCGAGCTCGGCCTTGAAATCTCCATCTGAAAGCAGCACGGGATGAGGCTATCCAACCCAGTATGTCTTTGCACAGATGGCTAGCTATCTAAAGTCCACCTAGACCCCACGCCTTCGGGATACCGTGGCGCTCACAATGAAGGGAAAAAGTAATGACCTTTGCGAATCAGGGTTTAGCGACAGCTGAATTACCGGTGGTCGCGTCCGACATCTTGGTGAGCGAAGAGCGCTTCACGACAAGCGATGGCCTCGTCATCGCCATGAACCGTTATGAGCCCGTTGGTGTAGACACCACAGCCGTTCTGTGGTGTCTGCCTTGTGGCGGATGCTCGCGTAACTATTTTGACTTCACCGTAAAGGGGTCGGCCCCCGAGTCTTATAGTTTTGCGCGATATCTTGCACGACGAGGAATCTCAGTGATTACTGCCGACCACATAGGTGTCGGCGATAGCACTCACCTACCAGAACAACCAGAAATCACCACTGCAGTTTTTTGTTCCGATCGCATGCACGAAGCGGTGCAAGCATTTCGGCTCCACCCTGATTTTGCTCGCAAAACATTTATTGGGGTCGGTCATTCGTTTGGATCGGGCATGGTGCTCACGGAGCAATATCGCTATCAAGACTTTGATGCTCTCGTACTTCTTGGGTGGAGCAGTATCCAACTTGCCATGGTGTACAAAGACGGAACGATCAAGGCGATTAGTGATCCAGGCGACCGAGCACGAATGTCCGTGACAAACCTTGGATACAACGTTCCTGATGAATTATTCGAAGCAAATAAATCAATCGCAACGACTCGAGTGCTCCCTGCCGGCGATGAAGTCAATCAGCCTGATTGGTGCGTACCGGCATCAAGAAGTGTCCGTGTTCCGACATATCTCGGCTTCGGTGAATTCGACACACTCCTTGATCCTTATGCCGAGGCCGAGCTCTACGTGGATGCGCCAAAAGTTGTTACAGCCATCCTTCCTGGGTCTTACCACTTTCATAATCTCGCCGAAGGGCGCGAACTCATGTGGTCTGGGATAACTACGTTTGTGAGAGATACCGTCGGGAACCAGTAGGCCAAAACCCACGTCCAAGACTCATGAAACAGGGGTGGAGAATTGGGTTTGCTGCAGCCCTTATCTCCGTAATCGGGTTTGGTCTAAGCACGGCAGGAGCCCAGGCGGCTCCCACCCAGGCGGCAACAACAATCGCCATTCCAGCTGAAGTCTCTACATTTCGACTCAATGTTTCGTCACTACTGAATTCGTTTTATTCAACATATGGCAGCCGACTGAGCCAACCCGAAAGAACTCAGATGACTGGCTTAATCAAACAGGTTGATCAAGTGCTCGGCACGCTGTACCACCAAAGTTCAGCGAGTGCCAAGCTTGCTAGAACAAACGCGCCACTAGCCAAACAACGCAAGGCCGCAGCAACTGTCGCAAAAACTTATGACAGCGCATTTGCCGCTTCCAATGCAAACATGGAAAAACTGCAGCCCATCATTGCTCCGAAACTTTCGCTCTTTGAAGCCCTGTCAGCTAAGTCAGATCTCGATCAATCTCAACAAGAATTCGAAGACCTTGGGGTTCATATTCATCAAGCAGCACGCTAGTTATTTCAATCGTGGTTGCTCGCACCCGAGCGACGAAGCCGCTTGGTAACACTGCGAGTCTTCTTTGTGTTCAACCGCCGCTCAACAGATCCCTTGGTCGGTCTCGTGGCCTTTCGCGTCCGGGCAGGCGGAGCAATCGCTTCCCTCAGAATTTGAGCTAAACGCTGCTCAGCGGCTTTTCGGTTTTGTAGCTGTGAACGTTGCTCAGACGCCGTAATCGTGATGACTCCGTCAACAAGTTTTGAACTTAACCGCGCGAGTGCCCGTTCACGTAAGAACTCCGACATGCTGTCGGAAGTTGCGAGGTCAAAACTCAACTGCACCCGTGAATCTGCAGTATTTACTCCTTGCCCACCCGGGCCAGATGATCTAGAAAACTTCACGACAAGTTCAGCTTGTGGAATCACCACGGACTTATTGATCACTAAGTCGTCAGGCATGCCTCAACATTATTCTAAAGTTGGTGACGAAGGTGGTGGCCAAGGAGAACCAACGGCAGTGTGGGCTGGAAAAGCACCACTACTCACAACCGCCTCGCTCAGGGCATAGGTAAAGTTATAAAGATGGTTAAGTTCGGTGACGCTGAACTGGTTCCAGGCATTCATGCATGCTTCGTCTGTTTGAATCTCAATGTTCTCTCGAAGTTCTTGACCTTCAGGAGTCAATGAACCATCAACTCTTAAAAGCCCGCGTGCAGCAAGTCGTACCTGAGCTGCTGACCAAATTTCATCAGTCATATTCCGAGTCTTTCGCAACATCTTGACGTCGTAGTTCGCTTCACCCCATGTCGTTGAAAGAACCTGTACTTCAGCAACGGTGAGATTGTGCGAAATCAATACGGCAATATGTGCATCGCCACGATATTCCCGCAAAGTGCTCCAAGCGCGCCAGAATTTCGCCCAGGGTTCTGCCGGTAATTCGATGGCTTGATTGCCAGACGCTAACGGACGACCAGAAACGTCAAGATTTCCGATCACAATGCCAAGCTGGTTGGCAAGTGAATGTAAGTCTGCCTGATTTGTTTCACGCGGCAATACCCGCAGAGCCATCACGGGAATGGTTGCGTGATGGGTCGCTATGACCTCTGCAGGGGACGTGAATGCCCAGATTGGTGATAGAAACTCTTCGAATTGGCTCCGCGGAAATGCGTGAAAAGCCGCCGCCACCGTCGCACTGCCGGCTTCACCTAAAACGGCGCCACGTGCGGCAAGAAAGACACCACGTTTATGAATACCGAGGCCAGTCATGGCTTCGAACATTTCAGGACTGGCGAGCCCATACAAAGTAAATGGCTCAGCCGCGGCCCACATCGCCCGCGCCAATGAGGAGGGATGCTGATGCACGACCATAGTTGTCTCCTAAAAATCAACAGTTGATGCAACTTAGTCGACCCGACGGAAGAAGCGGGTAAGGTTACCGAGCACCTTCGCGGGCGTAGCTCAGTGGTAGAGCGCTAGCTTCCCAAGCTAGATATGCGGGTTCGATTCCCGTCGCCCGCTCCGCTCGGAGTGGCTCTCGGAATCGGGAGGAACAACGTGACGAATCTCGTAACCTGATAATCGTTCAGTCGATTACTTCATTGATGGTGGAAATGGTGTTTCTACTAAGAACGTCGTCACTAGCCCGACTATCACAGCCGAAATCGCTACCCAGTACCACCAGTAACTTGCGATTCTTGGCTGCCACGTTGTTCCTGTTGAATATTTTCCCATCCACCCGCGCGTCACCATGCCTAACGTAATAAGCATGGTGAGGAATAAGTGAAACGCATTCGCACCGGCAAGTGTCACTATTGCAGAAGAGTAAGCACTCGAAAAATAGCCGTTGTCTGCACCCGGGAAGTTATACGTGGTGAGTTGATGAAACTGCAGCAAGAAAGCCACCACCACGGCGACCAGGGCTACTAGGGAGCAACCCTTGAATACAGTCGAACGTTCCTTCATTAAAGAGTGAACGCCAAATGCAAATACGAGCGCACCTGCAACTAACACGCCGTTAATGACCCACGTGGGTCCAGCTGCGGAAGCCGTAATTTCCTCCGGCAGCCACTTACCGTTTACGTTAAGAAACCGCAGATACAAGTAACTAAAAATCAAACAGCCAACAAATGCAATGTCGGCAACAATAAGTAAGACCACACCCATTCGGTCGCGGCGTCCGACTTCGTCGGGGGAATCGCGATGAACAAGTGAGTGCGTTTCGGTGCTCATACGCTCGATCCTTCCTTGGGTTCTGATGCTGGCCTTCCGTACCCATACGCATCTTCAGTAATGATTGGTAGAACATCAAAATTCTCCAGCGGCACCGGCGTAGGAACCTGCCATTCAAGAGTTTTTGCTCCCCAGGGGTTCGACGGCGCAACTTCACCATGCCGCCAAGAACTAATGATTGTGTAAAGAAACACGAGTGCTCCTAAACCAATCGTGTAGGCGCCCATCGTGGACACAAAATTTCCTGTCGTATACATATCTGAATAATTGAAAACTCGCCGTGGCTGTCCTCCCAAGCCCACCATGAACATCCCCATGAAGGTCACTTGGAAGCCAATCTGGATCATCCAAAAACCCCAGAAGCCAATCTTTTCATCAATCATTCGGCCGGTCATTTTTGGGAACCAATACACAACAGCACCGAGCGCACCAGTCAGTGCTACTCCCATGAGCGTGTAATGGAAATGTGCTGTGACAAACATAGAACCGTGCATCGCTTCATCGGCAGGAATATCAGATAGGTAGACGCCAGTAATTCCACCGATCACAAAGTTCCACAACATTGCGTAGACAGCCATCATCGGGAGTCGCGTCCAAATGCGCCCGCGCCACATTGTCCCGATAAACACCAAGAAGAGTAGACCCGTAGGAATGGAAATCATTTCGGTAGTGAGCATGAAGGGTCCGCCTAAATCTGGCGCCCATCCGGACACATACATGTGATGCGCCCACACCAAAACGCTCAGGCCAACAATTCCCGCTATTGCAACAACTGCTGTCTTGAAACTAAAGAGCGGTCTGCGAGTGAACACCGGCGTGAGCTCCAATAAAGCTGCCAAAGCCGGAATCAAAATGACATAGACCTCAGGATGACCCATCAACCAGAACAAGTTCGCATAGAGCCACCCACTGCCACCGCCGGCAGGGTCATACCAAGTGGTGCCAGCTGCACGGTCCAAGCCGGAGAGCACTTGCGAAGCCATGAACGCCGGAAATACTGGGATTGCTAAACCGACACTCGCCACAACTCCATAAACAAATATCGGCGTCCGCGTCCACGTCATGCCTTTTGTGCGCATCTTGACTGCTGTCGTGGTGATGTTGGCTCCAGCGATTGCACTGGAAATAGCAAACACGATGATCGTGATGACGAAGGCGTCCATCCCCGGTGGTGCTTGTGACGCCAAAGGATTGTAGGCAACCCAACCCGTCGGCATACCGCCGAGAAATGGGGTACTTAACAAAACAGGAACCACAGATGCGATCAACCAAAAACTCAAGGCATTTAATCGCGGAAACGCCATGTCTCGGGCACCGATCATGATCGGCAAAACGAAGTTACCGAACGGCCCCGTGACCATGATGATGGTTGCAATGATCATGATGATTCCGTGCATACCCACAAAAGTGTTGTAGGTGGTTGGCCCAAGAAATGTTGAAGTTGGTGTCATGAGATTGGTGCGAATCAGCATGGCGAATGTGCCGCCAACGCCTAGGAGAGTCATCGTGATGATCAGGTACTGAATACCAACAACTTTGTGGTCCGTTGTGTATCTGAAATACCGACTTATTCCTTGATCCTTACCCGCCTGGAAAAGTAGATCTTCATCGGTTAGGTCCTTACCTAAAATCCACCTCACAGGGCCATTAAATGCTCCGATGCCAACCATGAAACCCAACACCCAGCCAGCCATCGTGGCCAGGGTGACGCGATTTTCAAGCATCCATACGAGTCCACTAGGGGGATCCTGACCTTCTGGAATTTCTGGCATTACGAAAACTGCAGTCGCTATGTAATGAATTCCCACGCAGAAAATCAGGCCGAAAATAATCGCAGTCACGACATTCATTCGGCGAAGGAGCATCCCTCCAGCATTCGATGAATTTGGCGTTTGACCGGCAATATGATCATGTGTCAGAACTGACATCAGGCACCCCCTACACTTTTTGGCTCGGCGGGGCCAAGCGGAACAACAGCCAGCTTTGCTTTTACCCAGGCATCAAATTCTGTTTTTGGTACAACTTTCACCTGTGTCTGCATCGCAGCGTGCAAAATGCCGCACAATTCGGCACACCGGATTTCATAAGTACCCACCTTGTGCGGCGTCACTTCTGTGTGAGTGATCGCACCTGGGTTGGCGTCAACTTTGACACCCATTTGCACGATCCAAAATGAGTGAATGACATCGTTTGAGGTGACATCGAACGTGGTAGGGGTATCGACCGGCAGGTACAACACATCGGATTGGATTTCATTAAATTCTGGGTAGGTGAAGTTCCAGACCCATTGATTTCCCGTCACCGCAATTTCCATGGCTGGAGGAGCATCAACGACCTGCAGTCCAAACCCACTTGCCGCTGGAATCGCAGCGATCTTGAGCAAACCCCAGACGAAGACCACCATCGTCAATATTGCTGACCCTAGAGTCCACACCAGGACTGACGGTGTATTCGTGCGAAATTCAGGCGCATCATCTGGGGGCGGTCCTTCTCCTGTGTACCGCCACTTAGCAAGGCTATAGATCATCACTGCCCAGATGAAGGCACCGACGGGTGCAGCGATCGCCGTGAACAACGTCATCGTTTGCTTGGTTTCATCCATTTGCTCAGAAGCACTTTCACCCATTAAATGGGCCGGCACCCAGCACAAACTCAAACCAATAACTGTTAGCAGCAACCAAATTAGGAATATCGCTTTAACATCTTTGCGTCGCCACCAAGCATACTGAGCGTCTTCTTGTGGCGCAGAAACCAGCTCTACATCAGTCACAGAACGTCAGCTCCTTAGATAACTGTTATTTCGCCGGCCATATAACCCTGGGCCGACATAGGACCGCCAAATCGCGCATACGTTCCATCTCCACAAGGGAACTCACAATTCCAGAAATACACGCCAGGCCCCGCAGTGTAAAAAGAAAACTCCACAATGTTGGGCAGTGGATAACCGTTGGCACCCATTTTTTCTTCATCAGCCGCCATGAGTG
The DNA here is from genome assembly GCA_037137855.1 of Actinomycetes bacterium. Taxonomy (GTDB): domain Bacteria; phylum Actinomycetota; class Actinomycetes; order S36-B12; family S36-B12; genus UBA11398. Next base: position 6,848 of record JBAXJN010000053.1, read on the forward strand.
GGACACTCACAAAAAGGTCTTCTTGGGTCGGTGAAGAGATCCCGTGGATTGTGAAAGTGTGACCAACCGTATCCGGCGAAATTCGATTAATAGTTGCGCCGTTCAGTTTCGCAGTGCCATCAACGGTGCCATGCACCTTTGCGAAGTAAGCATTCGTGATGAGTTCACCACCGTCGTACTGCTTCACGCGAATAGTTACCAACGAGTGCGCAGGAAGCTGAAAATCTGTGGTCGGGCAGAAGGTAACCCAATCAGGATGCGCACCCCCATCTTCGCCATGGCATCCTCCCATGCTGTCTGGCCAGGAGGAGATTTCCAACATTGCATGCTGCATTTTCCCGCGAGGAGTATCAACTGTTCCAACGCTTTTTGCACTTTCAACGGGCAGAGAATTGTTTGCAGAGGCTCGGGAAAAATAGGTGCCCGTTAATGCGACGAATCCAACGCCAATAACGATTGTGAGTAGTAGAAAAAGGAACCTGCGCACGTGAGCCCTCACTTCTACTTTGACTCACAATCGTGAGCCTCACCTGTTCAGCAATGACTATCTGTCAAGAGATATTCACTTAATCTTGTTATGGATCAAAGCAAGTTTAGTAGGCAAATGCGCGAAAGAAACGTATTTATATGGAAGATTTACAAAAATGCAACTGCTTTTAGGAGGGAAAATGTTTTCAGTAAATATTTCCTCCTCTGTGAGCAATTCATACGATTTGACGTCAAAACATATACATTCAGACACTTCCCTTATCTCAAATGTTCTTGTGATTGTTGCGATATTTCTCGCTGCGAGTTGGTATCTGCGAATGCTGTTGAAAGTGAATCGTGAACATCCATCACAACCTTGGCCTAGAAGGTTTGCTTGGTTTTTCTTTCTTGGACTTAGCCTTATTGCTCTTGTTCTCATCGGGCCAATCGCGTCTGCATCAACTCATGACTTCAGATTTCATATGGTGCAACACATTGTTCTGATGATGATCGCCGCGCCCTTGCTGATTTTGGGCGCACCGGTCTTGCTCCTCATGAGAAGTGAAACCTCACCAACCCGCACCAATCGGATTCGTCCTGCATTGAATAGTCGGATATTTCGCTTCGCGACAAATCCAGTAGTTGCTTGGATCGCATTTGCCAGTGTTGTGGTCGGAATGCACTTCACAACCGCCATGGATGCACTAATGACTCTTGGAATATTCGGAAGAATACTGGAAATATGCATCTACCTCGGGGTGGCCATGCTTTTTTACTACACGCTCTTGCCCGGCAATCCGGCACGCAATCGACTTCCGCCCGCCCAGCGCGTTATGAGTTTATTTCTCATCATGATCCCCGCCACCATGACAGGATTCTTTCTCTATTCAGCCTCTATTCCACTACACACTCATTTTGTTGTCGGTGCAAATCTCCTTGGCGAAGACCCGCTGGCTCAACAGCGAACTGGCGGCGTGTTGATGTGGTCTACAAGCATGTTTATTGATGTCGCTTGGATCGCCATCGCTGTGAGCGACTGGTTTGATCAAGAAGGTATTCGAACGAAACGGCTCGATCGACTACTTCGTCGAGAAGCCCAGCATGAGACGCAGGTAGAAGCATGAGCGATCCAAAGTTCACGCCGCCAAAGGATCGATGGCTGGCGATCTGCTGTGTCGTTGGCATCATCGTCTGCATTTTTATGACCTTCGTGGAACTGTCCAGAGCTGTCGACGGCAATGGGCGCAGTTGGGCATACACCTTTGAATGGCCCGCATTTGCAGCCTTTATCTTCTGGATCTGGCACAAGTTAGAAAAGCGGGCAAAAGAAGAATCTCTCGATTAATCACCAAGCAATTCAGAAATATCGTCAGGCACATC
>JBAXJN010000054.1:0-8526 GCA_037137855.1 Actinomycetes bacterium
CCTTCATGGCTCCACGGCACTGGGCCGTGACCCTTCCAACCATTGCGGCGCAATGCATCAAGTCCACGGTGATATCCCACTCGAGCAAATGCGTAGGACTCAATCTCTCGGCTCTCATTCCAGGCTTGATCACTCAAGGTTGCCCAAGCAAGTGAACTCGATGGATAGCGTGCTGCAACAGCACTGGGGTTTTCGCCCGCTTTTAATGCTTGATACGGACCTTCCTCCTGCGGCAATAGCGTTGGAGGAGGACCTGCCATGAGGTTGTCAAGCATTATTTGATTGCCGTCCCTGTTGAACGAAGGTCTTCGCACCCGCGAGTTACGCGTGCTGCCATGCCAGCTTCTGCCGCCTTACCGTACGCCCGAGGGTCATACTGCTTCTTGTTTCCGACTTCGCCGTCAATTTTCAAGACGCCGTCGTAGTTCTTCAAAATGTGATCGGCAATCGGGCGAGTGAATGCGTACTGAGTATCCGTGTCTATGTTCATTTTCACGACACCGTAATCAAGCGCTTCACGGATTTCACTAATCAAAGAACCTGAGCCGCCATGGAAGACAAGATCGAAAGGCTTCTCAACGCTGTATTTTGCACCAACTGCTTTTTGAATGTCATCAAGAATATGTGGAGTGAGTACAACGTTACCTGGCTTGTAGACACCGTGAACGTTGCCGAAGGTCGCTGCGACCATATAACGACCGCGCTCGCCCAAGCCAAGAGCTGCTGCAATTGCTAAACCATCTTCTTCAGTTGAAAAGAGCTTTGCATCATGGCTGGCTTCAATGCCATCTTCTTCGCCACCAACAACACCGATTTCGATTTCAAGAATGATGTTGGCCTTATTACACGCATCAAGAAGACGCTGTGAAATTTCCATGTTCTGTTTCAACGGAACAGCTGAGCCATCCCACATATGCGACTGGAACAAAGGCTGCAGACCTTTGCTCACGCGGTCTTGCGAAATTGCAATAAGTGGCTCCATGAACCCGTCGAGCTTGTCGACTGGACAGTGATCTGTGTGCAGCGCAAAGTTGACGTTGTAACTCTTTGCGATGGAGTGTGCGAACTCTGCAAGGGCAGCTGCGCCTGCAACCATGTCTTTCACGCCTTGGCCTGATGCGAATTCTGCGCCACCCCAGGAAACCTGAATAATGCCATCGCTCTCGGCTTCAGCGAAACCACGCATTGCGGCAACGATGGTCTGCGACGAGGTGCAGTTGATCGCGGGGTACGCAAATTTTCCGGCCTTAGCTCGGGTGAGCATTTCGGCGTAAACCTCTGGGGATGCGATTGGCATAACTCACTCCTAGGTTGGTGGTGGTGGCAACATCCTTCCATTGCCTGCAAACGTTTTCAAGATTGGGACCCCCGACAGGCGATCTGTCCGTTTCCTCCCGATCGACAACTCCTGACAGGGGCGATGGCGGAATGGGTTACTTCTGCGGCCACCGGTGTTGGACGATCCAGGTATGCATCGCTATCGAAGCTGCCGCACCCACGTTGATTGATCGAGTAGATCCATATTGGCTAATTTCGAAGAGCTGATCGCAAGCCCGCCTCGCATCAGGGGACAGGCCTGATCCTTCTTGACCGAACAGCAAAATACATTCTTTCGGCAGCATTGCCGTCTCCAGCGGAACCGCTCCTTGGATGTTGTCGAGCCCAAAGATCGGCAAGTTCTCAGCTATTGCCCACGCATGAAATTGCGCTGCAGTTTCATGATGGCGAATGTGTTGATAGCGGTCTGTCACCATCGCACCTCGTCGATTCCAGCGTTTCTTGCCGACAATATGAATTTCTTTCGCAAGAAATGCATTCGCAGTCCGTACTATCGACCCGATATTGAAATCATGTTCGAGATTTTCGATGGCGACATGGAAGCCATGCCGGCGCTTATCGAGCTCTTCCACGATGGCTTCGAGCCGCCAATAACGAAATTCATCGATCACATTGCGCCGGTCGCCCTCCTCCAGGAGTTCCAAATCAAGCCGAGCATCCTTGGGCCAAGGCAAAGGATGTGGGCCAACTCCTACTGAGATGTCATGGGGATCCACACGGGCGACGATAGCCTGAACAAGTGAATCTCGTCATGGCAGCCGCAACGTCCGTGCAAGCCCTAGGTCCCAGCTGGATGGACCCTCAGCAGCTCATCAACAACCTTGGCGACGTCGCCTTCTGGGTAGTCCTCGGAATTATTTTTGCTGAGTGCGGGATTTTGTTGGGATTCTTTCTGCCTGGTGACTCCCTGTTATTCATCACTGGCCTATGTATCGCCAGCGGCATTATCAGTATGAATATCTGGGTTGCATCGCTTCTTCTCATCAGCGCAGCGATAGTCGGTAATCTCACCGGCTATTGGATCGGACACAAAGCGGGACCAACTCTGTTCAAAAAGGAAGACTCGAAACTCTTCCGCAAGGAATACGTCGACAAGACGCACGCCTTCTTTGAAAAGTACGGAGCTCGAGCAATTATCTTGGCTCGCTTCGTACCTATCGTTCGCACGTTCATTACGGCAGTTGCCGGCATCGGGCGCATGAACTTTCGCCAATACTTCATTTACAGTTCAATCGGCGCGATTCTTTGGGCAGGACTCATCACGTTAGCTGGCTACTACCTCGGCGACATCGACATCATTAAGAACAATATTGAAAAGGTGTTGATTCTTATCGTCGTGATCAGTGTGATCCCGCTCGTCATCGAGTACATCCGGCATCGAAATGCTAAGCACGCCTAGTTGACCGTCGTGCGCGATTGGCTTAGAAAATCGGTTTAAGCAAGACCAAGATCGGCGAGCGAATAGGCCGCACGATATTCGTAGCCCGCTTCAATAACCTTCGGACCCGCACCGCGGTCAACGATGACTGCTACCGCAATCGTCTTAGCACCCACTTCATCAAGTGCTTCTACTGCTGTGAGTACCGAACCGCCAGTTGTTGACGTGTCTTCAACTGCGAGCACACGCTTGCCAGTCACATCAGGACCTTCAATACGGCGTTGCAAGCCGTGCGCCTTGCCTTCCTTGCGCACCACGAATGCATCGAGCAGCTGGCCATTACGCGCCGCGTCGTGGACCATGGCTACCGCCACTGGATCCGCACCGAGGGTAAGCCCACCAACTGCCTGAAAATCAAGATCCTTGGTGAGTTCGCGCATGACTGAGCCCACGAGCGGGGCAGCTTGGCCATCCAGAGTCACCCGGCGCAGGTCGACGTAATAGTCCGCCTCTTTGCCACTAGACAGGATCACCTTGCCGTGCACCACGGCGCGCTCGATGATTAATTGACGTAATTTTTCCCAAGATTCTGAAGGCACAGATGAATCCTAGGGGAACAAACGTGCGTCCAAAGCCTGTGTCGACATACGGTATGGGAGTGCGCAGACTCTTCCCCCTTTTCGTGGCACTCGCTATCGGCATAGGTATTGCTGCGCCCGCTGGTGCCATCGTGAATGGTTCCCCCTCCACGCCGGGCACCTTCGGGTTCCTTGTGGCCTTGTTGGATACCCAGCGCTTGAGCACGATGACGAGTTTTCAGTCCCAATTCTGCGGGGGTTCCTTAACTACTCCCACGACTGTTGTGACTGCGGCTCACTGCGTGGTCGATCAACAAGATGGCACGCGAGATTTACCCACAAGTTTGGTTGTTGCGTTTGGGAGGTCGCTAAAGGACCCAGAGCTACGCACTGTGGCGGTTTCAGCCATCACTGTTCATCCCAAATATTCAATCACCACAGGTGAGAATGACATTGCAGTTCTCACCCTGGCTACCCCACAAACAGACATCCAAACAATCGCGCCACTGAGAGACTCCGAGATCAGCGGCGGGCTTGATGTTTCGGGTACGAAGGCGACTGTTGCTGGCTGGGGTTCGATCAACTCTTTCAGAAATTCGTTTCCTGACACTTTCCGCACCGGCGAACTTCTTCTACTTCCATCCGGAACATGTGGGCAAGGCCAGAACTATCTCTTCAATGGTGTCACTTTTCTGGGATACCAACCAGGTGAAGCAAACTCGACGAGCATGCTGTGTGCTATCGGTCTCACCGCAAATCGGCAAATCATCGATAGTTGTCAAGGTGACTCAGGCGGCCCGCTTGTCGCAGGTTCCGGAGTTGATGCCCGACTTATCGGAATCGTGAGCTGGGGTCTGAATTGCGCCACACGCCATCCGGGCGTGTACACAAAGTTATCTGCAATGACAGAATTTCTCACTTCCACCGGAGTCTTCGGAGCCCCTGCAGCTCCAACGATCTCAGTTACCGCACTGAATCAACGAGTTCGAGTTACATTCACTTCTTCGGGTGCCAGCTTCACCACCTTCACTGCAGCAGTTACTGCCACACCCGCCCAACAATGTGTTGCTGCTCCCGTTGCTGCTTCAACGAGTGCATCTTGCGACATCACAGGATTGGTCAACGGCCAGCAATACGCGATCAGTGCTGCTGGCACCAGCGGCGCTGGTCCCTCAGCAACGAGTGCTCCACTGAATGTCACACCCATCGCGGTTCCGGATGCCGGGCGAATTAAAACCGTTTTTATTGATGGTCGAAAACTACAAGTTCGAGTCACAAATTCGGTGAGTCAGACACCACTCATATCGACACGAGTCGCATGTCTTCCTACTGCTGGAGGCCCAGGCCGCAGTGCCAAGATTATTAAAGACTCAGGAACTATTAAAGATCTGCCACTCGGCGACTATGAATGCTCAGTAACTGCGCGCAATGAATTGGGAACCAGTCGTGGTCCACTGAAAGTCATTCACATTACTTCCTGAGAATTGAATTTCCCTAGGCAAACTTTTTATCGTTGGGAACGGCGATTAGGGCGCCAAACCACTAACGCGGTTGAGGACTTTTCGCGGTGAAACTCGCGTAACTGAGTGCGCAGTCCTTCCACTTCTTCTTGCAAGATCAGAATTCGCCGAATTCCTTCAAGTGATAAACCTTCTGCAGATAAATCTGCGATCTCGCGAAGGCGCGTGATGTCGCGACCGGAATACAGCCGATTTCTGCCACCCACTCGTGTCGGAGCAACAAGACCAAGGCGGTCGTACTGCCGCAGGGTCTGCGGATGTAGACCGGCGAGTTGTGCAGCTACTGAAATTGCAAAAACTGGGTAATCATCAGATACATGAAATCGGTCCATCTCACTGCCCTGCCAAAGCAATCAGATCACGACGTGGATCGTGATCCGCCGTGAACGTTGCGTAGGTCTCCAACGCTGCGCGCGCTTCGTCGCTCAATTTCTGCGGTACGGCAATTTCTACGGTGACAAGCAGATCACCTTGCTTGCCATCTTTTCGCTGGATCCCTTTGCCTTTCACCCGAAATGTTTTGCCGGTGGTCGTACCAGCCGCAATTCTTAGCGTGACGTTTCCATGGCGTGGCGTTGGCACAGTGATTTGCGAGCCCAAAGCAGCTTCACTGAAAGTAACCGGAACTGTGAAGGTGATGTTGTCGCCCTTGCGGGAGAACAACGCGTGAGGCGTGACATGAACGTTCACGAAAAGATCGCCAGCTGGTCCGCCACGTTCACCAGGTGATCCTTTTCCGGCTACTCGGATCTGAGTCTCATCTTTCACCCCCGCGGGCAAGCGAACCTGAACGGTTCGGGTCTTCATAGCGCTGCCATTACCTCGGCAAGTGGCACATGGGTCGTCGATGATTCGCCCGCGTCCTCGGCATGCTCCACAGGTTTCCGGGAAAGCAAACCCACCGGCATTACGAGCAACTTGCCCCTGGCCATTGCAGTTCGGACAGGTGCGTACTGACGTGCCTGGCGTAGCGCCCGTTCCATGGCAGGTATCACACGCACCTTCAGTGCGAAGACTCAATGGCACCGTGACGCCATCAAGCGCGTCATCGAAACTCAAAGTCAGTTCGGTTTCTAAATCTCCACCTCGACGCGGTTGCGGCGTACGAGAGCCACCTCGCCCGCGGTTAAAGATGCCGCCAAGGAGGTCGCTGAAGTCACCGCCTTGGCCGCCGAAGACATCATCCATATTGACGTTGTACGAACCTCCGCCTGGTGCGCCGGCGCCATAGCCGCCAGGTCCGAATCCTCCTGATGCAAACGCCGCGCGAGCCTCGTCGTATTCACGATGCTTTGCTGAATCAGAAAGCACGTCATAGGCCTCAGAAACTTCTTTGAATTTGGCTTCTGCTTTCGGGTTGTCTGGATTCTTATCCGGATGTAACTCACGGGCCAGCTTGCGGTACTTCTTCTTGATTTCATCGGCTGTGGCATCTTTGCTCACACCCAATGAAGCGTAGAAGTCCTTTTCAAGCCAATCCTTATTCACAATTCTTCCTTTTAGTCTGTTCCGGCAACAGCGACCCGTGCCGGTCGAAGCACTCGCCCGGCATAGCGATAACCAGATTGATACACAGAGATCACGGTTGGTTCGGTGACCGCATCATTTGATTCGCTGGTCAAAGCTTCATGCATTGACGGATCGAAAGGTTCATTTGCTTCACCGAAGGTTTCTAAGCCCAACTTTGCGCAGGTCGCCTGCAGAGTTTCACCAACAGACTTGAATGCGCCTTCGAGTTCACCATGCTCGCGAGCACGCTCAATGTCATCCAAGATGGGGAGTAAGCCTGTGAGGACTCCACCGACCGCGGTCTCGCGAATGAGCTCGCGATCTCGATCAACGCGCTTGCGATAGTTTGCATATTCAGCGTGCACTCGTTGCAGATCTCCCGTGAGTTCTGCAACTTTTGACTCAACTTCATCAAACTCAGCGTCAAAGCCCTCGACCTCAAAGCCCTCTTCAGGTACGCCAGCAGTCTCCTGCTGGCGTACCTCGAAGGTTTCCGGATCGATCCGACGCTTGTCAGTTATCCGAACACCGGTGTCTTCGGATTCCTCGTTGCTCACTTAGTTTCGTCCTCGTCAACGATTTCTGCATCAACGACATCGTCATCGTTTTCTGCTTGTGCTTCGCTACCTGCGGCTGCATCAGCAGCAGCGGTTGCTTCATACATCGCTGCACCAAGTGCCTGGCTCGCCTGGGCGACCTTTTCTGTTGCTTCACGCATCGCAGGTAGATCATTGGCTTCGATAGCCTTCTTGAGTTCATCAAGTGGGCCATCAACGTTTGCCTTTGCATCTGCAGGAACCTTGTCGGCGTTATCTGCCAAGAACTTTTCAGTCTGGTAAACAAGCGACTCAGCTGTGTTGCGCACCTCAGCTTCGTCACGACGAGCCTTGTCTTCTTCTGCATGTGCCTCGGCATCACGCATCATCCGATCAATGTCGTCCTTGCTCAGTGCTGACCCGCCTGAAATCGTCATCGACTGCTCTTTGCTCGTTGCACGATCCTTTGCAGAAACATGAACAATGCCGTTCGCATCAATGTCGAAGGTCACCTCGATCTGTGGAATTCCACGGGGTGCGGGTGGCAGGCCAGTGAGTTCGAACGTGCCGAGGCGCTTGTTGTAGGCCGCCATTTCGCGCTCACCCTGATACACCTGAATCAACACCGATGGCTGATTGTCTTCTGCGGTCGTGAAGGTCTCAGATCGCTTGGTAGGGATCGTTGTGTTGCGCTCGATGAGCTTGGTCATGACGCCACCCTTGGTTTCGATACCGAGGGAAAGCGGAGTCACATCAAGAAGCAATACATCCTTGACTTCACCCTTGAGCACGCCTGCCTGAAGCGCCGCACCGATAGCAACAACCTCATCGGGGTTTACACCCTTGTGTGGCTCCTTGCCAGTCTCGACTTTTACTAATTCAGTCACTGCTGGCATACGTGTTGAACCGCCGACGAGCACAACCTGATCGATTTTGTCGATCGAAATTCCTGCGTCTTTGAGAACTGCCCGCACTGGGTTCTTGGTGCGCTCCAAAAGTGGAGCGGTCATCTGCTCAAATTGAGTGCGAGAGAGCGACTCTTCCAAGTGCAAAGGACCATCAGCACTAGCGGTGATGTATGGCAAGTTGATTGTCGAATTCATTGAACTAGAAAGTTCAATCTTGGCTTTCTCAGCTGCTTCGCGTAGGCGCTGCATTGCCATCTTGTCCTTGGACAAATCAACACCATGAGCGTTCTTGAAGGACGTCACCATCCAGTCAACTACTGCGTTGTCCCAATCGTCGCCACCGAGGTGGTTGTCGCCACTGGTTGCCTTTACTTCAACAACGCCATCGCCAATTTCAAGAAGGGAAACGTCGAACGTTCCGCCGCCAAGGTCGAATACCAAAATGGTCTGCTCAACATCGCCCTTGTCCAGACCGTATGCGAGTGCGGCTGAAGTTGGCTCGTTAATAATGCGCAAGACATTCAAGCCCGCAATCTCGCCGGCTTCCTTCGTGGCCTGACGCTCAGCATCACTGAAATACGCTGGAACAGTAATGACGGCGTCCGTCACGGTCTCACCGAGATAAGCCTCAGCGTCGCGCTTCAACTTCATCAACGTACGAGCACTGATTTCTTGTGGGTTGTATGCCTTGCCGTCGATATCAACAGTCCAATTGGTACCCATGTGACGCTTCACCGAACGAATGGTGCGGTCTACGTT
>JBAXJN010000055.1:0-8363 GCA_037137855.1 Actinomycetes bacterium
GGCAGTGGGGGAACGACCCAAAATAGCACCTTCGCTGCTGGCACGTACGGGTTTGGTAGCTACTTTTACTGGAGTTCGAGTCAGTTCAGCACGACCAACGCGTGGTACCAGGTTTTCGTCAATGGCTATCGGTACAACGACTTCAAGTTCAACACGCTGGGGGTTCGTCCGGTCCGGGCTTTTTAACTATTCATCACTTCATCTATTTAGCACTTTAGGTTTCTGTCCTTGATTCCTAGCATGCGCTGCGTAAGAAATGGTCAGGGACGGGGTCGAACCGTCGACCTTCCGAGTTTCAGATGGGTGCGCAAAATGCAAAGGCGTATGTACGGCCATATACACAACAAGTCCATAACATTTCTTGTTTTTTCATAACAACGGCTCAAGATCTACCCTGCCGTTGTTTTACTCTCCCCTGCATTTTTCAGACAGGCTCAAATGGGCGAACTGACGCACGTTACGACCATAGCGCGCACCTAGTCACCGTGTTTTCCTAGCCGAATACGTCCCGGGCACACACGTGACCTCCCGTGTTGTTGTTCGGCCACTTCGACCACGCGGCGTCATATCCGGCCGGGCATGACGCCTGACTCGAGACGCGCCCGATTTCCTGATGCCACGGCTGCGCATTTGACGATTGTTTTTGTGTCGGTACGGGAAGGTCCGGGTAATAGATGTAGATCCACCGATCGCACACATATCCGCCTTTGCCGTCGTTCGGCCAGGTGGCCCAGCTCGGGATCCAACCGGTGCTGCAAGATGCATCGGCAGATACGCGTGCAGTCGACTGCATCAACGTCGTAAGGTCGGGGCCGGAAGCGCTGATGGTGAAGTCGGTAGTGCCGGTATGTAAGAAGCTGTTCGTGTCGCTGAAACGAATACCCTCAGCTCGGTAGCTGCCGGCCGGAAGCGGGACGGTATTCCCGTTGGTGTCGAGTACGAGGGTGCCGGCGGTGACAACTCCCTGAGTGGTGCCGACCGTGGGCTTGTACCAATACAAAATAAGGCCGGGGGTACTCGGCAGGCAGGTAACTCCTGCTGCACAGAACGCCAAGATGTCGCCGGTGTTGCCGGGTGTACCACCGTAGGGGGACGTCCCGGTATATGCGGTGGCTGCAATTTCCGAAGTAAGGGTGACAGTGCCGGTGCCCGTAGCAGTCAATGTGCAACCGCTCAAGGTCACTGCGGCGATGATCAGGACAGCACAGGCTCCTGACTTCCCGAATCGGGGCAGACGCATTCGCTGTCAACTTTCTGTAAAAAGCACTCCTAAAACTTGCCCTAGAGAAGGGGCTCCCTCCGGGCGCACTTTCGGTGATGGCCTTACACGACACAGTCAATGAATGCATTTGAAGACTAACAAACTTGTGAAAATCAACTCTCAACATTCCAGAAAATCGTAGAGTCACTTTGTAACAGTGATCGTCACCTTTGGCGTTCTCCTAAACCATATGCAGTTGCGTCTCTTCAGGAATCCCAATCGAGAGGAAGATCTCATGGAGGTCACGAACACTTCAACAGTCACTCTGCCAGCAGAAGAGCAACCACACGATGTCGCGGGCCAGCCTGTGATGATCGGACTAGACCTTCCTGCAGAGATCTTTTTACCAAGTCGCCTCGACCGCGCACCGGCAATCGTGATGTGTGCTGAGGCGTATGGGCCAAACCACTCCACGCGAACTGTCGCAGCCGCGCTTGCCCAGCGCGGATTCGTGGTGATCCTTCCCGACTATTACCGGGGCGAGGGACCAAAGGACCGCGAAAACTACTCCGACTTCACCGAAGTCGCTTCGGTGATTAGCAAGTTCAACTTTCGCCAGGCCTTTCTCGACATCGCGACATGTGTTGACTACATGAGGTCGCACCCCCGAGTTGACCCTGATCGGGTTGGGGTCTGGGGCTACTGCACCGGGGCAACGCTTGCACTCGCAGCTGCCTGCATCCATCGCAATGTCGCTGCGGTAGTGGCATTCTTTCCTAGCCAACCGCGGTTTGCCACACACGATGATGCGCATCCACTTGATGTCATCGACATGATCTGGGCGCTTCAGTGCCCCTTGCTCGTTGAGTATGGCGATGCAGACGGCGTGTGGCCTGTTGAGTTGAGAACCGAACTCGAGCGACGCGCAAAAGCATGGGGATTGGATGCCGAGTTCGTCCTTCATCCCGGGGCTGGCCACGCTTTCAACGCGCCAGTGCCGCCTTTGCGTAACGATGCCGCCGACCGCTTGGGTTGGGCTACGGCATTCGAATTCGTCCAAAAGCGCCTGAGCAGCTGACGCCCGGGATTTCACGACTTTCCTGCATTCTGGGCAATGAACAAATAGCATGCAAAGACAGCGCCGACGTCTACTGGGGGTTCAACATGTCTGACGAATTAGAAAGTGTCGAAGATTTTCGACTCCGGGCGCGCTCTTGGCTAGCTGAAAACATGCCTAAAGCAGGCAGCCTTCCGATTCGCAAGGGGATCGATCCTGAAGAGCAAGTCTGGCTCGACGCTCGAGATTTACAAAAGACCTTGTTCGCGGGCGGTTTCGCCGGTATCTGCTTTCCTAAGGAATATGGGGGTCAAGGCCTCACCCGTCCGCATCAGACGGCGTTCAATCAGGAATCTGCTGATTATGAAATGCCAATCGTCCTTAACGTTCCTTCACTGGCAATTTGCTCAGCGATGCTTTTGGACATGGGTTCTGAAGAGCAAAAACAGAAATACATTCGAGGCGCAATTTCAGGTGAATTGGTGCTCTGTCAATTTCTTTCGGAGCCAAGCGGTGGATCCGATTTAGCAGGCCTACTCACTCGAGCTCAGCGAGATGGAGACACGTACATCATCAACGGGCAAAAGTGCTGGAGCACTAATGCTTTCGCAGCTGACTTTGCTACCTGCCTCGTGCGCACCGATTGGGATGCTCCGAAGCATCGCGGACTTTCTATGATCATTGTTCCCGTTCACGATCCAGCAACACATATGCAACGAGTGCAGATGGTCAATGGAACCCGTGAATTCTGTGAAGAATTCTTCACAGATCTGGTTGTTCCCGCAGAAAACCTCGTAGGTATTGAGAACGACGGTTGGACCGTTGGTCAACGCCAGCTGTTCTTCGAACGTCAAGCAGTGGGTGGCGGTTCTGCCTACACCAGCGGAATGGCTCGGCCTCGCGGAGCCGGTCATGACGCGATCACTCCGGCCAGCCTTGCTACTCGCATGGGCAAGAACACTGACAGTGCAGTGCGCGAACTTGTTGGATGGTCACATGTGAATGACGTCGTAAACTCACAAATAATTAAGCGCGTGACCGTCGGCATGACATCCGGCGAATATCCAGCTCACGCGAGTTCAATGATGCGGCTCACGGGAGCTGAAACGAATCAACTTCGAAACGACGTCATGTTCGAGATTGCAGGAGAAGACGCAGTCATCGCCAATCACAATGATCAATCTGTTTTGCGTGAGTCCGGGGTGGCCTACTTGATGCGGCAAGCAGGAAGTCTTGGTGGTGGCTCCACCGAAATGAGTCGAAACATGATTTCTGAGCGTGTGCTTATGATGCCTCGTGAATTAGCAGCGGATCGAGATGTTCCCTTTAGAGATGTGCGTCGAGGGCGCTAATAAAACTGACTCAACAACGTGTACCAATGATCAGGAATCCAGGGGAGATTTTGGATTCCTGATTAATCCATCTCATGACTGAGACCATTAACGAGACACGGGCTATTTTTCCAATTAGCCTGTCAGCACGTACCTGAAACACAGGCGCTTAGCGCCCAAGTTGAGAGCGGAGTTCCATCATGGAAATGAACGACATGATCATGGTGAGTATTGATGATCACCTAATCGAACCTGAAGATACATTCAAATACTTCCCAGAGAGCCTCAAGGATCAGGCTCCAAAAATCGTGCGACATCCTGATAATCCAAATCTTGAGGTTTGGAGCTTCCAGGGCGATGTCGTGGGAACTCACGGCCTGTCTGCAGTTATGGGTCTTCCTAAGCATGAATGGGGCATGGACCCAACGTCACTCTCAGAAATGCGTCCCGGCACCTATGACTGGGACCAGCGCATCAATGACATGAATGCCAACGGAAATCTTTCACAGATGATTTTCCCAACCTTCGCTGGTTTCGCAGGTAGCCACTTGGCTCGCCTTCCTGATCAAAAACTCGTGCTTGCAGCGATCAAGGCCTACAACGATTACTACGTCGGCGACATCTGCAACCGTTACCCAGGCCGTTTCATCCCAATGGGTGTGCTGCCAACATTTAACATTGAAGAAGCGGCGAAAGAAGTCCACCGGCTTAGTGCATTGGGCTGCCGATCAATCACATTGCCTGAGACTCCTTATGGCGTTGGGCTGCCTTCGTATGCATCCGGTTATTGGGATCCAGTACTCCAGGCAATGTCTGATACCCACATGATTGCTTCACTCCATATTGGCGGTGGATTCTCGCTACTGCAGCGTCCTGACACGGCACGCATGGACGACATGATTGTGCTGGCTTCAGCAGTGTCAACGATCTGCGCGAACGACATGATTCTTGGTGGGGTCATTAAAAAGTTCCCTGACCTCAAGGTTGCGATGAGTGAAGGTGGCGTGGGTTGGGTTTCATTCCTACTCGATCGCATCGAGCGTCACTTAGAGAATCAGACGTGGACTGGACTTGACTGCTTGCCAGCGGGCAAGACTGCAACCGAGGTCTGGAAGAGCAACTTCTTGGCTTGTTACATCACCGAACCGAGTGCCTTGGATTCACGCAACCGTATCGGTGTTGAGACCATTGCTTGGGAATGCGATTACCCACATTCCGATTCAACTTGGCCGACTTCACCAGAGCGTTTCCACAAAGAAATAACGGCTGCTGGCTGTACCGATGCCGAGATCAACATGATCAGCCACGAAAACACTATCCGTTTCTTTGGCTGGGATCCGTTCAAGAGCATTGATAAAAAGGATGCCACTGTTGGTGCCCTTCGCAAGCTTGCGGTGAATCACGACACAACACCGAAGCCAAAGGCTGAGTACCAGCGAATCTTCCGTGCAAAGGAAGCTGCAAACGCATAACTGAATTGTTTGAGTCTCGACCGCAGTCTCAGCGCCCCTCAGAGTGCTGAGACTGCGGTCGTTTCCATTCTCGACGACTTCACAACACGACCTTAGTTACACATATATCTGTTCAGAAGGTACTGAGAATTGTTTGCGTTGAATCTCCTGAAAGACGTGACAGGCAGGCGCTTTCATATCACGTTAACCCCTGTCACACTGTGTTCCACAGCCCAAGCGAACATCGCTTGGGTATCATTTTGAAAGGGCGCTACATGTTTAATGACAACGGTCACTTCTTACTTGGCCTACTTGAGTTCTTCCTGTTCTTTGCCTGGATCATGTGCCTGTTCTGGGTGCTCAGCGATGTATTTCGCAGCAAGGACATCGGCGGCGCTGCCAAGACGATTTGGGTGCTCTTTGTGATTGTGATTCCATGGCTTGGCGTTCTTGTGTATGTCATCATTCGCGGCAATGGCATGCAGGCACGTGCAATCGAACAGCAGAAAGAAGTCCATGCAGCTCAGGCGGCCTATCTCAAGTCGATGACTGGCAACTCAACCGACGAAATTAGTTCAGCTAAAACCCTGCTCGACAATGGTGCAATCACCCAGGCGGAATTCGAGCAAATCAAGTCGAAGGCTCTCGCTTCTTAAGTTATCTCAGTTATGGGCCCACACATTCATTGTGTGGGCCCATAACTTTTAGATATCTAGTACTTTAGAAATCGCGAAGCCGAGGAACAACCTGCGACGCAAACCGCTCAACCCAAATGGCAGGGTCAGGGCCTGGCGGCGATACCCACACTTCATCAACACCCATCGCTGAAAAAACTTCCATCTGACGAAGGAACAGCTTCACACCCGTCGCACCTTCTGGTGCCCCACTGGTCATCGTT
This sequence comes from Actinomycetes bacterium, assembly GCA_037137855.1. Lineage (GTDB taxonomy): Bacteria > Actinomycetota > Actinomycetes > S36-B12 > S36-B12 > UBA11398. The sequence continues at coordinate 5,939 of JBAXJN010000055.1, forward strand.
ATATGGACTGTTGACGGATCACGTCCAAGATCTTCGCAGTGCTGATGCAACACATTGATCTTGTGCTGAATTTGAGCTGGCTCATTGGCAAATAAGTTACAGGCATCCGCATACTGCGCAACGAGCCGCAAGGTCTTCTTCTCTCCTCCGCCACCAATCAAGATTGGCGGACGAGGTTGCTGAATTGGACGGGGAACACAGATTGTTTCAGCTAATTGATAATGCTTACCTTTATACGGGCCTTCGTCGTCACTCCACATTTGTAAGCAAATCTGAAGGGCTTCTTCTAACCGCTCAAAGCGTTCTGACACAGGCGGAAAATCCACACCAAGCCCAAGATGCTCGCGCTCATACCAAGCAGCGCCTATTCCTAGTTGTGCACGGCCTTGGGACAGAACATCAAGAGTGGTAACTATTTTCGCCAACAAACCCGGATGCCTATACGTGACTCCCGTGACGAGTAGCCCCAACGTAATGCGGCTCGTATGCGCAGCTAAGAAACCTAATGTGGTGTAACCCTCGAGCATCGGATCGTGCGCAGTTGCGAGTTGTTCCATCTGAAACCAGTGGTCCATGACAGTGAAAACTGAACATCCACCCTCATCCGCAGCACGAGCGGTGGCCGCGATCATTGGTGCCATCGCTTCAGGCCCGCCTGGCAAAGTGAAGTTTGGGTAATGGATAGCAAGTTTCATAATTCAAGGCTAGCTGCCTGATGCATTACATCGCTAGGTAATCCCGCAAAATAACCTAACTAGCGCTTGAGGTTTGCGCCTTTTGCCTTAGCCGAAGTATTCAGCTCACTTTGGAACTTCACCATTGATTCGCGTAGGTCAGCATCTGCAATACCGAGCATTCGCACTGCCAATAAACCTGCGTTACGTGCGTTACCAATCGCAACGGTGGCGACAGGAACTCCTGCGGGCATCTGCACGATCGACAATAAAGAATCCATGCCATCCAACGTTCCCACAGCTACGGGAACCCCGATGATTGGAATTGGCGAGAGCGAAGCGAGCATCCCAGGAAGGTGCGCGGCGCCACCCGCACCAGCGATGACGACCTTGAGTCCACGGCCCGCAGCCGCGGTGCCGTACTCGACCATTTCCAATGGCATGCGATGTGCTGACAGCACGCTCACTTCGTAAGAAACGTTGAATTCATCAAGCGCATCTGCGGCGGCTTTCATTGTTGGCCAGTCTGAGTCGCTACCCATGCAAATACCTACGAGTGGCTGCGCAGCCATGGTGTCTCCTTTATTCATCGATCGTTCCAGAAAAATAGTCTGCCGCATGGCGACTGCGAGCAAGTAGCGCATCCGGGTTTGAGCCAAGCAACGTCACATGGCCAACCTTGCGACCTGGTTTTACTTCCTTGCCGTAAAGATGCACCTTAAGTTCTGAGTCTCGCGCGAATACATGTCGATATGCGGAATACAGATCACCCACGGTGCCGCCCAGAATGTTCACCATCACCACATTTTCCGCGCGTGCTGATGGATCACCCAAAGGTAGATCAAGCACTGCTCTCAAATGATTTTCAAACTGGCTTGTGACGGCACCTTCAATTGACCAATGCCCGGAGTTATGTGGACGCATGGCAAGTTCATTCACCAATATCCCTGATCCCGTATCAAACATCTCAACTGCGAGCATGCCAACGACATCAAGCTCGCGCGCGATCCGCAATGCAAGCTCCTGGGCTTCAAGTGCTCGTTCTTCACTCAGATTCGGCGCTGGCACGACGACCTCAGCGCAGATTCCGTCGCTTTGTTTGGTCTGGACGACTGGATAAGCAACTGCCTGACCATGCGGAGATCGTGCGACTTGGGCCGAAAGTTCTCTTGTGAATGGCACGAATTGCTCAGCCAACCAGAATGCATTCTGGCCAAGTGGAGTGCTCAGAACTTCGCTGGCTTGGTTTGCATCAGCAACGACCCAGACGCCTTTGCCGTCATAGCCACCACGGGAGGTTTTAAGAACAACCGGCCAACCGTTCGCTGACGCAAATTCGGTCACGTCCTGCACCGAAACTACTTGTGCCCAAGCGGGGCAAGGTGCGCCAATACGTGTGAGTGCTGCGCGCATATGAAGTTTGTCCTGCGCATGGCTTAGGGCGTGAGCGCTTGGGCGTACCGCTATGCCTTGGGCCGTCAACGCATCCAAGATAACCGTTGGCACATGTTCGTGATCGAAAGTTATGACATCACAACCCTGCGCAAACGCAAGGACTGCTTCTACATCGTCGTGAGAACCAAAATGCACATCGCGAACAACCTGGGCTGCAGGATCATGCTCAGAGGATGCGAGTACTCGAAAGCCGATACCTAAGGCAGTGGCGGCCTCAGCGGTCATTCGGGCAAGTTGCCCGCCGCCGATCATCCCCACGATTGGGGCGCCATCTCGTTGAGTCACTGGCTAAACCT
>JBAXJN010000056.1:0-8230 GCA_037137855.1 Actinomycetes bacterium
GTTGCTCACCGAGGATCAAATGAGTTCGAACCAGAGCACAGTTTGGCTGCCTATTTGCGCGCTGTTCAAGAAGGCGCAGACGCCATCGAATGTGATGTTCGCCTAACAGCAGACGGCACTCTGGTTTGCGTGCACGATCGGGCCATAGGTCGCACAAGCAGTGGTCGCGGATCGGTTTCAGCCTTACGCTTGCATGACTTAATGCACTTTGATTTTTCAGCGCCCGAAAGTGAATCCTGGCAACGCAACTCTTCCCTTGATGAACGTCGATCAGTGCTAACCCTGCGTGTATTGCTGGCTTCAATGCTTGAAGCTTCATCGACATTGTCGTTCTCAATCGAAACCAAGCACCCAACACGCTTTGGTAAATATGTTGAAATGACTTTGGTTGACGAATTGCGCCATTTTGGTTTGCTTAACTCAGAGCGAGTTCGAATGATGTCGTTCAGTCAAATGGCGGTAACGCGAATGCATGAGTTAGCGCCAAAAGTGCCGACGGTGTTTCTTATGAATAAAATTCCTAAGCATCGACTTTCTGGAGAACTACCAGGTTCATCCGAGATAGCTGGAATCTCGATAGAGGCGCTCGGTTTACATCCGCAATATGTCTCTTCGGTGCACGCGCGAGGTGGGCAGGTGCACGTGTGGACGGTGAACAGCGCCGAGCAGGTTGAATTGTGTGTATCGCTGGGTGTTGACGCCATCATCAGCGACAGGCCCGGGATGGTGCGCGCACTCGTTACCCCTGGTGCCTAAGGTTCACCGCATGGCTAAGAAAAAAGTTCGCGTCGAATCTGCTGCAACCACACTCGCTACTGACGGGGTTGTGCCTGTTGTTGGGATGCGCGAGCCGTGCCCATGCGGCTCGGGGCGCCGCTACAAGGCCTGCCATGGCAAGGTCGATGAAGTAATCGAGACGACGCGGCCCTTTGAAGGCTTTGCCTCCGAGTGCGACCTTGTTGCACTTCGTGAGCTGGTGCCTTCAGCCACAGCTCCTTTAACACTTCGCCCAGATGCAGTATCGGCATCAGGCAAACCAGCAGGTATGCGAACGGTCACCTTGGCAACGGTGTTGCCAATGGCATATCCAGCGATAGTGCGAATGGACGGTGAGATTCTTCTTGGCCTTCAGGTCAACACCAGTTCAGGAAATGCCAGCCGCGACTTAGCCCGAGTCCTCGCAGCTGCTTTGGACACCGAGCCAGGAACGCCGGTTGATGTGCCACGCGAGCCTGCGAACTCGATTCGCCTGCAAGATTTGATCGATGGATCAGTGCCGTTCGATGTCACTGTTCACACTGGTTTCGATTTCTGGAGCGACGTGAAAGACATGGACGAGGAAACTCGGGCATCCCTTGATCGAGCAAGTGAATATGCGCATCCAACTGTTCGACTGAATTCTGTTGAAGCGGCCTACTGGTGCCAGATGGGCGAGAAAGAGCATCTTCGATGGGCGATGCCCGTTGCTGAAGAAGCTCTGCTGAATGCTGTTGCTCGCTTAGATGCAGCGAGTCAGAGCTCGCTGGGTGACGGCACCAAGCTCGTTGGGATGTTTCGCGCTCACGGCATCGTTGTGCCGGTCTGGGACTTGCCTTTGGGCTTTGGCGCTAGCGCATGTGAGGCGCCTGCTGCAGAATTCTTGAGTCGTCTCAATATCGCGCTTGCAGATTCGACACCGCTCACTGACGCGCAGCGCAGGGCTCGTTCACTGCTCACCACTCGTCAGGTAACGCTGCGTTAAGAATTACCGTTTTTCTTCAGCGATAAACATCTGCACGATGGGCGATGCGCGCGATGTTGATAGTTTCACCATTGATTTCGAACAACACTCGGTAACTGCCGCGACGGGCACCGAGGTATCCATTGAGTTCACGCATCAGTGGCTGACCAACGCGCAGCGGAGCTTTGGCTAGATCCCCGTAGATGAATTCAATGATCGCTGGAACGATGCGTGGTGGGATTCCCTCGAGATCACGAACAGCACGCGCAGAAACGATCACTTGATCTTGCAGATCTTGATCATGGACGCCTCGGTACGTTAAACCGATCGCGAATTTCTTCTTCTGTGGAAAACCGTCCGCTCTCGAGGTCTTCCTGCGCCTGGTCCAATGATTCTCGGATCCCTGGCTGGCTTAACCAGAACAAGGTTTCTTGGAGTTCTTCCCACTCAGCCGCGCCGATAAGCACCGCAGCGGGTGACCCGTTCTTGGTGATAAACACCTGCTCATGAGTGAGGGAAGCAGCATCAACAAGCTCGCTCAGTCGGTCTTTGACCTTGGAAATCGGAAGCATTTGCACAATCTCAATATTAGGCCCGAATAAAGGCCCAAACAAGGCCTTATTAAAGGCTTATTGTGTTGCTCGATCCGCGAGGATTACTCAGTCTGCTGCAGGCCGTAGAATCTTGCAGTGAACATCGATACGAGTGCCCTAAGCGTCCTCGTGATCGTTGCCCTAGTTTTTGGGCTCGCTGGCATCGCAATTGGCGCCTTCGCGCTGGTTCGACTGGCTCATATTCACCGCTCCTTGGCACTTCTTGGCTCCTCTGAGGGCAAAGACACTTTTGTGGATGTCGTGGCCCGCACGATCTCGGAGTTCCATGATCTGCGCGACGACGTTGCCGATCTGGATCGAACCTTGACCCACACGCGCAATGAACTCTCACAAGCCCTTCGGCACGTGTCTGTTGTTCGTTACGACGCCTTCGGTGATCTTGGCGGCCGCTTCTCATTCTCGGCGGCGATGATTGACGACTCTGGCGATGGCATCGTCTTGACCTCGATTCATGGGCGAACTGAAACGCGCACATATATCAAGGGAATAAGTGGCGGAAAGTCAGATATTGAACTTTCTCCGGAAGAATCAGAATCTCTGAGGCTGGCAAAAAATAATGGAGGTGAATTGTGACGCGCATTGCATTCTTAGGACCTCGCGGCACGTTCGCTGAGGCAGCCCTTCGCACGTTGGCCTCGGCCGCGAATGCGGAGTTGATCCCGGCTAGTTCTGTGTATGCCGCATTAGAAATGGTGCGTGACGGTTCAGCTGAGCAAGCACTTGTGCCAATAGAAAACTCCGTTGAAGGTTCAGTGGCCCTTACCCTGGATGAATTATCAACCGACGTTGGTTTGGTAATTGTTGACGAAGTCGTGCTGGCTGTGACCTTCGCATTGGTTGCGCCCCGTGGGGTTTCCCTTGCTTCTGTTTCACGCATCGCAACTCATCCGCATGCCCATGCTCAGGTACGTGGTTGGTTAAGTGCGAACCTGCCAGAAGTTGTTGTATTGCCTGCACTATCCACAGCTGGAGCCGCAGAAGGATTACTTGATCCGGAACGCAACTACGATGCTGCAGTTTGCCAAGAAATTGCGGCAGAGATTTATGACTTAGATGTTTTGGCGTCAGATATTGGCGATACGTCAGATGCACACACACGCTTTGTGTTAGTTGCCCGCGATGGTATTGCTCCTGCGCCCAGTGGTGCCGATAAGACCACACTTGCGTTATACATTCACCACGATCAGCCAGGTGCACTGCTTGCAATTCTCAATGAATTCTCGGTGCGCGGCATCAACATGACACGCATTGAATCTCGACCAACCCGTAAAGCTCTCGGTGATTACTACTTCAGTGTGGATATTGAAGGACATATTTCCGATGCTCGAGTTGCCGAAGCACTCATGGGCTTGCATCGTGTGTGTCTTGATGTGCGCTACTTAGGTTCCTACCCGCGTCACGATGGCAAACAGCCCGTGTTACGCAACGGTGTGACTGATGCAGATTTCGCAGAAGCCCAAGAGTGGTTGCGAAACTTGAAGGGGAAGTAAGTGCGTTATTTCGTAACAGGAGCAGCTGGCTTTATTGGTTCGCATTATGTGCGTGAACTTCTTGCGGGCTCTTACGGCGAAGATGTAACGGGCGTGACGGTCTACGACAAGTTGACCTATGCAGGCAACCTCGAAAATCTTGCGTCAGTTTCAACAGATCCGCGCTACACCTTTGTGCAAGGCGATATCTGTGACGGTGCGTTACTCGACCAAGTCTTGCCTGGCCATGACGTGGTGGTGAACTTCGCGGCAGAAACCCACGTGGACCGTTCAATCAGTGGCCCACAGGCATTCCTGGTGACCAATGTTGTTGGTGCACAAACTCTCTTTGATGCTTGCCTGCGCCATGGAATACCGCGCACTGTGCATATTGGCACCGATGAGGTCTACGGCTCAATCGATGAAGGATCTTGGACCGAAGCTGAACCGCTAATTCCAAATTCACCGTATTCAGCAGCTAAAGCTGCAGCTGAAATGTTGGTGCGTGCCTATCACGTGACTTACGGGCTCAATATTTCTTCCACTCGTTGCTCGAATAACTACGGGCCTTTCCAGTTCCCAGAAAAAGTTATTCCGCTGTTTGTTACGAACTTGATCGATGGCGGCAAAGTGCCGCTTTATGGTGACGGTTTAAATGTTCGCGATTGGCTGCATGTTGACGATCACTGCCGTGGAATCGCAATCGTTGTAGCCAAAGGAGCTGCAGGCCAGAGTTACAACATCGGCGGTGGCCTCGAACTGACCAATCGCGAACTCACCGAACAGGTGCTTGAATCCATGGGTGCAGACTGGACAAGCGTTTTGCCTGTTGAAGATCGCAAAGGCCACGATCGCCGCTATTCCGTTGATGATTCAAAGCTGCGCGCCATGGGCTATGAACCACAGCACAAGTTTGCTGATGGCCTTGCCGAGACAGTTGCTTGGTACAAAGCAAATGAAGCTTGGTGGCGCCCACTAAAGGCAAAGGCCGAGTTGAAGTAATGCGCGTTTTGGTCACGGGATCACTGGGGCAGTTGGGGTCTGAACTGGTTTCTCTTCTTGGCTCGCGCGGTACCCCAGTGATGGGAGTGGACCTTCCAGGAATCGACATCGCTCAAAGCGGTTCAATTGCAACTGCTTTTTCTCTTTTTGAACCGACGGTGGTGATTAACTGCGCGGCTTGGACAGCAGTTGATGATGCTGAGACAAACGAAGCAGCAGCCCTTCGAGCAAATGGTTTAGGGCCAGAACTTCTCGCCAAGGCTTGCGCCGAAATTGGTGCCTGGATGGTGCAGATTTCCACCGATTATGTTTTTGCCGGCAATGCTTTATCTCCATATTCAGAAACCGATGAGCCAGCACCGTTAACCGCCTATGGCCGCACCAAGCTTGCCGGCGAACGTGCTGTGCAAAAAGTCTTGCCTGATTCGCATTACATCGTGCGCACCGCTTGGCTTTACGGAATCAACGGAAATAACTTTCCTAAGACGATGCTGAAGTTGTTGGCAGAGCGCGATACCGTTTCTGTCGTGACCGATCAGGTCGGTCAACCTACCTACGCTCGCGATCTTGCGCATCAACTCATCGCATTAATTGACGCCAAGCCGGCAGCTGGAATCTTCCACGGCACAAACTCAGGCGTTGCATCTTGGTTCGAATTGGCGCAAGCCGTCTTTGAAGATGCTGGCGCTGATCCGGCCCGCGTGCTGCCAACTGATTCCGCTTCATTTGTGCGTCCGGCTCCTCGACCCTCATATTCAGTACTTGGTCATGACGCTTGGGCATTGGCAGGACTTGCGCCAATGCGTGACTGGCGAGCAGCACTTGATGACGCTTTCAAAGATGGGCTCTAGGGTTAGGGCTTGTCATGACTGATAGAGATTTAGCCGAAGGTGGCGGCAGTAGGTTTAATGCCATCATTCTTTGCACCAGAAACCGGCCGAAGGAAGCTTCCTCAGTTCTACATCAGATTCAGGCATGTGAGGATCGGCCAGAGTTGATCCTGGTGGTTGATGGTTCAGATGAGGTGGAATCACTTGAGCTCAGGAAAAATATTTCAGATCTTCCTGAAGTCGTATTCATGAGATGTTTGCCTGGGTTGACAAAGCAGAGAAATGTTGGGCTGAGCGCTCTTCCTTCGAATACAGGGATTGTTCACTTCTTGGATGATGACGTTGAGATTCAGCCTGATTACTTTCAGGCAGTAGAACGTGGTTTTCTTGAAAAGCCAACCGCGGTTGGCGTAGGAGTAAGAACTGCCGACAATATAGACAGCAAGCCAAGTCGTTTGAAAACTTTCTTTCTCATCACGAGTTCAAAGTCAGGTGTGTTAACGAGGTCTGGTGTCAACGTTGGATATAGATATGACCCGGAATTACGTCAGGTTCATTGGCTGCCAGGTTGCACAATGTCCTGGCGGTTCTCTTCAATCCAGGGACTGGCGTTTGATGAAAAAAAGCTTGGGGTTGGTTGGGGTGAGGATGTTGACTTCTCGTTGAAAGCACGGACAAGAGGCCCACTTTTTTTAACATGCGAAACCATAGTGATCCACCATTTATCTCCAATCAATCGAGATTCAACGGGAACTCGCCGCCACAATGATCTGAAGCACCGTCTGCAATTAGCGGCAGACAAAAACGTGCCCGTGTCAAAAATCGCAGTGCTGTGGTCAGTTTTTGGTGACAACTTGCTCAGAAATCTGTACGGGGCGTATGTGGCTTTGCGATCAGGCGCCTGGTCAGTCCGGCGGAGCTTAAGCGATTGGATTTTGTCTGCCCGGTTTTTACCACGCATTATTGCGTCGCCAGTAACTTCGATTATGGAAGTACGGCAAATGCAAAAGTCCCTGAAACTCATCAACGAGCCCAAAGAAGGTATTGTGCCGATGGCCAGTGATGAAAGTATTTTGCCGAGATCTCGTGAACTAAAACAGAAACATGGAGTGTCGGTAGTGCTTCAAGGCGGGTTAGGTAACCAACTCTTCGGTTATGCAGTCGGACTAGAAGTTGCCACCAGGCTCGGAGTCACCCTAGAACTCAATACCAGCGATTTTATTCGGCACGCGACGCCTCGGGAATTTGCGTTGGCTGCGTTGCTTTCAGAGGACGTTGTTCAAAGCGGAGAAGTGCCAAGGAGGGTGTCATTCGCTGAACATTCATTTGCATACGATGAGGGCATTCAACATGTCACGTCAGGATTGTCATTGCACGGGTATTTTCAATCCGAAAAATACTTTGTCTCAATTGCAGATCACGTGCGAAACTCAATAAAAGCCGGGTTTGGACCTTCAGCTCAGGTCGCAGGGCTACAGGACTCAAATTTCATAGGTATTCAAGTACGGCGTGGAGATTACCTCGATCCGTACACTCATGAATTCCATGGCATCTGTGATTTTGAGTATTACCGCAGAGGTCTGGAAATCACACGGAGCTTGGTGGGCGACCTTCCGGCAGTAATTTTTAGCGATGATCAAAACACTGCTGAAGAGTTCGCTCTTGCCCTGCCAAATGCATATGTTGATTTAGCGATACCAGACGAGGCGCCAATGAATGTGCTCGCTCGCTTAGCCCAAGCATCAGCATTTGTGATCAGCAATAGTTCATTTGGGTGGTGGGGAGCCTGGATTGCCGGACCAGATCGAGTGGTTGTGGCACCTAGGCCTTGGTTTACCAATCGCGAACTTCAAACGCAAGATTTACTGCCGGCACATTGGTTGACTCTAGATCGAAGTTCAGCGCACTAACTCTGCGTATTTGCCGGGCTGAGCCTTACTTGCAGTAGCTGCCATTGACTAAAAGTGCGTCAGCCTGGTTCACCGTTGATTTGGTCCATTTGAATTGGGCGGCTTGAAAGGTGAGGGCACTACCCAACATCGAGTCTGTGGCCTTTGAAGCGGTGGAGTCTGTGCACATGGCTTTTTTGATTTGAGTCACAGTTGGCTTACCTGTGAGCTTCATCGTTGCAGGAGTTGCGGCCCTCAAATAACTTTTCGCCTTCTCGTTGGGCTGACCGTTGGCGCACAAGACACCCTTAATCGTGCCATCCTGATTTTTAGAGATAGCGCAAGTAGTGGCATCTGCCGAAGTGAAAGTCAGGCCAACCAAGGCCAGGGTTGCGACCGAAATAAGTGCGATCATTCGGGTTGGCTTCATCGAATCTCCTTGTGCGAGCGGATATGACAACTTTTCCATTAGTTGGCGCGGCGAGCAACTGCCTCGAGAACTTCAGCTACACCAATGCCTGGCTCTGAATTGGTAACAGTATTGGCAAACGTCTTCACATGATCACTGGCGTGACCCATGGCAACGCCAAGCCCGGCCCACTCCAGCATCCGAGTGTCATTTTCTCCATCGCCAATTGCAATTGAACGCGCTGGATTCAAATCAAGACGCGTGCAGAGTTGCTTCAGCATGTAGGACTTATTGAGG
>JBAXJN010000057.1:0-8226 GCA_037137855.1 Actinomycetes bacterium
ATTCATCCACTGCGCCCATGAAGCAGTCCAACCACCACTGGTTGCACCAGCCCAATTCAAATCCTTGTCATCAATACCCACACAGTTACCCGATGCGGGTAGACCAACGCTTTGCAAAATATCCGGAGGCAGCACAACAGCTGAGCCTGAATTTACGCTTGGTGTAACAGAGCTAACGGAGACCACTAAAAAATATGGGGGAGGGTAATAATTATAGGGCGCACCAAATCCATAAACTCCCGCATTTGCCGCAGTGGAAAATGTCCATGAACCCGTGAATCCTCCGGTTCCCAACAACTGATTGGTACCTGTCGAATTGCTTATGATCCACACAGTCCCAGCAGGAATGGTGATTGCGTTTCCCGTATAGGTCACCACATCTGGTGCGACGTTCAAACTGCCTCTGACCAAGCTCGCATATGTCAGGGTTCCAAGGAGTGATCCAACCGCGCCGCCGGAACCAGAATAAAAGGAAAGCGTGGAACTCGTATTGCCGGTGTTGTAGTTGAACGCAACCTTGGCCTGGTTCACCGTGACAGTGGTAGGCACCGTTACTAAATTTCCCCGATCGGCAGTGCCAGAAGAGCCGAGGATATTGGTGACGCCACTACTATCCAAATACGTTGAATCTGCATACGCGGGACTTGCCAGACCGACAAACCCAAGAACGCCTACAAAAGCTGCAAGAAAGCTGACACATTTACTACGACTTTGGCCCATAAAAATGGGACAGTACTCAGAGTCTTCGAGGCTTACCAGCAGGCAACGTCAAGGTTAGGGAAATCCCTAACAGGATGCTCGGGTGGTAATTACTCCACCGCTCCCATCTATCTGGCTAACTGCCACCCATGGAGGCTGAACAGTGAGTTCTGCTGATTGAAGAGCTGGCTGGTTAGCTGCAATCAAGCGCTGCTTTCCTGCAGGCGTGGCACAAGTGTTCACCCACAGTTCCCCATTTCTTTGTGTCTTACTCAGCACCAGTCAATCTTTGAATTCGAGAGTGGAGTTGCTTCCCCCGATGGCTATACCTAGCCATGCGACGGTTGACCAACTGTGAATGGGGAGACGTCATGATTCACGAAGATCTAGTGTGCCCATGTTGTCATCTAGACGACTTTGAAATCAGCCGGGATAAAACCTACGGTTTTATCGTGCTTTGCAATGAATGTGGGTTCGCGCGTGGGGCCACATTACAACACCTTCTAGCTGGATAACTTTTTCGCAAGGCATTGCGCTTTGCTACATGAAACTCTCGCTGTTGCAACGAGGCGAATAAGTTGCCACTCATTCTTTTCGCCAAACCTTTATTGGTCCATGCTTGAAACCTATCTGTATAAAAGGTCGCCGGTTCGACCCCGGCCCTGAACACCAGTACAGCGAAGCCCCTCGGGTCTGAGGAACTTTTTCTCGTTCGCATAGTTGCTTACACGTATGCGACCAAAGCCCCCAGTAGTGCGCACACGGCAAGCACCCGCAAGGTTGGCCACCCAAATCGGAAGATCAACACCGCAGCCACTGCAGCAATTCCAAGCGCTGGCCAGTCGATGCTCATTAACTCAGGCACTGACACATGTAACGGTCCCCAACTCTCCATGCTCACATTCGTAAACATTGTGTTGAGTCCGAACCAAAGAGCAAGGTTAAGAATCACCCCGGCAACTGCTGCACCAATAGCGCTCAGCGCATCGCTTAAGTGCTGATTTTCGCGCAGCCGCTCTGCGAAAGGTGCACCAAGAAAGATGAAAAAGAAGCAAGGGATAAATGTGACCCACACGGTCACCAGGGCGCCGAGTGTTCCCGCCAAAAGTGGAGGTAGGTTTCCTGGGTTGTTATAGGCGCCTAGAAATCCAACGAACTGCACAACCAAAATCAGCGGTCCTGGAGTTGTTTCCGCGAGACCTAAACCTGTGGCCATGTCGGCAGTACTCAACCATCCATATTTGCCTACCGCTTGTTGGGCGACATACCCCAGGACTGCGTATGCCCCGCCGAATGTTACGACTGCGGCTTTGGAAAAGAATAACGCTTCCTGCGCAAAGACATTTGACGTACCAAAAACGGCCACGATCACTATTACTGGTGTCACCCAAAGCAGCGCGAAGATGACAGCAGCCCTGAGAGCGGAACGGGCTTGTTGCTTTGTAACCTTAACGTCGTCGCGCAGTAGCGGATCCGCGTCATCAGGTTGCTCTCGAACGTCTTGCGCAATGGCGTTTCCCGTGCGTGCTTTGAAATAGCCCACCAGCCCTGCCGCGATAATGACCATAGGAAATGGAATCTCGAAAACAAAAATTCCGATGAATGAACAGGTGGCAACAACTCTAAGGAAAGTCGACTTCAGTGTTCTTTTCGCTATGCGAATGAATGCCTGCACTACTAAGACCACAACTGCTGCTTGTAATCCCGCAAGCAACCCCGCAATTAGCGCGACTGAACCCCAAACAGCGTAGACAATCGACAACGCCAACATGGCGATGAAACCGGGAACAATGAACAACGAGCCTGCGGCAACACCACCCCACACGCCATGCATGAGCCAGCCAAGATACGTGGCTAGTTGTTGAGCCTCGGGCCCTGGCAACACCATGCAGTAGTTCAGCGCGTGAAGGAACCGCCGCTCACTCACCCACCGATGTCGATCGACAACCTCACGGTGCATCACTGCGATCTGACCAGCTGGCCCACCGAAACTATTGAGTCCGATATACGCCCATACCTTTAACGCAGCCCTAAATGGCACTCCATGGGCTTCAGTGTTATCGGACACGAGATAAATCTAGTGTGTGATGTGCCTGCAGAATTGCACGCGAGGCGATGTTGGTGCGTGCCCTGTTTTATTCATCCGCTCTTTGGAGGAACCTTCAAACTCTCACTCATCAAGCAGAGCACACTCAGGAATACTTAGCTAGAACACTTCACTTACTTCCCACTAATTCGCTTTGTCAAACCGTCATTTGTCCAAGCTTCGAACATGTCAGCGTGCATCGTCGATGGTGTACCGCTGGCTAAACTCACACCATCATTAGTAATCGTGGTAACTGGATATTGAACGTTCAGTGTCAATAGCGGAACTTTTATCTGATGCGTTAATGGACATTGCGTTTTACCAGCGACTTTGTATTGCAGCTCTAAATGCGAAGCGTGATCCAACGGGTCTATTGACAGGCCATTCCAACAGTTTGCAAAGGCTACCCGCGCAAAGAGATGCTGGGGGCTCTGGCAGGTTGGGACGTCTTCAATTGCTTTCGTGAATAGGGATTGAGTGTCAATCGAAGTGCAACCCCACACGACACTTTGACTTGATCTACCGGTAACAGCCTTGAATCCATTCGGGAATGGCGATACAGATCCATTCGGACCAGCCAGTTGAGTGTATGACGCATACACCGCTGTTGGAGCAACGCGCTTTCCATTTTGATACAGACTTGGTACCCAATATGCCGAGTGATCATTCACATCGGTGAACTCTCCTAGTTTCGCACATGTCGTTGGTGCTGCAAGTAGCGATGGCAAAGTCGAGTTTTCATTCGTGGAAGTGTTGCCGAAGAACTCGTGCTGATGACCCATCCCTGACATACCAGGCATAACGATGGGATCAAGATTGGCCGTATGGCTGAATGGACATCTCACGGTGAAATTTATAACTATCGGAGAACTCGGGCTCGGACTGGCACTCGGCGCAACGTCCGCCGCTGAAAATTCCGCACCAAGAACCACGAACGGTAAAACTGCAATAGCAATCAATGCGCATCTCATTTTCATGGAATGAGTATTACCGATTCCACGTATCTAAAACATGATTGAAGATTTATTCGCAACAAATTCACAGACTAAACACAACAAATTCACTGAATAAAAGTGACATTTCTATTTACGTTTCCCCGAAACGCAGCATTTCTGGCACTCATCCCCAAGCATCTGGATATGACAACACCTAGCGTTGAGCCGCTCAACGTTGGTGTCATCCGTGAGGGACATGTCCCTAGGGCGAATGAGCGCCTTGCCCTAGTGCATTAAATATCTGGGCGCGGAAACAACCGAAGCAGACCCAGGTATCTATTGGCGAATCAAGTAGTCAAATGAGCTCAAAGCTGCAGTGGCTCCAGCTCCAAGGGCAATGACGATCTGCTTATACGGCACCGTAGTTCCATCGCCTGCGGCAAACACTCCCGGAAGATTTGTTGCACCGGAAGCATCAATCATGACTTCACCTCGTGCCGATAGTTCAACGCTATCTTTCAACCATTCGGTATTTGGGAGCAGCCCAATTTGAACAAAGATGCCATCGAGCACTAATTCATGAACAGAGTCATCTTTGCGCGACTGGTAGAGCATGCCAGTAACTTTCGACCCATCACCGATAACTTCAGTTGTCATTGCTTCAAGCACTACATCAATATTTGTTAGCGACTTGAGTTTGCGAACGAGAACCTCGTCAGCGCGCAGTTTATTGTCAAACTCAAGCACGGTGACATGACTTGCCAGACCTGCAAGATCAATGGCTGCTTCAATTCCTGAGTTGCCTCCGCCGATCACTGCAATTCGTTTGCCTTTGAAGAGCGGGCCATCGCAGTGCGGGCAAAATGTGACACCCTTATTGCGGTATTGCTCTTCGCCAGGGACACTCATCGTGCGCCATCGTGCACCCGTGGTCAAAATGACACTCTTGGCCTTAAGCGCGGCACCGCTTTCAAGTTCAACAGTAATAAGCCCGTGATCGTCTGCCGGAATCAGCTTGGTTCCTTTTTGCGCATTCATGATGTCAACGTCATATTCCTTGACATGTGCTTCTAATGAATTTGCCAGTTGCGGACCTTCGGTATGACTTATAGAAACGAAGTTTTCAATCCCCATTGTGTCGAGAACTTGCCCGCCAAATCGTTCAGAAACAACGCCCGTGCGAATTCCCTTTCGTGCCGCGTAAACGGCAGCAGCAGCACCGGCAGGACCACCACCGACAACGAGTACATCAAATGCTTCTTTTGCGTTCAGAGTCTCGGCAACTTTTGCACCGGCATTAACATCCAGCTTTGCAATGATCTGTTCAATGCTCATTCGGCCTTGACCGAAAACTTCACCATTCATATAGACCGTAGGTACGGCAAGAATTTCACGCTGCTCAATTTCGCCGGGGAAAAGCCCACCGTCGATTGCCACGTTGGTGATACCCGGATTGAGAATGCTCAGCAGGTTCAAGGCCTGCACAACATCGGGACAGTTCTGGCAACTCAACGACATATACGTCTCGAAGTGAAAATCACCTTCAAGGTTTTGAATCTGTTCAATGACTTCGGGGTCCAACGTGGATGGGTGCCCACCGACCCAAAGCAATGCCAGAACCAGTGAAGTGAATTCGTGTCCCATCGGGATGCCTGCGAAGCGCACTTCAACATCAGTATCTGTGCGCCGAATAGCAAAGGATGGGGTGCGCGCATTGTGTTCTTCTACAACGGTGATGAGTGTCGATAGCGCTGCAATTTCGTTCAGAAGGCTACGCAGCTCAGCTGAACTTGCATTCGCGTCAAGTGAGGCTGCGAGCACTATTGGCAAAGTGACTCGCTCTAGATGCCCACTGAGCTGTTGGGTGATTGCGGCGTCGAGCATTATTCCTCCAAGAATTCACCACCGGATCTCGATGCTGAGGTTGAGGGGCACGTAATTTCAGTCTTGCGACGCGTGTCGTGTTGGTGGGGGCTCCGAGATCATCGGCTCCCCCACCCAAACACTGGACTACTTAAATCTTGCCTACGAGATCAAGGGATGGAGCCAAGGTCGCTTCGCCTTCGGTCCACTTTGCCGGGCAAACTTCACCTGGGTGAGCTGCAACGTACTGAGCAGCCTTGATCTTGCGCAGAAGTTCTGCCGCATTACGTCCGACGCCTTCTGATGTGACCTCAACGAGCTGAATGATGCCCTGTGGATCAATGACGAATGTGCCGCGATCTGCAAGGCCAACACCTTCACGCATGTTGTCGAAGTTACGAGTCAGATCGCCATTTGGATCGCCGATCATTGGGTAAGTGATCTTTCCGATCGTGTCTGACGAATCGTGCCATGCCTTGTGAGTGAAGTGAGTGTCTGTTGAAACGGAGTACACCTCAACACCGAGCTTCTTCAATTCTGAGTAGTGATCTTCAAGATCGCCTAATTCGGTCGGGCAAACAAAAGTGAAGTCTGCTGGGTAGAAGAACATGACTGACCATTTACCGCGAAGGTCAGCATCGGTGACTGGCACAAAGGAGCCATTGTGAAAAGCGGTTGATGAGAAGGGCTTGATCTCAGTGTTAATGACAGACATACATTTCCATCCTTGTAGGTGAATCTGATTGCGACGAATCGCAGAGTAGATAATTCAATTGCATAGTGCAAATCAAATGATTTTTACCTTTCGATAGGTTTTATCTATCTATGGCTTGCTAGGGCCTTGGTCCTGCTGGTTTGGCCCCATCATCGAACCGGGCCCGTCTTGCTGTTGGCCCTGAGCTGGGCCTTGACCTTGGGCTTGCCCACCCTGCGGATCAAGACCATCCATCATTTGATTGTGGTGGCGCTCAAAATTCTGCGCAAACTGACCGAGATTTTCTGAGCCAAATCCAGGTCGATTATTTGAGTGATGTGAGCCAATCGCGAAACCGACGACTCCAGCCAAAGCAATGACCGCCACTGCGATTGCACCGCCAACTGCCGCCATAATCACTTTCCCGTTAGAGGTCTTTGCTGCTCCAACCACCGGTTGCTGCATTTTCTCTGGCTGAACTGCCTCAAATTGCGTCGTTTCCGCGTTGGGGTTCTCGGGCTGATCGGACATTGCTCCTCCTTCATCTGGCCCGCACCTCGCGAGTCACTGGGAATAGATTGCCTGCTCCATGTTTGGAATCCATAGTGTGAATGTTTGGGTTTCATCAGAGTGCGAACGATTTTCATGCCTAGGCTCGGGCACATGTCAACACACATCACCAAGGTGAACTCATCAGGAATGCAAGCAAGCGTGAGTCCCACAGGCCGACACTTCTTTGGGTTCAATGCTCTAGCTGCATGGTTTGGACTAGCCACTGCATTTGTTTTATCAATTTTGGGCGTCTACCCCAACACCAACCTGGACCCGACCCTGTTAGGTTTCAATGCCGAAGGAGCGGATGGGCTTATCGGTCGAGTCAGTGACTCCCTTAGCTACTTCACTCACTGGAGCAATCTCGTAGTCGCAATTGTTATGACGATGTTGTGGCGAAACAGCAATAGAACTTCAAAGGTTTTCGCAGTCTTCCGCTTAGACGCCCTGATCATGATCACCATCACGGGCTTGGTCTACGCACTCATTCTCGCGCCAGTCGACAAATTGCAGGGTTGGCAATTTGTTTCCAACGCCCTCGAGCATTACATCACTCCGCTCTTGACCATCGCGGTGTTCATTTTCTTTGGACCCCGTGGCCAGGTGCGACTTCGTTTGATTCCTCTTGCTTTGATCTTGCCGCTGATCTGGGTCGCTGTCACACTTATCCGAGGGTCGATTATCGGGGCTTACCCCTACGGGTTTATCAATGTTGCTACCTGGGGTTACGGAACGGTCGCAATCAATTTACTGGGAATAGTTATTTTCGGTGCCGGACTTGGAGCCCTCTACTGCGGGATCGAGAGTTGGATGACTCAGCGCACGACAAGAAAGTAGGAACCACAACAACTACGGTGTAGATGTGAAGGCCCAGCTGGGTGAAGATCTAGGCTGAAGCGGGATGCACTGCGGCTAGCGGTCCTTGTGCCTCCAGAAGTGACTGCACTTCTGTTGCCCGGTAGCGACGATGGCCACCCAAGGTGCGAATGCTGGTGAGTTTGCCGGCCTTAGCCCAGCGAGTCACAGTTTTTGGATCAACTCGGAAAAGAGCTGCCACTTCCGATGGAGTGAGCAATTGCTCGATGTCTGCCCCGCGACCTGTCACGAGATC
This sequence comes from Actinomycetes bacterium, assembly GCA_037137855.1. Classification (GTDB taxonomy): domain Bacteria; phylum Actinomycetota; class Actinomycetes; order S36-B12; family S36-B12; genus UBA11398. The sequence goes on from JBAXJN010000057.1 coordinate 7,941, forward strand.
CTCCTATCGGCCCGGCAATTTGCCTGACGTTGGTCGTACTGTGACATTCGCCACGGGTCTGTGCAAGGACTTTGTCCATATTTGTTCGATTAAAATTCACAAAAGGGACTTTTTTTCACAATCTATGAGGAAATCCCAAATAATTGCCAACCCGTTGCGTATGCCAATAAGGGGAAGCAGATAGGCTGATGATCACAGGTTGGGCCTAGCTCCCTGCAAAATTAACTGTCCAAACGAGCCGGGGCGTTCCCGGATGAGGGGGTCGAGCCATGGGGCGCGGCCGTGC
>JBAXJN010000058.1:0-8012 GCA_037137855.1 Actinomycetes bacterium
AGGTTTTTGGTGCCATCTCATAGGTCAAACCGCCAGAGATGAGGAACACCAAACCGCCACCAGGACCGATATCACCTAGCACACAGGGGCCACCGGTAGCGCACGATGAATCTTTAGCCCAGGTGATACTCCTGCCGCATGTCCAACCACCCCTACCGTTGTTGGCCCACTGCTCCCACGAAGGTTTCCAACTTGAGTCTGTCCCCCAACTGGCCTGCCACGGTGTTTCACCCGGCTGCGCCACACATGCCTCAGTCTGGCTTGCACGTTGATACGACTGCACCTGCACTTGATCAGCAGAAGCCACAATCGCACCAAACAACATGCCCGCAACCACCACCAACACTGACAGCGCGGCTAGGAAAGTTCTAGTGCTAGCCGACTTTAGAACCGACATCACGAACTCCCAACCACTGGAGAACATCAGCCCAGCGAGGGAGTTCTCACCGAGCGCGAAACGAGGTGCATGTGCACGCTCGAGCGCTGCGACGCGGGAACGGTAAAGACAACAAGACAGACCATAGGCGAAAAATGTGAATCAGGTAACCGGAATAGGCCCTCTAAGCACGGGTTTCATGTGCACGGGATGTGCACAGACTCTGCAGCACTCAAACGCACTATGAGGGACTCACAAGACACACTCACTGACTGTGCATGACTGCAAAGACCTACTTGTATGTCGAGCACCCATCTGAAACTCGCCAACGTCGCCGGTTCGACTCCGGCCCTGGCCACCATTGAGAGGAATTCAGGCCGATTTCCCGTCCTACCCTTGGCTTTTCCCGGTGGCGTAGGGAACACGTGGGGCGACACAGCCAAATTTCAGACACTTCTCAATGGCGTTGAAGAGAAGATCTATGATGCGTTATCTGATGAGACGTGGATTTACCCGGGTCATGGAGGTGACACCACTCTTGGAGAGCAGCGTCCACATCTCCAGGAATGGCGCGAGCGCAAATGGTAGCTGCTCACCAGTAGCTTTCGACGGTTCGAGCCGATCCTGACCACCACAACGCGCAACACATGCCAATTACGCGCATACGAATAAGCCGATTATGAAAAGCGCTTAAGTGAGCCCGCTGACTAGTTAGCAATGCTCCAAGTCGATCCACCCTTATTGATCAAGGTCCGCGTACATGCCCAGCCACCGATGCGTTGTCCGTTGGCTCCGATAGTCGTGTTCACGGGTTCCCAACTGCGTTTCCAGCCACCGGTAAGACCCGTGCCGTAAGCGACGGGCTTGTCATCGAGTGCATCACAGGTTCCTGTTGCGGAAAGTGGGAGTGCTTGAGGAATGGTGGTCCAGTGTGCATCTTGTGTCGTCATATACGTAGCAAAGGAAAAATATGTATCGGGCTGCCCATTATTTGAAGGCCAGTAAAGCCAGCCATTCTGGAAATAGAACGCGCTTCTGCCCCCGGAATACGACGCCGCACTGGAACCCAACCAACCGTAATTGTTAATTTTTGTATTTGTTGGGCTGACGACAAACGCAAACTCTGTTCCGGCAGTGAACCACGGTGGGTCGACTGCATTTTGGGATGAGAACAGAAGCACGATCAGACCTGGTTTGTTTTCCAGCAGCGGCCACCCTGATGCTAATCGTCACTCCTTCGGTAGACGTACCGTTTTTGTCCAAACCAACTTGAACACTTGTTAAGGCCCCAGTGATCCCAGCCGTCACCTTCTGTGCCATTACCGGACTTGAATAAAGCGCGCTTTGCGATACGAAGGATTGATCGAGTGTCGTTGCCGCTTGCGCACTACCAGTCGACATTCCTATCCCCAAGGCAAGAACTACGGTCAAAGCAATTCGTCGCAGACTTTTCATGCTACGGACAATAATGGTTTCATCTGAGTGGAGTCAACGACGTGTTTCGTATGCACAAAAAGTGCACAGATTCCCGCCAATTAAACGTCTGCAACTCCCGGAATGGCGCAAAAGTCCATCGCGAGTTGATCAGGTGCTCAGGCCATGAGTTTGGTCTCTCAAGACTGTTTTATACGCTTCATCCCCATACTGCTGGGTATGTACCTGGATCTATTCAGCCGTCATGAATACTGACATCGCTTTCATCGCATTTACCACGCACGTATTCGTGATGGTTAGGTCGACAACCGTGTTGAATTCATCAGCCGTTGGACATCCAGCGACGGGGTCACCCATCTGCACGATCATGAACTGAATTGAGGAGCGCATTTCGTCAGGGGTTGAACTCAACAAGCCCGCTAATCCCCTGGTCTGAGTGGTTTTAACACCGCTGGCATCGGTACATGTTCTGGTTGCATCATCAAAGGAGCCACCTATGCCCAATTTCATTACCGAACCTGTGCAAATCGCTTTGAAATACGTATCCTGCACATCTTGGCTGACTGTGTACGTCGCGGCACCAATAGAACCTGTCTCTTCTAGTTGAGAGCTACCCGAGTCAGAAGACATCTCCGTTGTGGGTGCGCTCACCGGATCAGCAGAATTCGACGAACACGCCCCGAGGGCGCCGGTCAGGCAAAGCAGCGAAACAGCGCCGACAGACACCGTCAGTACGCGTTTCATGATGCAACTCTCTGAGGATAAAACATACATAGCTCCTTGGGGTTTGGTACTCAACGATCAAAATCTAGCCTAATGAGCCAGGAGTGCGGCGGCCACTCCCACATAAAAAATGGACCAAAGCGCTGCTTCCTTGAATTTTACTTCATGCGGTCTACGACTCACTCCCACATAATCCATCACGATGAAAATGATGATGCAAGTATGGTGACTGACCAAAGCCACATTGGCGTGTCCATCTCTATATCTTGTCCCCTTCACTAGTTGCTTCATCTACATGCTCGATCCGTAAACTAAGGAATGCCGTAACTGTAAGAACGCCAATGATGACCGACAATGACAGCCAAATCGGAATGACGGGAACGTTTACCGACGTGGTTTCGTGAAAAGCTTCAAGAATGAGTTTGACACCTATGAACGCCAAAATGATCGCTAGCCCATAATTCAGCAACCGCAATCGTTCCATGAGGCCTTGGAGAAGGAAATACAACTGCCTAAGCCCCATCAGCGCGAATGCGTTAGCAGCGAAAACAATGAAAGCGATCTTCGTGATGCCAAATACAGCGGGGATGCTGTCGAGGGCAAAGAGGATGTCAGTAGTACCGATAGCTAGCATTACCAAAGCCATCGGAGTTAACATCCATTTACCTGCGACGCGAGTAGATAACTTGTTGCCGTCGTAGTGTGGTGACACGGCGAATCGTTTGGAAACAAAACGAACAAGTCCATTACCTTGCGGGTCCGGGTCTTCATCCTTAGAAGTCCAAACTTTCCATGCAGTGAAGAATAGAAAGGCTCCGAAAAGATAAAAGATCGCGGCAAAACGTGCGATGAGCTCAGCACCGATCAGAATCAAGATTGCACGTAATATCAATGCAATGACTACGCCAACGAGTAAGACTCTGTGTTGGAGAACAGCGGGAACAGCGAATGAAGTCATGAGAACCAGAAAAACGAAGAGATTGTCCACACTGAGCGAATACTCAGTTAAGTAACCAGCGACGAATTGGCCACCATAAGTCCAACCAAAATACAACGAAATGAAGATTGCAAAGAGTGCCGCTAGCGCCATGTAGACGCCAACCCACACGCCAGCTTCTTTCGTGGAAAAAGCGTGTGGACGCCTATCAACAACGACAAAGTCAATGAAAAGGATGACCGCAAAGCCACCGATTGTGGCCCACCAGAGCCAGAGCGGAACATTCATCGCCCTGTGGCCTCTTGCATTCCGCGTAACTCCTTCTTGAGATCCCGAACTTCATCGCGCAACCGTGCGGCTAATTCAAATTGTAGTTCTGTGGCAGCCAAATGCATTTGCGCGGTGAGATCATCTATCAACTGGATTAAGTCACTCTGATGCGCAGGTATGCGTCGTGTGCTCTTCGTAGAATTCACTTGCTCAACTAAAGCGGCAGTATCCGCATCCTCACGAGCCAAGAGATCGGTGATGTCCGCAATCTTCTTACGCAGCGGTTGAGGATCCAGTCCACGTTCCTTGTTGTAGGCAATCTGTATGTCACGTCGCCTGGTGGTTTCGTCGATGGCATTGCGCATAGAGGGAGTGATCTTGTCGGCATACATGTGCACTTGCCCTGAAACGTTACGCGCGGCTCGCCCGATAGTTTGAATGAGTGACCGTTCAGACCGCAGGAAGCCTTCCTTGTCTGCATCTAGGATTGCGACGAGGGACACTTCAGGAAGGTCAAGTCCTTCACGCAGCAAGTTGATTCCAATGAGAACATCAAAGACGCCCATACGTAACTCGCGCAATAGCTCCACCCGCCGCAGCGTGTCTACCTCTGAGTGCAAATATTGAACGCGAATTCCATGCTCGAGTAAATAGTCCGTCAGGTCCTCTGACATGCGCTTGGTAAGCGTGGTCACAAGCACCCGCTCGTCTCTCGCTGCCCGAGCCTTAATCTCATCCATGAGGTCATCAATTTGGCCCTCGGTCGGCTTCAAAACAATCTCAGGATCCACGAGCCCAGTCGGTCGAATAACTTGCTGCACCACTTCACCCTGCGCCGCAGCTAATTCATAAGGCCCTGGAGTTGCTGACAGATACACGCGTTGACCGACACGCTCTTCGAACTCAGACCATCGCAGCGGCCTGTTGTCCATGGCTGAAGGAAGGCGAAAGCCATGTTCGACCAAGGTGCGCTTACGGTTGGCATCTCCCTCGAACATGGCGCCAATTTGAGGAACTGCAACATGGGACTCATCAATCACCAAGAGAAAGTCGTCAGGAAAATAGTCAAGAAGGCAATTCGGTGGGCTGCCTGGTTCACGACCGTCGATATGCAACGAATAGTTTTCGATGCCTGCACACATACCCACCTGACGCATCATCTCCAGGTCATACGTCGTTCGCATCCGCAGCCGCTGGGCTTCCAACAATTTGCCTTGAGTTTCGAACTCAGCAAGTCTCATTTCAAGTTCCGCCTCGATCCCGGCGATTGCTCGCTCCATGCGCTCGGGACCGGCCACATAGTGTGATGCCGGGAAAACGTGCATTTCTGTTTCATCACTCAGGATTTCTCCGGTCACCGGATGCAACGTGAGAAGGCGTTCTATTTCATCACCGAACATTTCGATGCGCACAGGATTGTGTTCGTAAACAGGAAAGACCTCAACCGTGTCGCCACGCACCCGAAATGTGCCACGCGTAAACGAGATGTCATTACGCGTGTACTGAATATCCACAAACATTCGAAGCAACTTGTCGCGTTCGGTCGTTTCGCCAACGCGCAGACGCACCATCCGGTCTACATACTCTTGTGGCGTCCCAAGACCATAAATTGCTGAAACAGTTGCAACGACAATGACATCGCGACGTGTGAGCAAGCTATTTGTTGCGGAGTGCCGCAAGCGTTCCACCTCCTCATTTATGGAGGAATCTTTTTCGATGAACGTATCGCTCTGGGGTATGTACGCCTCGGGTTGGTAATAGTCATAATAGGAAACGAAATACTCAACAGCATTGTCCGGCATGAGTTCACGAAACTCGGTGGCTAATTGGGCGGCTAAAGTTTTATTCGGCACCATGATCAACGTAGGCCGTTGTAATTTCTCGACCAACCAAGCAGTAGTCGCGCTCTTACCTGTTCCTGTGGCACCAAGGAGAACATTGTGCTTCTCCCCTGCCAAAATACGCCGCGTGAGTTCGGCGATTGCCGTTGGCTGGTCACCCGCAGGTTCGTATGGGGCCCTGACTGTGAAGGGAGCGACACGGCGCTGCAGATCAGTAATCGGGCGGGTCATGTACCCACCGTACGTTACAGATCTCGGGTTGCTAAGCAGGCATCAAAGAAGACCAGATTCGATCGACCTGGCTTTGAGTTTCTTCAAGATTCCCCGAGTTGTCTATGATGAAATCAGCGATGGCTAGGCGCTCTTCACGGGTCTGTTGAACAGCAATCCGGCGGCGAACATCATCTTCTGGAAGCCCCCGTGCAACGGCGCGTGCAACTTGGGTTTCTACTGGGACATCCACCACGATCGCCGTGGAAACTAGATTGGTTCCCATTTCTGTGAGCAACGGGATGTCGTATATCGCTATCGCGTGACCAGCTGCTTCGGCTGCAGCAAAGCGAAGATTGGTCTCATCCACAATGCGCGGGAACATGATGTCATTCATCTGCTGAGTTAATTCAGGGGTCTGGAAGGCGATTCGAGCCAGTTCTGGTCGAACCAGACTTCCGTCTTCCGCCTTGATCGTCTGGCCAAAGGCAGCCACGAGATCATCAATTGCCGCAGCTCCAGGCAAAACAATGTCACGCGCGATTTGGTCCGCATCAATGATGAAAGCACCATGCGCCTTAAACATCGCTGCGATCGTGGACTTACCGGAACCTATGCCGCCTGTGAGGCCTACTCGTAACACGAGATAAATCTATCGGGAAAATGCAGAAGAGGGGCAGCAACAGCTGCCCCTCTTCTTGATGATTATGCGAACTACTCGCCAGCAAGCTTGTCGCGAAGTGCCTGAAGAGCTTCGTCTGTTGCGAGTGACCCTTCTGCTTCGGATGACTCACTTGAATAGGTCGACACATTGTCTCCTGATTCCAGAGCGGCTGCCTGATCTGCTGCCTGTGCTTCGCCAACCTGCTTGCGGTGGGCTTCCCAACGAGCATGGGCATCTGCGTATTCGCGTTCCCAAGCTGACCGCTGATCTTCGAACGTGGCCTTCCATTCGCCAGTCTCAGGATCAAAGCCTTCAGGGCCCACATAGTTGCCAGCGTCATCAAAGGCTGGAGCCATGCCGTAGAGATATGGATCGAACTCTTCAACTGCCTGAGCATCACTGCTGTCGTTTGCCTGCTTAAGGGAAAGCGAGATGCGACGGCGCTCGAGGTCAATATCGATCACCTTTACGAAGATGTCGTCGTTCACTTGCACGATCTGCTCTGGCAGTTCGATGTGGCGCTCTGCAAGTTCGGAGATGTGAACAAGGCCTTCGATGCCTTCTTCGACGCGTACGAATGCACCGAAAGGAACGAGCTTGGTGACCTTGCCTGGCACAACCTGGCTGATTGCGTGGGTGCGTGCAAAATGCTGCCATGGATCTTCTTGAGTTGCCTTGAGTGACAAGGAAACGCGTTCGCGATCCATGTCGACGTCAAGAACCTCAACGGTAACTTCCTGACCAACTTCGACAACCTCTGATGGGTGATCGATGTGCTTCCAAGAAAGCTCTGAAACGTGAACGAGACCGTCTACGCCACCAAGGTCAACGAATGCACCGAAGTTCACGATTGACGAGACAACGCCTGAGCGAATCTGACCCTTGACAAGTTCGGTCAAGAAGCCTTGGCGAACGGCGCTCTGAGTCTGCTCGAGGTAAGCGCGACGTGAAAGCACAACGTTGTTGCGGTTCTTGTCGAGTTCGATGATCTTGGCTTCGAGAACCTTGCCTACGTACGGCTGGAGATCGCGCACGCGACGCATTTCAACGAGTGATGCTGGGAGGAAGCCACGCAGTCCGATGTCGATGATGAGTCCGCCCTTGACGACCTCAATCACCATACCTTCGACCATGCCATCTTCTTCTTTAACCTTTTCAATGGTGCCCCATGCGCGTTCGTACTGTGCACGCTTCTTGGACAAGATAAGACGGCCTTCTTTGTCTTCCTTAGTCAAGACGAGTGCTTCAACAACGTCACCGACGCGAACGACCTCATTGGGGTCAACGTCGTGCTTGATTGAAAGTTCGCGGGATGGAATCACGCCTTCAGTTTTGTAACCGATGTCAAGGAGGACCTCGTCGCGATCTACCTTGACGATGGTGCCTTCGACGATGTCACCATCTTCAAATGACTTGATGGTTGCGTCAACTGCTGCGAGGAAGTCTTCAGCCGAGCCAATATCGTTAATAGCTACTTGGGCTGGCTTATTCATAGAAATGGTCATGAAGAGTTAGGTCCGATGGGTAGTAGTAGGTGAACCGCACGTTTGTGCAGCC
>JBAXJN010000059.1:0-8000 GCA_037137855.1 Actinomycetes bacterium
CGGGTTGCCGTCATTGGTGCCGGGCGGATGGGCTGGCCAATGGCTCAGCAATTACATGATGCCGGTCACGACGTCGTAGTTTTATGCCGCAATGCCCAAGCGACACAGCAAGCAACTGATTACGGAGTTACCCCCTTTGGCACGATCGCTGAAGTTGTGGCTGGCGCAGACATCACGCTGCTCTGCGTTCTCACTGAAGCCCAGTTACGTGAAGTGTGCTTGGGCGATGGCGGTGTCGTTAAATCGATTTCAGCCAACAGCGTGCTCGTCGTACACACCACTTGCGATCCGCAAATCCTCGATGACATTGCACAAGCCACCGCTTCCAAAAATATCTCTATGGTTGATGCGGCTGTAAGCGGTGGGCCACTGGATATTCGAGCTGGCGCTCTGACGTTGTTTATCGGAGCAGATGAACAAGCCTTCGCTCGTGTCCAGCCAGCTTTGGCCACATACGGAAATCCGGTTTTTCATATTGGCGAGCTCGGAACCGGTCAGTTGGTGAAACTGCTCAATAACGCGCTGCTCGTGGCTAATCTGAGCATGGCTAGTGAAGTGCTCACCATTGGATCTTCCCTTGGTATTGCTGAGGAATCCCTCTTGGCTGCGCTTCCTCGTGGTAGCGGAACGAGTCGAGCGCTAGAACTCATCGCAGGTTCTGGCTCGCTTCAGATCTTGGGCGAGCGTCTCTCCGAGTTCCTGGCAAAAGACATCACTGCGGTACAAACAGTTGCCGATCGAATGAACTTGAATTTGGGCCTTATCGGCACTGCTTTTGCCTCTGACCACATCCAAAAGTACCTGCGAAACTCTTGATTCAAAGTTCAGCGAAAGCATTGACTCAAATCCCTTGCATGAAGCCGCTGACATTGGTAACTTTCAATCTCTTGCTAGCGACAAAATGAGGCGTCTGTCTCCGTGAGTAGATAATCAAGGAGACTGATGCCGAAAAGCGAGCAAACTAATCACCACGTTGTTCAAGCTGTTGTTGCCAGCAGCAGACTCACTCCCGCAGGAGCCATGCTCCTTACTGTGGACTCATAATGAATCTGGCTGTGACAACAAGCGCGTCACGTAGTGGAGTACCCGCCATTAACCGCAATGGTTTGTCCAGTGACCCAAGCTGCCTCGTGGGAAGCCAGCCACAACACGGCAGGTGCAATATCGGTGGGGGCACCCAATCGCTTCACTGGGTAAGGGCGAACTTGCTTGGCCAATTGCTCGGGATCTCGCTCGCCCATTGCTGGGTTCATAATGCTGCCAAGTGCAATGCTGTTGGCTGTGACACCCGAACGTCCCTCTTCTTTAGCAATCGACCTCATCAAAGCCGGCCCGAAGGCTTTCGCTGCGCCATACACCGCAAGTCGAGGCTCACCTACGCGCGCGGAGTCAGAACTAATCGAGATCACTCTGCCCCAACCCGTTTTAACCATGGCAGGCAGGATTGCGTGAGTAACATTCAACAATCCGTGCACACTCAGCGCGATATGTGGGCCCCAGGTTTCGCGGTCAGACTGCGCAAAATTCGTCATCGAAAATCCCGTCACCGGAATTCCTGCATTGTTCACCAAGATGTCAACACATCCACCGAGTTCGTTCGTAGCGTGGTTAACGGCAAGGGCAACGGCAATTTCATCAGTGATATCAGCGGGAGCTGCAACTGCTTGACCACCAATCGAGGTGATCTCATCAACCACTTGCTGTGCTCGATCTTCAAAAAGATCGTTGACCGCAACGGCCGCACCATGCGCAGCCAAGACTCGAGCAATTTCAGCGCCAACACCTTGACCTGCACCGGTGATGAAAGCCACGTGGCCAGAAAGACTGAACATAGGTATTCCTCGATCCCGCAACGAATATTGCGTCATAGAAAACATGAACATACAACAAATGTGCAATGTAAAACTATCAATATAACTAACCGGAGTGGGGCCTAATGTCAAGCAATGAATTACGTCGAGTGGGTTTTATCGGTCTAGGAATGATGGGCATGCCAATGGCGCAAGCCATCGAACAAGGCGGCTACCCGCTTAGCGTTTGGGCTCGACGTCCGGAAATTCTTGAGGTCTTCGGACCAGAAGTAATCCGATCGCACACTCCTGCAGCACTCGCGGCCCAGTCTGATGTCATTTGCGTTTGCACCTTTGATGCCAAGTCAGTGGAAGATGTATTGTTCGGCTCTGAAGGGATTGCCAATGGTGCTATTCCTGGCACACCTGTACTCATCCACAGCACCGTTTCACCTGAAGAAGTAGTGGCAATCGGCAAGCGTGGTGCCGAACTTGGACTAGCGATCATCGATGCTCCCGTGAGCGGTGGCGCACCAGCCGCTCAAGCCGGTGCATTAACCACGATGCTCGGTGGCACTGAGGTTGCATGTGATGAAGTGCGCGATATTCTTGCCACACATTCAGGGCGCATTGTTCGCCTAGGCGATGTTGGAGCCGGACAAAAAGCGAAACTCATCAATAACGCATTGCTCTCGGCCCAAGGTGCTGTTGCGCACGCTGAATTTGAGTTGGCGCATCGCATTGGCCTTGAGCGCGCACAATTGCTTGAAGTACTCACCACTGGCTCCGGTCGCAGTTTCGCCATCGAGATGGTCGGAAACTCTGGCAAGTTGGAAAACATCGCTAATGGCCAGGCCTATCCAACCCTTGCCAAAGATGCACGACTACTGCGTGAGACTGCAGGATCTGGTCCAGGCGATTACCTGATCGATGTTGCTGATCATTTCATCGCCGAGATGACTGCTGTTCGCACTGTCTAAGCATTTACTTAATTCGTGAATTAAAAGAAAACATACTTACTCACAGCGTTCCGAAAGGACTCGCTATGACACAACCCCTTACGGGCGTTCGCATCCTGGAAGTAGCTCAATTCACTTTCGTGCCATCTGCAGGCGAAGTACTTATTGTGTAACAACTCGTTGTTACTTCACAGTCCAAGTGTCATGACCCGTGATGAGATCCTGCAAATCCCCAGCACCCTGCCGCTCTTTTACTTGTGCGACCTGTTCGCGCACGAGTCGGTCATAACTTGGACGATGAACATCTCTGAAAACACCAATTGGGGTGTTTTCTAATGAGTACACATCAGACAGACGTGACAAAGCAAAAGCAAGACCAGGATCTGTTGCGTGCGCATCGTGACGAATGAGCGCCTCAGAACTCACGTCGGCAACATTGACAACCTTGAGGTGACCCTCAGAGGTTCGAGTGACACCCTTTCCTTTATCTTTGCCAAACAAGATGACTTCACCGTGTTCCAGACGCATAAGGAGATCATCACGTGTATCTGAATCCTTGAGTGGCTCCCAAGCATTGTCATTGAAAATGTTGCAGTTTTGATAAATCTCAACGAGCGCAGTTCCCTCGTGCGCGGCGGCTGCCGCTAACACTCCTTGCAAGTGCGCACGATCTGAGTCGATCGTGCGAGCGACGAAAGTAGCCTCAGCGCCAAGTGCCAGCGATACCGGGTTAAATGAATAATCCAATGATCCTTCAGGAGTGGATTTTGTGATCTTGCCTTGCTCGCTCGTTGGCGAATACTGGCCTTTGGTGAGTCCATAGATGCGGTTATTGAACAGCAATATTTTCAGATTCACATTGCGGCGAAGCGCATGGATTAGGTGATTCCCGCCGATTGAGAGCGCGTCACCGTCGCCGGTGATAACCCACACCGACAAGTCTTCACGACTCGTTGCGAGTCCAGTCGCGATTGCTGGAGCACGGCCATGGATCGAGTGCATCCCATAGGTATTCAGGTAATAAGGAAACCGTGAAGAGCACCCGATACCTGAGACAAACACAATGTTTTCGCGAGCAAGGCCTAACGATGGCAGGAAACTTTGAACTGCCGCAAGAATCGCGTAGTCACCGCATCCTGGACACCAGCGAACCTCTTGGTCGCTCTTGAAATCTTTTGCGCTTTGAGCTTCGCTTGCAGCTGGTACGAGCGATAGCGATGGAAAGTTACTCATGCTGTTGCCCTTTCAGTTTCAATAACTTCAATGATGACATCAGCCAGCTCCTGCGACTTAAATGGCATTCCACGCACTTGGTTGTAACTAATGATGTCAACAAGGTATTTTGCTCGGAGCAACATGGATAACTGCCCAAGATTCATTTCAGGAACAATTACTCGGTCATATGACTTCAATATTTCGCCCAAGTTGTTTGGAAACGGATTGATATGACGGATATGAGTTTGCGCAACCTGGTGACCGGCCTCGCGCGCAAGCCGACATGCTGCACCAATCGGTCCAAAGGTTGAGCCCCAGCCCAAAATCAATACTCGAGCAGAACCAGACGGATCATCGACTTCAAGCAGCGGGATGGTGTTGGCAATGCCATCTACCTTGGCTTGACGTAAACGAACCATGGTGTCGTGATTCTCTGGGTCATAAGAAATAGCGCCAGAGCCGTTTGCCTTTTCGAGGCCGCCAATGCGGTGCTCAAGGCCTTTGGTGCCTGGAATCGCCCATGGTCGCGCCAAAGTTTCTGGGTCTCTTAGGTATGGCCAAAACTCGTCTTTGCCATCTTTATCAGTGTGGTTTGTTTGTGTTGCAAAGTTCGGTTCAATCACCTTAAAGGTTGAAGCATCAGGTACGAGCCACGGTTCGGAACCATTGGCAAGGTAACCATCAGAAAGCAAGAACACTGGAGTGCGATATTCGATCGCAATACGGCACGCTTCCAGCGCAGCATCAAAACAATCGGATGGCGACTTTGGTGCAATCACTGGCACTGGTGATTCACCATTGCGTCCAAACATTGCCTGCAGCAAGTCTGACTGTTCAGTTTTTGTTGGAAGGCCGGTTGAAGGCCCGCCTCGCTGCACATCGATGATTACCAATGGCAATTCAAGGGCTACGGCAAGTCCGATCGTTTCCGACTTTAAAGCAACGCCAGGGCCCGATGTGGTCGTGATTCCAAGTGAGCCTCCGTATGAAGCTCCAAGGGCTGCACCGATGCCAGCGATTTCATCTTCCGCCTGAAAAGTAATGACACCGAACTCCTTGTGCTTACTGAGTTCATGCAAAATATCCGAAGCCGGAGTGATGGGGTAGGTGCCTAAAAACAATGGCAGCCCAGATTGAACCGATGCTGCGATCAGTCCATAAGCCAATGCCGGGTTACCGGTGATGTTGCGGTACACGCCCGCTTTTTTTACCGCTGGATTCACTTCATACTGAATTGCAAAATCTTCAGTGGTCTCGCCAAAAGACCAACCGGCATTGAACGCAGCGATATTCGATGCCAAAATTGTTGGCCGCTTGCCAAACTTGTCTGTTAAGAAGTCAAGGGTCGCTTCAAACGGACGATTGTATAACCAGCACAACAGGCCAAGTGCAAACATATTTTTTGCTCGCTCGGCATCTTTTTTAGATACATCAATATCTTGCAAAGCCGCGACAGTCATTGAAGTCAAGGCAACGGGATGCACATGGTATTTCTGAAGAAAATCTTCATCCTCAAGTGGATTTGAGCTATACCCAACTTTCTCCCAGGCACGCTTTGTGAACTCATCGGTATTGGCAATGAGCTCACCACCGGCAGGTAGGTCACCGATATTTGCACGAAGGGCAGCAGGATTCATTGCCACGAGAACATCGGGCTGATCGCCGGGGGTGAGCACCTCATGATCAGCGAAGTGCAGCTGGAAAGCACTGACACCGGCAAGGGTTCCTTGAGGTGCACGAATCTCAGCAGGGTAATCAGGTAGCGTGGCAAGATCATTACCTAAACCTGCAGTTTCAGAAGTGAATCGGTCACCAGTCATCTGCATGCCATCACCAGAGTCGCCAGCAAAACGAATAATTACTTTACTGATCTGAACGATCTGCTTGGTCATCATGGTCCCAACTCGCGAATAGTGACTTTAAGACGATTCTTTGTTGGCCTGCGCGACGCTCAACATTTCTGGCAAACCTTTCTGAAGCTTCTGGACTCGAGTCTATCTGTGTCGCAAGGTTGAGACAAGGAAAACTCTGCCTACGTCTACGAATTTTATCCCATTCCCATCAGTTACACGCCCTGAAATGCAGACGATTGTTTCTATCAAGCATTCTTGACTCAGTAGCCGATGCGATACCTTGAAACCTTCATCACGGGAGATTTTAGGGTGGCAGACATGACGAGCGTTATCGATCAAACAGTAGCCCAACGTCTGGAACAGTCCTTGACGTCGCTGGTATGGCCGATGAGGACTGATGAAATCTTGGCACTTACTATCGAACAACTTGCTGACTCAATTGGTATCAGTCGAGCCACGGCATATCGCCATATTGGTTCGCGCGATGAACTGCGAAAACGAGCAATGTTCGCTATTGCCGCTGAATGGAGCGAACGGCTCCTACGTGAGCTTCCGCCTTCGCTGACCGCCGTTCAGCGAATCGAAGAAGCTTGGGTGCTTTCTGAGCGCCATAATCGAGAAGATAACCGGCTTGAAGAACTTTCTGTCTTAATCCAAGATTCAGATGCACATCAGATGCGAGCTGATCTTGCAACGTCCACTTTTACAGACACACTTGTTTCTGCACAAAAAGACCACCAGTTGAGATCTGATATCACGATAGACGAATTGCACAATTGGCTGCTCACGCAACATCAAATCTGCCAAGCAATCAACCACGATGAGCATGCAACTCGCCGCTGGTTTAGAAAGTTTGTCGTTCCTGCCATTGTTCCGCAAGGAGACCCCAACGAATGGCTCGCGGCACGAATGCAAGTTCTCTTGGAGGATGTGCGATTACAAGTTGAGCAACTCGATAGATCCATCAGTACCGAACGTGAGGCACCCACAAAAGAAACCGGTAGCGCGAACTAACGCCAAACTGAATTACTCGATCTCACTGCTCGATTTCACTGCTCGATTTCAACGCTCGACGCAAATTCTTTTGCCCTGCTGCCGCCTGGGTTTCAACGAACTTAAGGCCTTCTTGAATGTCATCCAGCAATAGATCAACTCTGGCGCTGAACTTGTCCTCCCACTCAGGCTGCGGTCGAAGGATCGGCATCAAGAACTTGCCGGTCCACATCTGTGCATTTTCAGGATCCATGTGTTCCGTCAGGTAGAACTCTCGCTGGCTCACCAACCAATCTACAATTTCGTCAACTGAAAGATCGCTACGAATCTCCCCTACTTTCTGACCTTCAAGTATCTTTTCCCCGTAGATAGTGGCCATAAGCTCACGACCAATTGTTGCTTCTGGTTGAAGCTCAGCAAGTCGGTGGAACACCTGGTCGTGAACAACATGCTCGGCTGTATACAGCCAGGAGTGCTCCAGCTGTTCCTGTAGAGAAAGATTCGGTTTGATCGACGCGAGAAAGGCATTCCCGTGAAAGTGTGCTTTCAGGCGTAACGCCTGAAGCAAGAGTCCAGCCTGATCTCCGAAATGTCGGTAAGCGCTAGCGCGTGAAACACCCGCAGTCGTAGCAACTTGTTCTACGGAAAGCGTGTCCAGACTTTCCCTTGTCGCGGCCTCTAGAATGCTCAAAAGCGCCGCATCCAGATCATCACTGATAGCCATCGCACACTCACTTCTCGTTAAATTGCTTTTTGAGTTCATAATCTAGCCGCCTAGCTCCAGTTGCCTTATGAAGATAGTGGGTTCAAGCAAGAATGGTGTGCAGGTAGGATTCATTGGGGAGCACAGCTGGCTCGCATATCTCACACATAAAGATCGCGAAATCCCCTCGAATAGACCCGACTAGGGTTTTCTTTTCGAGAGGCATCTGGAAAATGCCGTAAAAACAGCTCGCGTTGGTGTTAGTGTCCTGCGAAATACAAGGTGAACTCACGCCTTTCAAGGTACTTCTCATTTCTCGCGATCTCGTGTCCATCTTCGAAGGGCCCAGGCAGCCTCGCTTACGTGCAAACTTCCGCTCCCGCTCGCTTGAAAGCCGCTGGCGCGAGCAAAGTTGCAACAATCACGTTCCCCGTGCCTGCAGCAATTAACACAGCGAACTCCTTCGCAGCTATGTTGCCAAGCGCAG
>JBAXJN010000060.1:0-7995 GCA_037137855.1 Actinomycetes bacterium
CATTGCGCCGCAATGGTTGGAAGGGTCACGGCCCAGTGCCGTGGAGCCATGAAGGCAACCAAGGCTTCTTGCGCTGCCTGAAGTCTCTAGGACGAGCAGCAGCAGCAATAAATGAACAAGAGGAAGCCGAACGTATTTCTGCTTTCTTAACTGATTGCGATCCGAATATGCCTCGTGACTGATCGTTTACCTGTTGCTGTTATTGGCGCTGGAATGAGCGGCATCGCGTGCGCACGGGTATTACATCACCACCAAATTCCGTTTCAGATTATCGATCGTGGTCGCGTGGTCGGTGGCCGAATGGCTAGTCGCACAATTCGTGATTCAGGGACAGCCTTCGACGGCCACATCACGGATATCGGTGCTTCGTACTTTACGGTTCAAGATCCGCAATTTGGCTTGATCGTGAATTCCTGGATTGAATCTGGTGTTGCCCGCGCATGGACCGACACCTTTCATGTTGCAACTCCAACAGGAATCTCAGGTGTGAGAGCGGGCACCATGCGCTATTCAGCAACTCAAGGACTGCGTTCCATCCTTGAACACCAAGTTCAAGGACTCCCAGAACATTCTGTAAAGCCGTCCACCGAAGTGACTTCAGTATCAGTCACTGATGGCGTGGTGCTTGTTAATGATGCGAAATTTAGCGCAGCTGCATTGTGTTTACCGGAACCGCAAGCA
The DNA here is from genome assembly GCA_037137855.1 of Actinomycetes bacterium. Classification (GTDB taxonomy): domain Bacteria; phylum Actinomycetota; class Actinomycetes; order S36-B12; family S36-B12; genus UBA11398. The sequence goes on from JBAXJN010000060.1 coordinate 682, forward strand.
AAAATGTTTGTTCCTGAGGGTCTGACAGACATTCACAACACACTTGATGAAATCTCCTGGGATGCGGTTATCGCTGTCACCTCAGTCTTCGAAATAGAGCAACTACCCCAGTTTGATGGTGTCTTCGTCAATGAGCATCCGGTACTCACCTGGATTGCCAACGATGGACATCGTCGCGGCAACAACGATCCTGTCGTCGTTGCCCATGTTCACCCTGACCTCGCGGCGGTCCATCTTCGAGAGCCAGCGGCCGTCATCCCTGCAGTCATCGACGCCCTGTTGCCACTGCTTGGACTCACTAAACATCCGCAGTGGTCCTCGGCCATGCGTTGGACCTATGCCAAACCCACCTCGGCTCGGACTGACCTTTGCTTTTTCGATGAAGAATCTGGGCTGGGTCTGGCTGGCGATTCATGGGCGGGTGGCCCGAAGGTGGAGGCAGCGTGGCTTTCTGGTCATGCCCTCGGACAGCAGATAACTCAGTGGTGGCAAAAGTAAACCGAGCTAGTTAGCGTTGCGCGATCACAAGGTGTATTTCGTCCGACTTGTACCTATGTAAACAAGTGGAGTCACAAATGTGACCCCTAAGTTACAAAATTTTGCAGTAACTATTGCATCAGCATCCCAAACCAGCATATGTTGTGTGACACAACATTTACAGATGTTTATGGCGTCGGGATAAGCAATGGTGAACGGAGTTGCATCAAAGCCAAAGCAGAACGTTGCTCTTGGTCAAGGGGTGATTGGCGATGCCGCACAGGTAGCCGCCATGTTCACATTTTGCAGATATCGGGGCCGGCCAACAGTTGGCAACTCCCTCGTCCTCGCTGGTCACGACCACGAGTTCGATAACTATCTCCGCGGGAGGGACTACCCAGTCAATTTTGGGGAATCCGATTTCACGGGACCGAATTTTGTGTCATGCATGCATGAACAACAGTTCGGACAAAAATGAGTAAGTTCTCTAACCCAAAAAGCGCAAGGACTCTTGCGAGGAAAGGACAGCATCGTATGTCCAAGAAAATATTTGGAGCAGTAGTCGGCCTAGCGGCAGCCTCATTGCTCATGACTGCGTGCAGCAGCAGTGACACTGGAAGCAGTGCCGCAACAAATGCAAATGCCAAAGTAGGTGTCATCCTTCCGGATGCTTCAACTTCGGCTCGCTGGGAGACAGCTGACCGGAAGTTCCTCGAAGAGGCCTTCAACAGCGCCGGCGTCCAATTCGACATTCAAAATGCAAATGGTGACAAGGCAAAGTTCGCCACCATCGCTGATCAAATGTTGGCTAGTGGCGTCACTTCCTTACTGCTCGTTAACCTCGACAGCCCGTCAGGAGCCGCTGTAATCAAGAAGGCAACTGATCAAGGTGTGCCAGTTATCGACTACGACCGACTCACTCTCGGTGGCGGAGCTGGCTACTACGTGTCATTCGATAACGTGGCCGTCGGCACCAAGATCGGTGAAGGTCTGGTTACTTGTATGACCAATAACGGCAACAAGACAGGTCCTGTTGCGCTGCTCAATGGTTCACCTACGGACAACAACGCCACGTTGTTCAAGCAGGGTTATGAAACTGCCATCACGGCTGCCGGTTACACAATCGCCGCTGATCAGGCCGTCCCTGATTGGGATAACACGAAGGCTGGCACCATCTTCGAGCAGATGTACACCAAGGCTAAAGGTGACTTTATTGGTGTAGCTGCAGCAAATGATGGTCTCGGTGGGGCAGCTATCGCAGTCCTCGGACGTAATGGCCAAGCTGGAAAGATCCCAGTAACCGGTCAAGACGCAACCGATGAAGGTTTGCAGCGTGTGCTCTTGGGCACTCAGTGCATGACGGTCTACAAGGCCATCAAGGCTGAAGCCGCCGCTGCTGCTAAACTCGCAATTGCTCTTAGCAACGGCGATACCGCTGCTGCCGATGCACTTGCAACCGGCTCAACCTCTGACAGTCAGGCTGGCACCTCAGTTAAGTCAGTGTTGCTCGTTCCTCAGTCGATCTTCCCTGAGAACGTCAAGGATGTTGTCGCAGATGGCTACACCACTGCGGCAAAGATCTGCACCACGGCAAAGCTCAAGACTGCCTGCACGAAGTACGGCGTTCAGTAATCATCAGTACATCAACGGTGGGGGTAGGTAGTCCTACCCCCACCGTTGGTCTGTTTACATGAAAGACTTGAGTCCAGTCCCAAAAGCGAGCTGCAACGAAAGGTGATCGATGTCTGACCAAAGCCCGATCCTGCAACTTCGGGGGGTTAATAAGAGTTTCGGTCCTGTACAGGTGCTGAAAAATGTCGATCTCAATCTGTATGCAGGCAAGGTCACTGCGCTGGTGGGAGACAACGGCGCAGGAAAAAGCACCTTAATCAAGGGCATCGCTGGTATTTATCCTTTTGATTCCGGTGAGTATCTGTTTGAGGGAAAGCCCGTACATATTTCAGAACCTCGACAAGCTAACTCGCTTGGTATCGAAGTTGTCTATCAAGATCTAGCCCTATGCGACAACCTCGATGTGGTTCACAACATGTTCCTGGGGCGTGAACAGTCCAAAGGGCTGGTTCTGGATGAGATAACGATGGAACGGCGTGCTAAGGAGACGCTTGCAGGTCTTTCGGTTCGCACCTTGAAGTCGGTTCGCCAACAGGTATCGAGCCTTTCAGGCGGTCAGCGTCAAACTGTTGCCATCGCTCGAGCAGTGTTATGGAATTCAAAAGTCGTCATTCTCGATGAACCCACTGCAGCACTGGGTGTGGCCCAGACCGAACAAGTATTGAACTTGGTAAGGCGGTTAGCCGACAACGGACTGGCTGTCATCATAATTTCGCACAACATGAATGAGGTGCTCCGAGTCTCAGACAATGTTGCTTGCTTGTATCTGGGTAACCTCGCGGCACAGGTGCCAGCTGAGCATCTCACTCACAGCCAGATCGTTGAACTCATCACAACGGGACGTAGCGGCGACATGGGACTTCATCCAGACGTGCTTCACGGGGCAGCACTATGAGTGTTCAAGTGACTGAAGTGGATGCCACTGAACCTGGCGGTATCGGTGATGCATTGCTCGATTATTCACGCCGGGTGCGCGGCGGTGAGGTGGGTTCGTTGCCTGCCGTATTGGGGCTGATTGCACTCGTTGCATTGTTTAGCATCCTGCAGGGTGACACTTTCTTCACGGCACTGAATTTCGCAAACTTACTGAATCAAGGCACTGCAATTATCGTCCTGGCGATGGGACTTGTCTTCGTCCTGCTCCTAGGCGAGATTGACCTTTCGGCTGGTTTTGCTGCGGGTACAAGCGCCGCGGTGCTGGGGGTAACCCTGACAAAGCATGGCTGGGTTTGGCCGCTGGCTTTACTGGCAGCGCTCGCGACAGGGATTTTGATTGGGTTTCTGATCGGACTGCTCGTTGCGCGCCTTGGTATCCCATCCTTTGTCGTCACACTTGCCGCGTTCCTAGGACTGCAAGGCGTGATGCTGCTCATTATTGGTGAGGGCGGCACAATCCCAATTCAAAGCGACATCTTGTTAGCTGTTATGAACAAGAACATGCCGGTGTGGGGTGGTTGGTTGCTCTGGGCAATGGTGGTTGTCGGCTACGCAGCAATCTCATTACGAGCAATTTTGAGCCGCAAACGCATGGGTCTAACAGGTTCAGCAACGTCGGTATGGGTTGCAAAAGTTGTTTCACTCGCGGTGCTTTTTGGTGGGGTCGTGTACCTCCTAAATATTCAGCGGCAAATCCTGCGTCCGGGCAGGCAAACGTGCGAATTCGTAGGTGACATCAATCGACCGGTGGGGTGCATTCCCATTATTCAAGGTGTGCCTTGGGCAGTGCTCGTGATTTTAGTGCTGCTCATCGTTGGGACTTTTGTTCTTGGGCGCACCTCGTACGGTCGTCATATTTATGCAGTCGGTGGAAATGCCGAGGCAGCTCGACGTGCAGGAATTAGTGTTTCAACAATAAAGATCAGTTGCTTCATGATCTGTTCGTTCATGGCTGCGATCGCGGGCGTCTTGATTGCTTCAAGGGATAACTCGGTGTCCCCAACAACTGGTGGCGCGCAAACACTGCTCTTCGCTGTGGGTGCGGCTGTGATCGGCGGTACATCGCTCTTCGGCGGTCGGGGGCGGGTCATCGATGCGGTTATAGGTGGACTTGTAGTTGCGGTTATTGCAAATGGTTTACCGCTTGTAACTCAGCAGTCTGGTATTCAATACGTTGTCACTGGTTTGGTGCTGCTCGTGGCAGCAAGTGTCGATGCCATTTCGCGCAAGCGCACATCAGCCGCTTAAAGTGCAAAAGACATGAGAATTTCACTCGCTGCTTCGCAAGATGAAGTACGCCGCTACAACTTGGCTGCGGTACTTCAGCGTCTGCACATTGGGGGGCCGGTAAGTCGGTCAGAACTCGTGGCGCTGACGGGTCTTAATCGAAGCACAGTTGGCGCGCTAGTAGCTGAGCTCGCGGAGCAAGGTTTGGTGATTGAAGCACCAGGCACAGCAGGGACCGTAGGGCGCCCGTCGTTGATTGTGATGCCGCAGCCTCGTTCGGCGATTGTTCTGGCTTTCGATTTTCGAGTGGATCGCACTGTCGGCGCGGTTGTGGGGTTGGGGGGTGAAACCATCTCGCGAGTTGAGCGATCACGGCAACAGTCAGAGTTTGCTCCGGATCTTTCGGTTGCCCAGTTGATCGATATGGCTCACGAACTTTTTGATGAAGTGCCGGAAGAAACTCTCTGGGTCGGCACGGGTGTCGGAGTACCGGGCATTGTTAATGAACGAACAGGAATGGTTTCGCAAGCACCCAACCTTGGCTGGATTGATGTGCCATTTGCACAAATGGTCACGGATGCGCTGCGAAAAGAATTTGGCGAAGTTCCGACCACCGTAACAAGCAACGATGCAGATCTTGGCGCTCTTGCTGAACATACGCGAGGTGCAGCAGTCGATTCGGGAAACGTCATTTACGTTTCTGGCGAAGTCGGTATTGGTGGAGGTGTTGTTCTTGGCGGCGCACTCATGACAGGTGCTGGTGGATTTGGTGGCGAAATTGGGCACATGATCGTGAATCCGGCAGGTCTTGCATGTCGCTGCGGATCACGAGGGTGCTGGGAAACGGTTGTCGGCCGTGGAGCTGTGTTGTCTTGCGGTGACGATTCGGCGTCTGTTGGCGGTGTGCACGATGTAATTAATTTGGCACTTGCTGGAAATGTAGATGTTCAAGAAAGACTCGCGGATGTAGGCCGATGGCTTGGAATCGGCCTTGTGAATCTCATTAATATTTTTAATCCAGAAGTGATTGTCCTTGGTGGCCACCTTGGTCAGCTCTTTCCAGCAGTCGCTGAAGAAGTCAATAAACAAATAAGTAACGCGTTGCGAGCATCTCGCGAGCAAGTCCGAATCGCGCTCCCCGAACTTGGTGAAGACAGCACCTTGATCGGCGCAAGCGAATCAGCGTTTGCCTCACTGCTTTCGAGACCAATGGAAGCCGTGAGCGAATCAAGTACCTTTAGTGCGTCTGTCTGAAGTCTCCAGTTAAGAGTCTCGTGAAGAATCCGGTGCAGCCTCATGCGAAGCTGGCGGAACAAGTATTACCCGTTGACCACTCTTCACTGAAAGTCGAGCAGCATCGAGTACGCGCAAGTTTGCAATGACTTCGCCCAAAGCGACGGGCGGCTTCGTGTGTTTCGTGATGGAGTCGCGCACCGATGCATAAAAGTGAGGCCACTTTCCGGGACTAACCGCAAGATCAGTTGCAGTAGTCGTTCCGTCTTCATTTCCGATTCGCATTTCCGCAGTGAAGGACTCTTGTCCCCAATCACTTCCGCCGGGGGTCTGGCCAGCTCGGAGATGAGTTTCTTGGGTGTCAGATTCAGTGATCCGAACCGCGCCGCGCGAGCCAAGGAGTAAGAAGCGTGGATCAGGAAATGCAGATACCTGACTTCCAACGAGCAAACTGATGACACCTGTTGTATGGGTCAAAATGATTTGCATGTCGTCGTCAGCAGAATCTGGTTGGCGAATTGATCGTGCATAAGCATCGACACTGATCACGCTGCCAAATAATTGAATGGCTTGGTCTACAAGATGTGCCCCAAAATCTAAGAGCACCCCGCCAAGATCCTGACGGTCATTTGATTCACGCCAATTACCTCGTGGGGTTACGCGCAGGCGTTCAAAACGGGATTCAAATCTGTGGATTTCGCCTAAATACCCTTCCTCAACAACAGATATGAGAGTCAGGAAATCAGAATCCCACCGTCGGTTTTGGAAGGGATGTAATTGCACTCCCGCAGCAAGGGCAGCCTGAGCAAGTTCTTGCGCATCTAAGGCAGTTCCTGCGATTGGCTTGTCGACAACAACATGTTTTCCAGCTGCAATGGCCTGATGGGCATCGCGCACGTGCGCGCGGTTGGCATTGGCAACGACGACTAGGTCGATCTGAGACGCATCACGCAGCGCCTGGTCAAGTGATTCAAAGATGGTGACACCCGCAATATCGGTGAGTGCTTGTTGGGTCCGTTCTGCATCGCGAGTCACAACTCCACAGATCTTGTAGCCCGGTGTGGCCAAGATGAGTGGAGTGTGGAAAAGCCGACCGGCTAAGCCGTATCCGAGCAGCAGAACTTGCAGGTCATTACTCACACCCTCAGTCAACCACCATCTGTGTTGGCTTTGCTAGGCAGTGAGCTCAATCCGATTGCCTTCTGGATCGCGGATGACTGACTCGTAATAGCCATCGCCAGTGAACCGTGGATTGGAAAGAACTTCGACACCTTCAGCGGCCATAGCCGTAGTGAGGTCATCAACTGCCTCTCGGCTACCCACATTGATCGCAATGTGGGCGTATCCCAGGGTGAATTCGATGGGAGCAACGTCGATATCAGGACGCTGCATGAGCTCCAGTCGGGATCCAGATCCGATTGAAAGGAAGAAGGATTCAAAGCCCGTCGCTGCATTCCGATAGATAGGTGATGGCTGAGCTGCAAACCAACGAACATAGAAATCTCGGAGAATCGTGATATCCGCAGACCAGAGGGCTACATGTTCAATTCGCATGGTGAGCATCTCCAAGTCTGGGTTGGGTTACCCCTATTTTGGCCCTATAACCGTGCGAATAGGGGAAATCCATGGACTCGGGTAATCTTTCCCAACGTGCCTGCGATCATTTTGCTCGGATCCCAATGGGGAGACGAAGGTAAAGGAAAAGCGACGGATCTCCTCGGAGGTCGCGTTGACTACGTCGTGCGATATCAAGGCGGCAATAACGCGGGTCACACCGTAGTTATTGGTGATCAAAAGTTCGCCCTTCAC
>JBAXJN010000061.1:0-7929 GCA_037137855.1 Actinomycetes bacterium
AGGCTCACAAGGTCACCAAGCTTCACGGCGGTGTAATCCCGCGATGCGCGCTTCACGGCAACGAAGGCTTGCACTATGCCCAGCACATCCTCATCCGGTTCGCGGTGTTCAAAGGCGAGGCCAATAAGTTCTGCAGCTTGCACTGGCGTGAGCAATAAATACTCACCTTCGCGCACAGGGTTTGGAATCACGAAATCAGCTTGCACTTCTTCGCTTGGCCATTCTTTGGCTAAGTACTGCAACACTCGTTGAATGCCCGTGCCATACGGATCACGAATGAACTGTTCGATATCAATGCCGACGCAGGTCATCGCTTACTCCCCGTCGGTTCCTTGAGTAACTCAAGCAAGGCTTTAGCATAACGTTTCGGTGATTTCGCATCGAGATAAGCAAGGCGTTGTTCCTCACGAAGTTCATGCGAGATTGGATTCAAGATGCGCAGTTCAATCGCTTCAGCAACCATGAGTGAACTGACATCGTCTGGCAGCCGGTCAATGTAATCGGGGGTATCAACATCGATTGCTAGCCCAGCGCTGGCAAGGCTCGTCGTGCCAAAAGCCGCGAGATCGCTCAGAGGTCCACTGACTCCAAGCAACGGGCTTACGCGCAATTGCACACCAAGATCGACCGCAAGCAAGTAATCACGGAACTGATCATCAGTCAGGAACCCCGTGACTTCACACTCTTGAATACCGGCTTCTTCCGCTCGTTTCAGTAAAGCCTTCGTGTCCGTGTCTGATGCGGAACCTGCAAGATGCAGTGAAATGTCGTAGCCCCACTGACTCAACCAGGCCGCCGCTTCAACAACAACGTCAGTGAGCTTGGTGCGCAGATCCACAAAGCCAAACGTGCCCAAATGAATGGTCTCTGAATTGAAAGCCAACCGATCCCGGGCATCGTTGCGCATTTCTTGAGTGATGTGATCAGTTTTAGGCACGCGCTGATTTGCGAAAGGCAGCAGTCGGGCAGTGACACCTGTTTCAGTTTCAATTCTGAGTGCAGCACTTGGTGCGTGCAAGATCAACATTGTTGATTGATTCGCTATCTCCCAAAAGCCAGCGTTTTGGAGTAGGCGCATATCGTCAATTTGAGCATCAAGGGCCGGCTTAAGAGATCGTTGAGCTTGACCGCGAACCATCACCTGCTCCACGCCACCTTGACCGCGCATGGCCATGTAGTACTCGACCATGCGCGTGTCATGAGCAATCACAACTGCGTCGATGGAGTTCAGCAATTCAATGAAGGGAATGTGAAAGTGCGAGTTTCCGACGACGGTTACGAACACATCGTGATCGTGACCATTGGCAATCACCTGATCGATGTTGACGTGCTTGATCGAATCTTCAACGACGCCACCTGCTGTGGTGTAGACCGTGACGTCTGCGAGTTTGGCAAGTTCTCGAACTGTTGCTGCTGAGAAGTCGGCAACACCTGAACGCTGAGGCTCCCAGGGTGTTGCGAATCCGACACTTAGTCGGTCGATGGCTTCGACTGCGCTCTTGGTCGCTGCGATCTCTTGGGCGCCACCCACTCGCCCCTTGATTCTTTCAGCTATGGAATTTTCCAGCTCATCATGGTTATGGCGCGTGAGTTGCTTGAGCTGCTGCTTATGCGTTGAGGCCTTGCCGCGGTGAAAACGGATCGCGCGTGCCATCGCTTTGATATCGCCTGCTGGCGCCAAATAGCCACTTGATCCGATGAGTTCGCGATGGGCCGGTATGTCAGAAGCCACAACTGGAGCACCAGCATGAAGGGCTTCAATAACTGGCAGCGATAAGCCTTCATCAAATGAAGCCACTACCACTAACTCGGCGCTGGCTAAAAGCTCATGCATCTCTGCATCAGAGATTCTTCCAAGAGTTTGAGCTTCACCAGGCCGCATCGCTGCTGCGATCGACCAATGGTGAACTCGGGTTGACTGCCCAGCCATACCGAGCACCACCACATTGCGTTCTTCATCTCGGCCTGCAGTTGCTGCGCCGATAGCGGCCAGAGCACCATAGGTGTTTTTACGTGGCTCATCACCGGTCATCACCACGATGGGGCCGGTCTTGACGGCATTGCCCATGACTAATTTGCCTTGCGGCAAAACATCTTTTGGCCAAGCGACAGAGAATTTGATGCTGGCTCTTGAGTCTTGGGCTATTGAGTCCCGGCCTATCGCGTCTTTCCCGAGCCAAGTCTTTGTTTCATCTGCAGCCAATTTCGAGATGCAAATGAAGTCGTTGTATTTGCGCAGAGCATCCAAGCCCGCTGCATATTCAGCACGCGCAGCTACATTGCTCAGATAGATCGTGGGGTAATGCATTGGAATGAAGTCGAAAACGATAGCGATCTTGTGAATGTCACTCTTGAGCAGTGGCACTAGTGGGGCTGCTGTGGCTGTCATTGGTGATGGCTGAATCAGTAACGAGAATTGTGCAACATTTTCAGTGGTCACTCGCGTGATTTGCTCACATTCGCCAGCGAGCTCTTCTGGCAACTTCTCAAGTGCCTTATCCACGAGCAGCACCAGCTCGGAGTCCGTTGCATTTTCTCTGGCACTTTGTAAGGCCGCAAGTGCAAAACGGCCAATGCCTCGAGCGCCAAAGGTTGCAGTTTGAAGACTTCGCGCATCAAACAGAATCCGGTTGCCCGTGACTGAAGCTAATGGCTGGTTTTCGGCAAGCCTGAGGCGCAAGCGAAGTGCGGCGGTGACTCGTCCGATTTCATCGTTCTGATTGTCAGTGCGCAAATTCAATGTTGCATCGTCGTCGTAAGGTCCTGCATTAATCCAAGCGACAGCACTCGTGATGTCTTGCGACGTGAGTTGCGCCAATTGAAAACCGCGTGTAGGCAATGGTGGTTTGCCAGCAGGTGAAATCCAATCCACTACATCTTCAGGAGGATTTCCTAGGTAAGCAGGATCAGTGAGATAGTCCTGATTAATCTTGACGTGCTTGAGGTGACGCTTGCGAACTGTGGCACTTTTCACTGGCGCCGGGAGGTGATTCAAGCCCTGGTGACCTTTGAATTGCGCAATTCGTGCGGCCTTTGCGGCCTTGCGTGCAATCTTCCAAGCTCGGGAACCTTCAACGTGGGTGAGTGCAGATCGGAGTTCGCCTATTTGCTTTTCGTATTCCGTTGTTGGCACTTCGTTAGCGATGTCATGTAGCAGAAGTTCACGCTGCCATGCCCTGCGAATATCCGACTTGTTCGTGCGATCTCGAAGGGTTGCTTCTTCGAACTGCACCCAGCCATCTGCCCCTGCGTCAATCGCATTAAAAGAGGTTGCGATGGCTTCAATGATTTCGCTGTGTTCCTCAGCAACGTACCAAGCATTCACGCCGTCAAAGGCTGCGAAGGAATACTTCTGCCCGGTGACCGCTGTTTCCCAACCTGCATGCGAGCGCACGCTGGTGCCAGGCACGACTGCCTCAACACACAAGACCCATGGCCGGTGTCGTTGCAGATCCAAACCAGCCAGCACGCTGGCTTCGGCGCCTTCAACATCGATCGACATGAAATGGATGTCTTTGCTGTGGTGCTCGTCGAGGATGGCGCTGATTTTCTTGGTCGGCACTTCAAAAGTTTGCGTGGCAAAGCCTCGGTCCGCGGCCGCCTGAGCTTCATTTGCCGCCAACGTGCCAAGACCAGTGCCCGGAACTCGGTAGAAGGTCAGGGTGCCATCTTGATCAGAGGCCGCACACTCAATCACCGTGTCCAGAGGCCGATGGATGCGAAGTTCACTGGCGTGATCAGGGTCGGCCTCAATGAGCAGTCCGCGCCAGCCTTGGTCGTACAGGCTGGCAGTAATACTCAGATGCCGTGGTTCGTTTGCGCCCACATCTACGTAGGTCAACTGGGTTGGATCGAGATCTTTGAAGGCACGCCACACACGGATGTCCTCGGCGTTTTGCGCATAGGAAATCTTTCTTGGGGCCACGAGGATTGAGCGTAAGGGGTCGCCTCGTGGTTTATCCACAGGCAGGGGGCTCATCCTTGAAGGAATCCCACCTATGACCTAGAATCATGTGCATGCATTGCATGCATTATGCTATGTATCGGGATTGCAGTTGTGGAGAAAAACATGTCGATCATTACGGTTCGCGGCCTTGAACCCAGCGTGAAGGCTGCCCTGCAACGCATGGCTGCCGAGCACGGAAGGTCAATGGAAGCAGAGATTCGGGCGGTGCTCACTTCTGTCACCCAGCAATCAGCCACAAAGCCTGGGCTGGCCGAACTGATCCGTGATCACCTTGGCGGCCTCACTCTTGAATTGCCGGAGCGCAATGAATACCAGCGCGAAGTGACCTTGCCTTCATGATCGTGATAGACACGAATGTGTTTTCTGAACTCATGGCTGCACGAAATGAGTCGCCAGTTCTCGCTTGGATTGAAACTGTGGAAGCCAACTCACTTTTCTACACGGCCATCACGCGAGCTGAGATTCGATACGGAATTGAGCGGCTACCATCGGGGGCTCGTAAGGATGACCTCTCTATGCGTGCCCAGCAATTGTTTACTTCAGCTAGCGACAAGCAATTGAATTTCGATGGGCCTGCTGCAGATGCATACGGGTTCATCGTTGCAAAGCGTGAATCACTTGGACGCAGGATTTCTATTGCTGACGCCCAAATCGCGGCGATCGCCTTGGTCAATCAAGCACAAATAGCTACTCGTAATGTTCACGATTTTCAAGACTGCGGTATTCGCATTCTGAATCCTTGGCTGCATATCTAACTATCGACACCACAAACAAATTTACCGAACAGATCAAGAAGAAATTTCTAAGTCTTCGCGCCAGAGTGCTTCAGGATCAGTGAGTAGCAACTGGTCGTAGGCCACCATCGCTTCGACGATGCCTTCAAAACTCTTGGTGTGTTCCCAACCCAACTCTTTATAAGCCCGAGTGCTATTTCCGCGCAGCAAAGTTGGATCTGTTTGGCGACGGAAATCGTCATTGGTACGCACCACTGATTGCCAGTCGTGAATCCCTGCAGCTTTGAAAGCCTGGGCGATGAAATCTTTAAGTTCATGACTGTGCCCAGTAGCAAGCACGTAATCATGTGGCGCTTTTGCAGCGAGCATGGCTCGCATGCCGCGCACATAATCAGGAGCCCAACCCCAGTCACGCGACACATCCAAGTTTCCTAGTTCGAGGAACTCTTGTTGTCCTGCTGAAATTTTTGCTACACCTTGAGTAATTCGGCGGGTCACGAAACTTTCACCGCGCAATGGTGACTCATGGTTATAAAGAATCGCAGCTGTCGCAAATAAGCCTTGTGCCCGAGCAATGTCAATAAGTTCTAAAGTCTGCGCCTTTGCAATTGCATACGGCGTAACCGGGCATCGTGGAGTTCGTTCATCTTGCGGTGAGATTTCCGTACCTTCAAACACTGTGCCAGATGCTGCTTGCACAAACCGCACCGTTGCTGTGGTGCCACGAGCTCGACTCGCAAGAGTTTTCATACCAGCCAAGATTGCTTCCACCGCAACGACATTGATCTTGTGAGTGAGTTCTGGATTAGCCGATGCTTCAACCAGTGAACTGATGCCACCAAAGTTATAAATCTCATCCGGTGCAACGTCAATCACGAGTTGTTCCAGCTCATTTGGATCACCGAGATCACACTCAAGAACTTCAGCGGTTGGTGCGTACTTCGAGTAAATGGAGCAGTCATGATCTGGTTTTACTAAGCCAACCACTTCGTAGCCTTCAGCGAGCAGCATTTGTGACAGCAAGGTGCCATCTTGCCCCGCTACTCCAGTGATGAGTGCCTTCATGCTGACGCACGTACTCGTTTCTGATCAGTGAATAAAATTAGAAATTGCCTTCTGGCACACCGTTAAGGCGAGCAATGTCTGCGTCCACCATGATCTTTGCAAGCTCAGGTGGCAGCACTTTGGCTTCCCAACCCAAGACGCGCTTTGCCTTGCCCGCATCGCCGATGAGTTCATCAACTTCAGTTGGTCGCAAGAATTTTGGATCAAACTTCACGTAATCCTCCCAGTTCAAGCCAACATGCTTGAACGAGAAATCAAGGAAGTCGCGAATTGTGTATGCAGTACCGGTGGCAAGAACGAAATCGTCTGGCTCATCGGCCTGCAACATGCGCCACATGCCATCAGTGAACTCTGGTGCATAACCCCAGTCACGAATTGAGTCCAGGTTGCCCATCCACAATTCGGTCATGTTGCCCTTGAGGATGTTGGCAACGGCAAGAGTGATCTTGCGGGTTACGAAGGTTTCGCCGCGGCGTGGTGATTCGTGATTGAAGAGCTGACCATTAACCGCAAACATGTCGTAGGCCTCGCGATAATTCTTCGTGATCCAGTAGCTGTAGACCTTTGCTGCACCATATGGGCTGCGTGGGTAGAACGGGGTGTCTTCGTTTTGAGGAGGCGGGCTAGCACCGAACATCTCACTGGTGCTGGCTTGGTAAAAACGAATGCTGGTGTCATGGCTACGAATCGCTTCAAGCATGTTCAGCGTGCTCACGCCCGTTGCTTCAGCGGTGTAGAGCGGCTCATCAAAACTGACCCGCACATGTGATTGGGCGGCCAGGTTATAGACCTCATGAGGGCTGATCTCGCGCACGAGCTGATGCATACGAGCAGCGTCAGTGACATCCCCGTAATGCAGGTGCAAGTTCTTGCCTGGAATGTGCTCGTCGTGATGCAAATGATCAATGCGGCCCCGGTTAAACGAACTCGATCGGCGCACGATGCCGTGCACTTCGTAGCCTTTTTCCAGTAACTGGGCAGCCATATAAGAGCCGTCCTGACCTGTCACGCCAGTAATGAGCGCGCGCTTTGCCTCTGTCAAGACATCCTCCGACCGAATATCGGACAGCTTTGAGGCAGTCCGGTTACCTTGAGTAAGCGCAGCCTACCGGCTCCACCCATAGACTCAGTGTTGTGACTGTGGCCGCTGTCGTGCCGACCTTTCGGCCCAAAATCAATGAGTTGCTCTCCCTCGTTACTTCCCTACAGGCTGCCGGCCTTCCAGTGCTCATCACCGACGATGGGTCACCTGCAATCTTTGATCCAGCCTTACGTGCAGTTGCTGACCTCGGCGTGACGGTGATTCGTCATGAGCGCAACGCCGGAATCGCACGCGGCCTCAATGAAGGCCTTGGATTCGCAAACGACTCTGGTGCTTCCTGGCTGCTCACTGTTGATCAAGATTCCGAACTGCCCAATGGCTATGTCGAATCCCTTCTGCCTTGGGCTATTTCCGGTGTTGGTGTGGTTGCAGCTGAACACATCGAGGATGCAAGCGGCTCCATCAATTACCCATCCCGATTAGTTGATGGTCAGGTGCTCACCGAAGAAGTAATCCAGACCGGGTCGCTGTGGTCGGTTGCACAAATGCAGGCCGTCGGCGGTTTTGATGAGTCTTTAGGCATTGACGCTGTGGATGCAGCAGCTTGTCTACGACTTCGCGAACAAGGTTTGAAAGTTGTTCTAGCCCCAGACGTTTCCTTCACACATCATCTCGGCAATGCCCGTCAAGTTCGAATCTTCGGCAAAACTGTGCTGGCAACCGGCCACAGCGCTGCACGTCGCACCACCATGGTTCGCAATCGACTCAAGCTGGCCCCTGCTGAATTTCGTCAATCACCCGTCCATGCATTTCGCACTCTTCGAAGAGTTGCAGTGAATGTTGTTCTTGCTGCTGTGGTTGAAGAAGATCGCTTGGCTAAGACCAAAGCGGGGCTACGCGGATTACTTCCAGGTTCTAAGCGTTAATCTTGCGCACTAATCGAGAGGAGCTCCTGTGAAGGGCATCATTTTGGCCGGCGGCACTGGTAGCCGGCTTTGGCCCATCACTAAGGGCGTAAGCAAACAACTACTTCCTGTCTATGACAAGCCCATGATTCATTACCCACTCGACACTCTCATGGGTGCCGGATTGCGTGACGTGCTGATCATCACGACTCCCGA
>JBAXJN010000062.1:0-7406 GCA_037137855.1 Actinomycetes bacterium
CGGACTGCGAGCGATACACCGCTGCTGGCTGATGTGGATTTTCTCCATACCGAAGGACATCTTGACGAGTCCAAGAGGCGCCCATCCATTCTGGAAAACCTGATGGATCTGGTGTAACAACCGAACCAAGCCAAGTGGCTACCGCGATGTCATACGAAGCCGTGTGCGAAAAAGCTTCGCGAGCTAACGCAGCGCGAGCCTCCAATGAGAAACCCCCGGCCAATGCAGCCGCAACAACGCTTGCATAGTGACTAGGCGACGTCACAATGGCAACGTTGGCGTAGTTCTTTGCTGAAGCGCGAACCATCGTTGGGCCACCAATGTCAATCTGTTCAACACACTCGTCAACAGAGGCACCGGAAGCAACGGTTTCATTAAAGGGGTAAAGGTTGACCACGACGAGTTCAAACGGCGCAATACCCATCGAGGCCAACTCATCTGCGTGTGACTGCTTGCGCAGGTCCGCAAGAATCCCACCATGAATATGTGGGTGAAGCGTCTTTACTCGACCATCTAGACACTCCGGGAATCCAGTGACATCGCCAACTGGGGTCACGGAGATGCCAAAGCCAGCGATAGTTGAAGCAGTGGAGCCCGTCGAAACAATCTCCACACCAGCAGCATCTAAGCCACGTGCCAGATCCTCAAGGCCCGTCTTGTCATAGACCGACACAAGCGCCCGACGGATTGGTGTGTTCATTTCTTACTCCTTCGTATCTTCAACAGCAAACAACTCACGGCAATTAACACTCGACTATTGCTACTTGAATGAGCCAGTAGCCACGAACAACTCCAGGGCGCTCACCAAGAGGTCTCGCTCCTGGATTTTGATGCGTTCATGCAGGGAAGCCTCATCATCGCCGTCAAGAACCGGGACAATGCGCTGACTAATGATCTCACCTGTGTCCACGCCCTCGTCCACGTAATGCAGGGTGCAGCCCGTATTGAGGACTCCAGCGGCCAAAGCATCACGGACCCCGTGCGCCCCCGGAAAAAATGGCAAGAGAGCAGGGTGGGTATTGATTATTTGACCCTGAAATTGCGAAATCACGCCAGGGCCAAGAATTCTCATAAAACCAGCCAAGAGAATCACATCTGGGTTTAAGCCAATGAGCTGCGCTAAGAGCGCACTATTCCAGTCAGATCGGTTCGCAAAAGTGGCTGGCTCAACGACAAAAGTCGCTATCCCTGCCTTCTGGGCCCGGGCTAGGCCCTGACAATCGGCCAAATCAGATCCCACAGCAACGACTGAATTACGCACAGATGAGTCCATTACAGCCTGCAGCAGAGTTCCAGAGCCCGAGACGAGAACAACAATGCGCGATGTCACATGCCTAACCCTATTGGGCCGGTTTTTTCTGCATTCTTGGGTCAATCTCGCTTTTCCCACTGAAGTCGGGCTAATTCCCTCTATAAATCGGTTGGTCCTCGAAACCATCACGCCATCACGCCATCACGCCATCACGCCCTCACGCCCTCACGCCATGTCCGAAACTTCGCATTGCGTATTTGCAATATCTTGCCTCGAGAAGTTGATTTGGACTATTTTCCTCTCACGAACAGACAGTCGGTAAGTTCAGCCCCATCCCGACGACCCACAAGGGACCTCTCATGCGTGCTACTCCAGAGCAGAGCAGTGCTTGGCTGCGCTCCCGCATGGATGAGCTGGGCATCACCTCCTTAGAGGAACTTGCCGAGCGCTGTCATTCGGACAAAGGGAACTTGTCCAGGATCTTTCGTCAACAACAGCGACCAAGAGTAGATGCACTCGAGTTTCTTGCCCATGGCCTGGAAATTGGGGTCTACGAAACCTTGGTACGAATCGGCGCCGTTGATCCGACACAAGACACGGTTCCAAGCGTCACGAAGAAGGGCCAGACCGTCACTTTCACCTGGCCAAGAATCCGCTAGACCGATTGAACCTCGGTGCTGAGCCCAACCCTTGTGCGCCAAGCCTCATAAACAATTTCTTGTAAGTCTCCCAGTTCCCGGCAAGCTGCAAGTACATCGATCTCGGATAACTCAATATGTGCTCTCACGAGAACTAATGATTGCGTTCGAGTTACTTCGAATTAGCGCGGCGAGTGGCCATCGGTTTCGACGAGGTCAACGATGACTTCAGCCATGTCCTCACCCGCCTTTCGTTTTCAAGATCGGCACTCACCCCGGCACATGGCAACCCGCACTGAATAAAGGTTAATGTTTTTTACCAATGTAACCCTCAAATGCGGGTTTGAAAACCCGAGTCTGATTAATAGGTGCTTCGCAAGAGATTTAAGCAATCGCCTCTTGGTTGAACTGGCGGTACATATGGGCGGTAAACAAAGCCACAAAAGGCAACGTCACGAGGGTAAGAATGCCGAAAAGCATGCTTCCTACCAAACTGACTGCAATGTTCATCAAAGTCAGCAGCACAGCCGGGCCGACATAGGTCTTGATGGCCTTGAAGCTGGCCTTAATTGCAGTGCCTGCTCCATATCCCTTGTCGAGAACGTAATAGGGGCCAAGCTGCAGAAAGAAGATCACTAAGAACATCGGAATGATGCATAACACCAAGCCAGCTAGTGAAAGCAAGATCAACACAATCGTGAAGGAGATGTAGCGACCAAGATATTGAGTTGTGAGCATGTCTTGGAATGAAGGCTCACCGCCCTGAGTTGTGCGAAGAGCCGCGCGATAGACACCGATCGTTGCAAAAGCAGCCAACAGCATGAAGACAAAGGTAAGCCCAAGTGCAACAAAAGCACCTGAGCCAGTTGATGTATTACACGCAGCGACCTGACCTGGCGATTGAGGATCAACGCAATCCGTGAGGATATTTTCAAGCGGCTTGATACTTAGTTGCTGGGCCATCTGGATAACTGCGACAACTGCCGCAAGCGCTATAAAGGGAACTGCGTTTCGCTTAAAAGTGTCAAAGGCCCACGAAAGAGCGACGCTCACACTCGGCTTATTCTGGCTTTCCATTGCTCTCCTCAATTGAAATCACGACTGTTTCTTGTGCTGCTGGCACTTCAGGAACGATGGATTGCTCTGATTCTACGGAGACTTCAACAGACTCTTTCTCAACAGACTCCTCATCAACTGACTGCTCTTCAGTTGCCAGTTCTTCTTCAGTTGCCAGTTCTTCTTCAGTTGCCAGTTCTTCGTCTGTGGCTCTGCGCAGGGCAATCGCAGTGGGGAGAGCCCCAATTGATAAGAGCGCGAAGGCGAGCAAGCCCACCAGAATCGGATCCGGTCCGATGGTTGCCAGACGGATATTGCCTAGGGAGCCGCTAGCCAGAGCAGATACCAGTCCAAGTGCTAAGCCAACAAGAACCGTGACCGCAGCTGCAAGGCCAAGCCGCACCAGTGCTGGCTGCTTGGTGCCACGCGCAATGATGAGACCCACTCCCACGCCCACAATTACCGCGATAACTGGTAGCCCCCAAGCGATCGGACCAACTTCTTGCGGCAACGCAGCGAGCAGTGGAAAGGCCGGCAATTGCGTTGCAGGTGGCGCAGGCACAAAGGGAGACATCCCGATGCCTGGCCCAATCACAAAACCAGCACCCAGCAAGTAAGACGTTGACCAAAGAATGAGTACTGGTAAATATCCGATACCAACGATGAGGATGATCAAACCACCAAAGAAATTTGGCGAAAGGAATTCTAAGATTTCTTTTGCTTGCGAAAAGTGCCAGGCAAGCGAACACAACGCCAGAAACGCACCGGCGCCAATTAATCCAAAGAACCCCGCGGCAGTAGCACGCGGCAAGATCTTTAACGCGTCCGGAATAACGCTCAGTAACTGCCGTCCTGCCCTCGTCGACCTGATGAGCGCGATTTTCACGACAACGAACGCCAACACAAAGCAGGTCAATCCCGCGCGCCATGGCAACGTGAAGGTGATAGCTGTTGACGATCCCGCCGACACTGCCATCGCGCATACGCCATACACCGCGGCGACAACGACACCCAGAATTCCGATTTCGATAATCCCTGCGAAGATCAAACGTTTGCCGAGAACCACTGCTGCTCTGTAGATAGCAAATATCGAAACGATTGCCATCCCCCATGGCAAAACCGCATAAATTGCATCGCCGCTTTGGATGGGTACTGCCTGCACTGCTAGCCAGCCGTTTCCAATGAGCCGTAATAACTGGTCAACACCATTGGATCCGTGATCTGTCGTAAGCCACGCAAGCCAGATCGGGATACCAATCGCAATGAAACTGAAGGCCATCGCGAACAAGGCCACCACTGGCGCTAATAGCCAACGTAAATGCAATCGAGCACCGAGTGCATGAAGATCTTTAATCACAGGCGCCGGCACACGCCTACCTTTGCAGACTTATGCCGCTAGACCTCGTAACGACAACGTGAGCCGCCCCACGATCTGAGGGCAGGCAAGAGTCAGGCGAGGATCTAAATTAAGGCGCCAGAGTTCCGCCGAAGATCTGCCAAGCGAGCAGGGACTTGGCTACCAGGCTGAGCACGATGTAGGAACGTTCGCCGCGAAGGTAGTCGGCCCATTTCCCAACCGGCTTGTATTGCAAGAACTGAACGATGGCGAAGCAGTTGAAGAAGATGAAGAGAGAAATGATGATGCCGATGACAAATCCTGGCGGGGCAACATCTCTCGTGGATCCTGGAGCAATCACATAAAACAGGATGATCAGCCACGGAACGATGCCAGCGATGCAACCGAAAATGAACGGTAACCAACCTCCTGTTCCTGGGGTTTCGTACTTCTCCTGCAACCAGCCAAACAAAATCATCGATGCATTGACTCCGAAGATCGCTATCAGCGCCGCCGCTTCTGCAATGCCACAGATCTGAGCGATGAGCACGATCATGACTGACGAACTGACCGAGTATTCAACCCATCGGAAGTAGTTGTGCTTTGCGATTAGCCCAAGCGAGTAGCGCTTGAAAAACAGTGGGCTAGCAACCAGAAAATGGAAGAGCGCCGATAAGGCAAAGAACAGAGCCACGCCATAGGCGATCCGCGAATCCAGCAGGGTGACCGGGGCAGCCAGCGGTTGGCCTGGAGGGCCTTCCATGTATTGCGCAGTGATTGGCAAGGAGAAATCATTCGCCAGTACCAAGATCAATACGAATTGAACGAAGTGGGCGAAACCGGCAATCACATTAAGTTTGCGCAACTTGTTGATATTGGTCTGCTCAGCTGGACTTGCAACGATCGTCGTTTGGGCCATGGCGAAAGTGTGACATGAAAAGAGCGGAAAAATCAGAAGTGACCCCGGTTTCCCGAGGCCACTTCTGATTGTGTCTATAAACTTTTAGAGCTTGGTCATAATTTCGCGCATGAGCAGTGCGGTTGCCGAAGGCGTCTTGCCAACCTTCACACCTACTGCCTCAAGTGCTTCTTGCTTAGCCGCTGCAGTGCCTGACGAGCCAGACACAATTGCGCCAGCGTGGCCCATGGTCTTGCCTTCTGGCGCAGTGAAGCCAGCAACATATCCAACGACTGGCTTGGTGATGTGCTTGCCAATGTAAGCCGCAGCGCGCTCTTCAGCGTCGCCACCAATTTCACCGATCATCACGATTGCGTCAGTGTCTGGATCGTCCTGGAATGCCTGAAGCGCATCGATGTGAGTGGTGCCGATGATTGGGTCGCCACCGATACCAACGCAAGTTGAGAAACCGATGTCGCGCAATTCGTACATCATCTGGTAGGTCAGCGTTCCAGACTTGGAAACCAAACCAATGCGACCTGGCTTTGTGATGTCTGACGGGATAATTCCTGCATTAGACACACCTGGAGTGATGATCCCTGGGCAGTTAGGCCCGATGAGGCGAGTAACCCCTGAGTTCACTGCGTACTGATAGAACGCTGCAGTGTCATGCACGGGAATGCCTTCAGTAATCACAACAACCAACGGCATCTTTGCGTCAACGGATTCAATAACTGCAGCCTTAGCAAACTTAGGTGGAACGAAAACCACGCTGACGTTTGCACCAGTTGCTGCCATCGCATCTTGCACGTTGTTAAAGATAGGAATGCCGTCAACATCTTGACCGGCCTTGCCTGGGGTTACGCCAGCGACAACCTTTGCGCCTGAAGCCACCATGCGTCGTGTGTGCTTGGTTCCTTCTGCTCCGGTCATACCCTGAACGAGAATCTTGCTTTCGCTATTGAGCCAAATTGCCATGTTCTGGTGCCTCTACTTTCCGGCCTTGCGGGCAGCTGCAAGTTGCGCAGCTCGACGCGCGGCATCGTCCATGGTCTCGACCATTTCAATGAGTGGGTGGTTCGCTGCAGTCAAGATGGCGCGACCTTCGATTGCGTTGTTGCCATCAATGCGAGCGACGATCGGCTTGGTTAGCGTGGCGCCCTTGGCTTCCAGCATTTCTAACGCCTGCAGGATGCCGTTTGCAACAGCGTCGCACGAAGTGATGCCGCCGAAAACGTTCACGAAGACTGACTCAACTTCTGGGTCATTAAGAATGATGTCCAGACCGTTTGCCATAACTTCAGCGCTCGCGCCGCCGCCAATATCAAGGAAGTTTGCGGGCAGGACTCCACCGAACTCTTCACCTGCATATGCAACAACGTCCAGTGTGCTCATCACAAGACCAGCGCCGTTACCAATGATGCCAACTTCTCCCTGAAGCTTCACGTAGTTGAGATCAAACTCAGCTGCGCGCAGTTCGATTGGGTCAGCAGCTTCACGGTCGATCATGTCTGCGTGTGACGCGTGACGAAATGCTGCACTGTCGTCAAGGGTGACCTTGCCGTCGAGCGCTAGCACCTTGCCACCTGGGGTAAGAACGAGTGGGTTCACTTCAACCAAGGTTGCATCTTCTTTGACGAAGACGTCCCAGAGCTTGAGAAGAATGACAACAACCTGATCAATGATCTTTGGATCAAACTTCGCCGCTACTGCGATCTCGCGAGCCTTCTTCTCGTCTACGCCTTCAAGGGCATCAACGCTAATCATCGCCAGCGCATCTGGGTTATTGACTGCAACTTCTTCGATCTCCACGCCACCTTCGATGCTGGCCATTGCCAGGAATGAGCGATTAGTGCGATCAAGGAGGAAGGAAACGTAGTACTCCTCCGCAATGTCGCTGGCTTCAGCGACAAGCACGCGGTGCACCGTGTGACCCTTGATGTCCATGCCCAGGATGGCGGTTGCCTTGTCCTTTGCATCATCTGGATTCTCAGCAAGCTTGACGCCGCCAGCCTTGCCACGACCGCCTGTTTTAACTTGGGCCTTGACGACAACTTGGGTGCCGATCTTGCGAGCGATCTCTTGAGCTGCATCAGGAGTACTAGCCACGTCACCTGGAGTGGTTGGAACTTGATGCGCCTCAAAAAGCTGCTTTGCTTGGTACTCGTACAGGTCCACGCAGGACTCCTTTTTGCGATGCGGGTTACGCGAGGGCAGAACTTGATC
>JBAXJN010000063.1:0-7127 GCA_037137855.1 Actinomycetes bacterium
AAGCGCACCGTCAAGAAGGCAGTTCGCAAGACTGCAGCAAAGCGCACCGCCAAGAGATAACCCATGCACTAGTCAACAAGGCCCGCACCTCACGGTGCGGGCCTTGTTGTTTGTTTAGGTAGAAAGCGTTGACCTAATCGTCATCTCCATCAAAGGCTTCATTTCGGTCGTGCGCTGTCTTGAGAGCCGCATCGGCATCGGCCTCAGTTTGATAGGGACCCATGCGCTCAGAATTGGGACAACCCAACTCTGGCTCCACGAGCTGATGCTCCAAGCAGTAGTACCAAGCCATGACTTCTCCTATGTTCAACTGGAAAGAACCTAGACTGTGTTCCATGTCGAGTTCTACTCAGTCCACTCCCCTGGTTGCCGGCCGGGTTAGTCCTATGCGAAGCGTGCCGGCATCCATAGCCCGGCCCGAGTATGTTGGCAAGTCGCGGCCACAGCCATTTACCGGCTCTGAGGTCAAAGACGCGGACACCATCGAGCGAATGCGACGAGCTGGAAAACTTGCATCTCAGACTCTGGAAGAAGTGGGGCGACATGTTCGGCCCGGAGTGACGACCGAACACCTCGACGTTATCGCCCACGAATTCATCTGTGACCACGGCGCCTACCCCTCCCCCCTTGACTATCGAGGATTTCCAAAAGCAATCTGCACATCTGTTAATGAAGTGATCTGTCACGGAATTCCAGATACCACGGTTCTTGTCGAAGGCGACATCTGCAATATCGACGTCACGGTATTCATTGAAGGCGTGCACGGCGATTGCAACGCCACTTTCCCTGTTGGCCAGGTAGATGAGGAAGTTGCGCTTCTCATCGAACGCACCTACGAAGCGATGAACCGCGGGATCAAAGCAGTGGCACCAGGGCGTCCGGTCAATGTCATCGGGCGCGTAATTGAGAGCTACGCCAAACGATTCAACTACGGCGTTATTCGTGACTTCACCGGTCATGGGATCGGCACAGCATTCCATTCGGGTCTCATCATTCCGCATTACGACGACCCCGCCGCTGACACGATTATGCAACCAGGCATGACGTTTACCATTGAACCGATGATCAGCCTAGGAACGCACGACTACGCAATGTGGAATGACGGCTGGACGGTAGTAACAGCCGATCGTCAATACACCGCTCAGTTCGAACACACAGTGCTCGTCACGAACAACGGAGTTGAGGTACTGACCGCGTGAACATCTGGCCCGACGATGTGAAAACACTCGCTATCGACATTGGTGGCACTGGCTTTAAGGCTGCCGTCTTGGACCCAGAAGGGGTTCTGGTGTCTGAGCAGGTTCGCATTGACACTCCCTACCCTTGCACTCCAGAAATGTTTGTAGCGACATTGAAGGAATTGGTCCTTGTGCTTCCTCATGCTCATCGCGTAACTGTCGGCTTCCCGAGCCTGATTCGCGATGGCATCGTCTCTGGAATTCCTGGTTCCCTTTCGCGTCGAGTTCTCAATGGTGAGCGCGATCCAGGACTCATCAAAGCCTGGTTGGGTTTTGATATTCGTGCTGCACTCACCGATGCGTTTGAACTTCCCACTGTTGTAGAAAATGATGCGGATATTCAAGGATGCGCGGTCATCAAGGGCCAGGGTATGGAATTTGTCATCACTTTAGGTACTGGGATTGGAACAGCACTGTTTTTTGATGGAGGTCTCGTTCCTCACCTTGAACTTTCGCATGGCCCATATGACGCAACGATGACTCACGACATCGCCTTGGGGGATGGAGAACTCAAGCGCATTGGCGAGGCTGCTTGGAAGCAGCGAGTCATTAAGGGCCTTGATCATTTCAAGGCGATCGTCAATTGGGATCACCTTTATGTGGGTGGCGGCAACGCGCGTTTGCTTGGCCCAGATGAGCTTGAACCCGGCGTGACTTTGGTTTCAAATGCGAACGGACTCTTGGGAGGAGTCCGGATTTGGGATCTATCCGAATAAGAAGTTTCGATTTCAACTAATGAGGCGTATCCTTCACTCATGACGAATTGGTTGAGCCAAGAACAGCAGGAGATCTGGCGCTCCTGGTTGAGCGCCACGTCCTTACTCCCCGATCAGTTAGGCCGGGAACTTCAGCGAGATTCCGGGCTCACCAATGCTGACTATGAAATTCTCGTCAGACTTTCTGAGGCCGCAGACCAGAAAATTCGCATGAGTGAACTTGCTGACTGCACGCTCTCTTCCAGAAGTCGGCTGTCGCATCAGATTGACCGAATGGAAAAATCTGGCTTTGTCATCCGAGAAGAGTGTCCAGATGATCGACGTGGGTCTTTTGCAGTCCTCACTGAACACGGACAGAACCTACTTGTGAGCGCGGCTCCCGCCCATGTTGAGAGTGTCCGACGTCACCTTGTGGACATACTCACGCCTGAAGAGTTCGCAAGCTTAGGAAAAGTATGTACGAAAGTGAGTAATCATCTGAAATCGCTCACTTCGAATAACTAGACTCACGCCGTGACTAATTTTGGAATATCCTTTACTGCCGTAGTCCGCACCGATCCTGAAATTCATGCATCTGGTGCATTGAGCTTGGCGGTTACCGCGCTCGGCGGCGTTGTCGCTGGTATCGACGTTGTCGAGTCCGGGCATGAAGAGGTCACCCTTGAACTCACCTGCTTCCTTTCAGGCGATGACGCGGACCTACGCCTCGAAGATGCCCTTAACGCTATTGACGGCTGCGCCGTTGAAGTAGTTATGGATTCGGTCATGCTGATCCATATTGGTGGCAAACTTGAGATTCAAGCCACCGTGCCGATGGACAACCGCGTAGAACTTGCCCGTGCCTATACCCCGGGAGTTGCCAGAGTTTGTCTCGCGATTGCCGCAGACCGCTCTTTGGCTCGGGAATTCACGATCAAGCGCAACACTGTGGCTGTCGTAACTGACGGATCAGCAGTACTCGGCCTTGGAGATCTGGGCCCAGAAGCTTCCATGCCAGTTATGGAAGGCAAAGCTGCCCTGTTTAAGCGCTTCGCAGATATCGATGCTTGGCCAATCGCCCTTGACACAAATGATGTCGATGAAATTGTGCGTGCTGTGCAGCTCATCGCTCCAGGCTTTGGTGGAATCAACCTTGAAGACATCTCAGCGCCCCGCTGCTTTGAGATCGAGCGTCGACTGCGCGAAACTCTGACTATTCCTGTCATGCATGACGATCAGCATGGCACTGCAGTTGTCGTACTAGCAGCACTCAAGAACGCTGCCCGCTACGTCAAGAAGGACTTTGCAAACTTACGAATAGTGATGGTGGGTGCTGGCGCAGCCGGAGCCGCCGTCACCACCTTGCTGATGAAAGCAGGAGTGAAAGACGTCGTCGTTTTTGATTCCAAGGGTCCATTACATGCAGGGCGCGGTTTCGATGATCCCGATAAGGCTTCTCTAGCATTGCGGACCAACCCTCGAGGAGTCTCGGGGACCTTGCCCGAAGCCATGGTCGATGCGGACGTTTTCATCGGGGTGTCCCAGCCAAACTTGATCACCGCTGAAGACGTCTCCCGGATGGCCAAGGATGCGATTGTCTTTGCCTTGTCCAACCCCACTCCTGAGATCAACCCCGTCGAAGCCCACAAGTTTGCAGCCGTAGTGGCCACCGGCCGCAGCGATTACCCGAACCAGATCAACAACGTGCTCGCATTCCCAGGAATCTTCCGGGGAATGCTTGATTGTGGAGCTCACATCATCACCGATGAGGTCTTGGTTGCTGCAGCAAATGCAATTGCAGACGTTGTGACCGATGACCGCCTAAGTTCTGCGTACATCATTCCTAGCGTGTTTGATGCTGATGTTGCACCTGCCGTTGCTGCTGCTGTGGCCGCTGCCGCCACCAAGTAACTCGAATTCAGCGCGAAGCAAGCGAACAGATAGACCCCCGTCGTAAGACACAGGCTTAACACTCCGTATGCAAGGATGCGTATGTGACAGGGATATTCGCTGATGCGCTGATTAGTGTGTATCTGCTTCTCGCTGTTTGGGCGGGCATCCACATCTTGATTAATAAACCCGTAACGCTCATATTTTCCGTCGTGAGCGGCATTGCAATCGTGATGCAGTTAATTTTCCTAATCGGTGGGATCAGCCAGATGAGTAGCACCACACAAGAGTTTTCACGACCAGAATTCGTGGGTTATCTCGTTGGAAGCCTGGCTATTCCCCCTGCAGCCCTGTGGTGGACGCGCAACGACACTCAACGCACGGGGGCTGGAGTGCTGTGTCTCGTCTTCCTCATCATGCCCATACTCATTATTCGTATTCAACAAGTCTGGGCGGGCAGCAATGTCTGATCAATCGAACACTAACCTCGGCTTTGGCCGTGTCCTCATCGTTGTTTACGCACTCTTTGCAATCGCAGCTACTTCGCGATCCATCGTGCAGATTTCAACAGTGTTTTCACAGGCACCTTTTGCATACGCACTTTCAGCGGTTGCCGCTCTGATCTACATCGTGGCAACGATTTCTTTGGCCCGAGCAGGTCGAACAAGTCAGCGGTTGGCAACCATCGCGATTGCGATAGAACTCGTTGGCGTGATCAGTATCGGACTCCTGAGCCTGATCGATCCCGGGCTCTTTCCTAAAGCAACCGTATGGAGCACCTTTGGAAGTGGCTACGGATTTATACCGCTGATTTTGCCGATTGTCGGACTGTGGTGGCTGCGAAAAACACGCATCACGGATTAACTGGGTAAGGCAACGGAAGTAAGTTTGCAGATGAAAAGCGGACGAGCTGGCCTGTAAGCCGGGTTCTGTCTCGGTAAACCGAGGGCGATCATCCATCTGCGATCACTGTTGCCAGTGACCTGGTGCGGCCTACCTGCAGACATAGAGCGAGCAACTCGTCTGCACAGATCGCAAGCGATCCTCTTGGCCTTGCTCCAGGTGGGGTTTACCTAGCCGCGATAGTCACCTACCGCGCTGGTGGTCTCTTACACCACCGTTTCACCCTTACCTCAATTGCTCGAGGCGGTTTAATTTCTGTGGCACTGTCCCGCGGGTCACCCCGGGTGGGCGTTACCCACCACCTTGCTCTGAGGAGCCCGGACTTTCCTCGACACTTTCATGCCGCGATCACCCAGCCAACTCGTCCAAGGCAAGGCTAGGGCGACATGTGTAAAAGGTCCAATGCAAGAATTACCACCATGCCCGTCGCAAAGATTAAGCAGGGATTTACTCCCAAGACATGCGAGAGGTGCGGGCGGCCCTTTGAATGGCGAAAGAAATGGGCTCGCGACTGGGAACAGGTGAAATATTGTTCACAGAAATGCAAGCAAGGATGATTACCGTCGTCGTTCCCTATGACCAACTCAGCCGCACCCACGGTGCAATGGCCAACGCTCAGCCCAGTACTCATCACATCCTGATGATCGAGAGCTCGTCGATGTTAAGTTCTCGCACCTGGCATGCGCAACGACTCTTCCTGTTGTTATCAGCCAGCGAGCACTTTGCCGTTGAACTCGAAACCGAAGGGTTTACCGTCCACCGAGTTCGCGCCTCTTCGCTACGAGCCGGAATTCAAGAATTTCGCACAGCGCATCCGGGCCAGGAAATAATTGCGACTCAGCCGCGTTCTCGTAAACTTCAAAGCGTCTTTCAAGAACTGCACATCGATTTATTTGTCGATGATTCTTTTCTCACCACGCGTGAACAGTTTGCGTCCTGGGCAGCTGGCCGAAAATCGCTTACTCAAGAACATTTCTATCGGTGGCAACGCAATCGGCTGGGATATCTCATGCAGGGTTCTGCCCCGCTAGGAGATGTCTGGAATCTTGATAGCGAAAACCGGCTACCCCCGCCAAAATCCGGATACGAATGGCCCACACCGCCAACCTTTGAATCTGATGAGATCGATCGCCGTGTTGCGGACCGATTGAGCAACAGCGATTATTCACTTTGGGGATCACCTGCTGACGAGACCTGGGCAACAACACGCGCCGGAGCATTACAGCAACTCAGGTGGTTTCTCACCAATTCACTTGCCGGCTTTGGTCCTTATGAAGACGCTATGCCCAAGGAAACCTGGTCGGCTCATCACTCAATGCTGTCTCCTTATCTCAACGTAGGGCTCATCAGTCCACAAGAAGTCTGCGATGCAGCAATCGAGCGATTTGACCAAGGTGACGTTCCGCTTGCCTCAATTGAAGGCTTCATCCGGCAGATCATCGGCTGGCGCGAATACATCAACGGCGTGTACTGGCTCTTCCCTGCCCAATATGAGCAAAACAATTTCTTGTCCGCACATCGGCCCTTACTTCCGCTCTTCGAAGATCCCACCGCAACCAAGATGGCTTGCATGAAGTCCACCGTCTCGGATATCGAACAACGGGGCTGGGTGCACCACATTCCTCGACTCATGCTGCTGAGCAACCTGGCGCTACTGAGCGGCGTTGATCCACAGGAGTTTCTTGGCTGGATGCAGCGAGTGTTCATTGACGCGGCTGACTGGGTGATGGTTCCTAATGTCATCGGCATGGGGCTGCACGCTGATGACGGAACAATGATGACGAAGCCCTACATCGCTGGTGGGGCGTACATCAAGCGCATGGGGCAGTTCTGTAACGACTGTCAGTACAAACCCGCACTTCGAGTCGGTGATCAAGCCTGTCCGTTCACCACGCTGTACTGGGACTTTCTGGACCGGCATCAATCCGACTTTGCAGGCAACCATCGGATGGTTCAGCAATTCGCCGGGCTTCGAAAGCTCAACAATCTTGAAGATGTCAAAGCCCGTGCGCATGAAGTCTTGAGCGGACTTTCAGACGGAACCGTGTAACTACTTTCAAATAGAGGTACAGGCTTGCGCCCACAAGTCCGCTGGGACTTCGGTATCCACTGGTCGGGCACCATCGCCAGTTGCTGAGCCGCAAACAGTCTCTGGCGCCTTCAGCACCCAGTTCACACCTATGATCTGAAATAGGTAGCTTTCATTGGTTGCGGCACCCTGAGTGTCCTCAACCGCTGCCTTTGCATAGGCCCAGTCACCAGAGCACTTCAATGACTCAAAAGAAGTTATGTGCATTTCCGATTCATGCAAGAACATATCGATCGTAGTCTCGATCGTGGGCTGGTCGCAGGCCGTTGAAATCGGCTGATCGGCACTTCCCGACGAACAAGCGCCAAGCAA
>JBAXJN010000064.1:0-7105 GCA_037137855.1 Actinomycetes bacterium
TTCCTCCGGTGTTGTGATGATCGACGTGCTCGTTGCTGGTGCCGGGCCAGTTGGCCTGGTCACCGCTATCAATGCGGCATTGGCCGGCCTCGAAGTGGCGATTGTTGAACCCCGTAATGGTCCGATCGACAAAGCCTGCGGTGAAGGGCTGATGCCTGACGCCCTTGCGCGCCTTGCCTGTATTGGTGTTGATCCTTGCGGCATCGATTTTCGAGGTATCAGTTACATCTCGGGGGATCGGGTTGCCCAAGCAGCCTTTACAGGCGCGCCTGGTCGTGGTGTTCGCCGCACAGAGTTGCAGACCGCGCTTTCTGCTCGTGCCCGTGAGTTAGGTGTCACCTTTGTTGAAGGTCGGGTCGATGAGATCGTGCAGGAGCCTGGATCTATTCAAACAGCCGGCATCAAAGCTCGCTATTTAGTGGGCGCTGATGGTTTGCATTCAAAAGTGCGCAGCAGCCTTGGGTTGGCCTTGCCAGCTGGTGGGCAACAACGGTTCGGTGTGCGCCAACACTTCACGGTTCGTCCCTGGTCTGACATGGTCGAGGTTTATTGGCTGCCTGATGCCGAGGTTTACATCACTCCTGTTGCCGACAACCTCGTTGGCGTTGCTGTGCTTGGTACCTCTCCATTGAATCTTGAAGCCTCGATCGCGAGTATTCCTGTATTAGCCACTCATCTTGCTTCGGCAACTCCGGCTAGTACTGCCCGCGGCGCTGGGCCCTTTCGCCAGCGTGCATCTACTCGCACTCTTGGACGCGCTCTGCTGGTGGGAGACGCAGCGGGGTACGTCGATGCATTAACGGGCGAAGGCTTGCGAGTGGGTTTTGCTGAAGCCGAAGCCGCCGTGCGTGCTATTTCAAGTGATGACCTTGGCAGCTATGAAGGTGAGTGGAGCAGCATCACGCGGTCATATCGCTTGCTCACAGGTGGATTGCTCTGGGCATCATCTCAGCGCATGCTTCGACCGTTGATTGTTCCTTCTGCTCGTGCACTTCCATCAGTCTTCAGGCGAGTTGTTGATCAGCTGGCCACCTAAGGCGTGTGTTTTGTCATGCAAATTTTTCTCCTGGAATTTCTGCTGGTGTTTCTCCAGTAGCCTGCGCATATGAGTGATTTGAACGAAATCGGTGAACGTGACGGCTGGCGCTGCTGGCTCTGTGATGCACCCGTAGACCCTGAAGCATCAGTGAACTCCGATCGCGGCCCAAGCGTTGATGGCTTTGCCGCCGCAAAGGGCAAAAAGGGTGCAGTCTCCGTTGAACGCCTCGCTCACCGAGATTGCAACACCGCAAAGGGCAAAAAGGCACCGGTCGTTCCCTGGGGCGCTGACCTGCTCGTGGTTGATCCCTCGCCAATCGTTGCCACCGTTGATCGACTCTCACGCAAGGGCGGCCGCGAAGTGATTGCCCGCTGCCCAAGCCAAGCCGATGGAGAGATCGCTTCTGCGTGGTTGCTTGATCGACTATCCCGCTTTGCTCCCGGAATGGCTCTTTCGACATCTCTTGAGCCAGGCGGCGGGCAATTCATGCTGGTGCTGCGGGCAGATTAACTCTACTTTTGCCTGAATTACAGTATTGCTGAATTACTGTTAAAGGCCTACTCTGGTGCCATGAGCACATCTGCGCCATTCCATGGTTATGTCGCTGTCCAATCCCGCGGACTCGTCGCGCTTCCAGCTGCCTTACGCAAGCGTTATCGCCTTGATGAGCCGGGCGCTCAAGTGGAAATCACTGAACGCGCCGATGGTGTTCTTGAGTTACGACCCACGGTTGCTATCCCAGCCCAGGAGGCCTGGTTTTGGCAGGAGCAGTGGCAGGCCGGTGAACGCGAAGTTGATGAATTAGTTGCTGCCAAAAAAGTTATGGTCACCGAGGGTGTGGACGAGTTTTTGCAGTCCCTACCGGACCCCGATTCACTAGGTGAATGAAGTTTGAGCGCACGACTCGATTCGATTCAGACTTTGTTGCGTTACCGGTCGAACACCAACTGCAATTTCGAAACTCAATCACGGCGTTTCATGAAGGTTGTATTCGGTATATCGAAACGGGCCTGCTGAATTCATGGCCGCGGTCCCTACGCGTGCGTCCAATGGCCAGCGCACCAAGAATTTGGGAAATGACTTGGTCTTTCTCTGGTCCTGATGGTCGTGCGACTTTTGAATTTGTAGACCGCGATGGTGCAGTGCAAATTCTCTGGCGTCGGATCGGAAATCACGCAATCTATAAAAAGGCCTGATTCACTGCATGATGAGTTCAGTTAGGTCCGGCCGCGTACGCAAGCCGGACCCAGCTGTTTGTTAGCCGCGACGCCGTGCTTGCGGCGCCATCCAAGGCAAGGCCCAACCACCATCGGTGCCCTCAAGATTGGTGCCTGGAGCAACAATCTGATCAATGCGATCAAGCACATCTGCGGTCAATTTGATTTCATCTGCGCCAAGTTGGGTTTCCAACTGTTCCATTGTTCGCGGACCAGTGATCACTGAAGTGACGCCCGGATGTTCCAGCACAAAAGCCAAGGCAAGCTGCGGCAAGGTGATGCCAACTTCCTCTGCCAACCGTGCCAGAGCATCAGCAGCAATCAACTTGGCTTGGTTACCGGGAAGGTCAGCATCAAAGCCAGGGCTAGCTGAACGAATAGTGGTTGCTGAGTTGGATGCGGTCGAACCTTCAATGCGGTAGCGGCCGCTGAGCCAGCCGCCAGCAAGTGGACTCCAAGTGAGCGTGCCCATGCCGTACTTCTGCGCTGTTGGAAGCACATCAGTTTCAATGCCACGAACAAAGATTGAGTAAGGAGGCTGTTCAGCAACAACACGCTTGAGGTTCCTCTTCTCGGCAAGCCACTGACCTTCAACGATTTGTGTTGCAGGAAATGTTGAGGTGCCGATGTAACGAATCTTGCCTTGGGTAACCAGGTCAGAAAGTGCTCCAAGTGTTTCTTCGAAATCGGTGCCAGGCTCTGGGCGGTGCACTTGGTAGAGGTCGATCCATTCAGTTTGGAGACGACGAAGTGAGTCTTCAACTTCTTTAATAATCCAGCGACGGGAGTTACCGCGCTTCAATGGATCAGTTCGACCCATCGGGTTATGAAACTTGGTAGCAAGAATGACGTCGTCGCGACGACCAACCAGTGCTTTACCGACGATGATTTCTGACTCCCCGAATGAGTACATGTCAGCGGTGTCAACCAAAGTGATTCCAGCATCAAGTGCGCGGTGAATGATCGAGATGCTTACATCGTGGTCTGGCTCGCCCCATTTGCCGAACATCATCGTGCCAAGTGCTAGTTGTGAAACGTGCATGCCGGTCGAGCCAAGAGTGCGGGTAGCCATGTTGATTCCTTATCGATGGTGTTGAACGCAAAATGCCCTGAAGGTACTTGTAGACGGATGAATCTCGTGAAAATGCAGCAAAGCGAATCACTCGAATGTGAAGTTTATTCGATAGCGAATTGAGTTATACGCAAATCAACTGATTTGGACCAAAATTATGACTGACAGTCCAAATATACGAGAGGCGATACGGGCCGCGTTCATGGCGCAAAAGCAAAGTGACACCTACTGAGTGAAAAGCCTGCGCGCCGCAGCGCGGCGGTAGTACGTTCATCCAAGTCCGGCGCCAGCGTGCACCTTGGTATTGCCGGTTAAACACTGAAACCGGAGGAACACGCGATGGGAATCTCGAACATTGGTATCCCCGAGTCGGCCACAGCGGCTGACTACCCACCGATTCCTGAGGTCGATAACCTCACGAGTTTCTTCTGGGAGGGAGTAGCTAAGCATCAGTTGCTCATCCTGCGCTGCGGGGACTGCGGCACCTACATTCACTATCCACGGCCAATATGCCCCAAATGCCATTCGATGGACAATCTGGCACCAGCGCAGGTATCGGGTCGTGGCACGATTTACTCGCACACGACCACCGTGCAGCCCTTCCACCCATACTTCGTTGACAAGGTGCCGTACAACCTGATCATCGTGGCGCTCGAGGAAGACTCGGATATACGCATAACGAGCAACATGGTTGATATCCCTAACGATGACATCCGGATCGGCATGCCCGTCCAGGTGACTTTCCAAGAGGTAGCCCCAGGCCTCACCCTTCCACTTTTCAAGCTCGCCTGACCGGCGTAACCCGCGTAACTTCCAAGGAGAACCACATGGCAAAGAGTGATCGTGTCGCCGCAATCGGCGTCGGCTATTCCACCACCGGTCGTCGTACCGGATTTAACCGTCGCCAATTGGTCGCACAGGCCATCACGGCAGCAATGAAGGACTGTGGCATTACCGCTGACCAAATCGATGGCGTCGTGTTACACGCCGGCATCGCTGGCGCAGAGCCTCCGGGCTTAGATCGCATCGATGCACTCGATGTTGCCCAGATGATGGGGATGATGCCGATCAGCTTCTACAACTCCGACCAGGGTGGTCCGGCTTACATCCATGCCGCGATCTCAGCGATCGCTGCAATCCAAAGCGGCCAGGCACACACGGTGCTGACGGTGCGTGTCATCAATCAACGCCTGAGCAGCGAACAAGAGCGTGACTCTGTGCAAGGGCCAATGTTTGTACCTGGGGACTCACAGTTCACGATGCCGTTCGGATCAGTAACGCCGATCCAGACTATCTCCGCACTGCCAGCGCAGCGACACATGGAACGTTATGGAACGACCGAAGAGCAGTTCGGTGCACACGTGATCTCTCAGCGCGCCAATGCTGCACTCAACGACGATGCGCTCATGCGCGATCCGCTGACGATGGACGATTACTTAAACTCGAGGTTCGTGAGCAAGCCAGTTCGTTTGCTCGATTGTGACTACCCGGTTGACTCGGCTTCGGCGATCATCTTTACCACTGAAGAGCGGGCACACGATTTCGCCAAGAAGCCAGTGTTCGTCGAGTCAGCTTCACTCTCGGCCACCGACGTGCTTCCTGCAGGCTTCGAAAAGGTTCTTGACATGAACCACAACTCGCCTTATCACGCAGCGGAACTGATGTGGGCACGCACCGATCTAAAGCCAGCTGACGTGGACTGCGCGCAGTTGTATGACGGTTTCACGATCATCGTGTTCCAGTGGCTTGAAGCCTTGGGCTTCTGCGGCGAGGGTGAGTCCGGTCCATTTGTTGAGTCCGGCGCAACGAAGCTGGGAGGTAGCCTTCCAGTGAACACCGACGGTGGAGCCTGCAACGTGGGACGCAGACACGGAGCGAACTTCTGTATCGAGTCCATTCGCCAATTGCGCGGTAATGAGTCGGGTGCACGCCAGGTCAAGGACGCTGAGGTTGCAGTTTGGGCCAACGCCGTTGGACCGTTCTCTGGTGCTGTCCTTATGACGAGTAGCTAAGCGCCGCAAGCTCTACAGATCCACATCGTCAGAGGTGCCATTAAGGCTCAAGGACTACGGTGTGTGCGTGGAGCGTGCGAATCAAGAAGCGACAAGAGTAGATATTCAACAGCGAGCCATGTTGACTCTTCGCGAGCAAGGATGGTCGTTGCTGCTAATCGCAGGTGCATTCGGCGTTAATTCAGATATGGTGTCTCGCATTCTTGGTCCAACATTGGATGAGGCTGAATCAACATTCCATTGGCAGGTATCTGATGTGCTTGCTGATTGGCTTAAAGCACACCCCGGATCAAGCGCGCGTGATGCCCAAGCGGCGTTGGGATTAACTGATGCTCAACTAGCTGCCGCGATGAACGATGAAGTGCGGCGTTTGGCGATTCGGGTACGTGAAGGCGAATATTCACAGGTCTATTCGGACGAGGATATTTATGCGGCGCTGCGCCGCTCGTGGGATGCAGTTAAAAATAATGCAACGGGTCTGTCTTATGACAAATATCGAGAACTCATCAGCAGTGGTCAAATCGATGGTCCATCAGCGCCCCGAATCTTGCAGAGATTTGGCACCTGGGTTGCGGCAGCTGGCCTTGCTGGCGTTCCAACTGGCACGCGCCCGAATCGTTCGTATGCGTCAGCGTGGACTGACGAAGAAATTTTGAAGCACATTGCTCGTTATTTAGACGATCCGGCTACCTCCGGAAGTTACGCGGGATGGGATGGCTGGAAAAAAATCAATGCGCCAGACGCGCCGTCAGGTCCAACAGTTCGTAACCGAATTGGTTCATGGTCGGATATCAAGCGGCGTGCACTTGTTATCCGACCATGAAAGGCAATACTTTTTGAGTTTCGGTTTAGGCAATAATTCGTGATGCTCGCAGCTCTTTGATTCGTGCTGCATCTAGGCCGACAAGCTTGGTCAAAATCTCATCAGTGTGCTGACCAAAGTCCGGAGCAGGATTGCCTGAACCGGCATCTTCGTTGAACATCACTGGCGGCATGACCACTACAGGTGTTCCTGGTTCGTTTGTTGGTACGCGAACCATCCCGTTTGCGATCGCCATCGGATCATCAAACATTTCTTCCGGGCTTTGCACTGGAGCCCACACGCCCTTTGATGGCAATAGCGTTGTTTTCCAGTCGGCAAGGGTTCTGGTGATAAATACGTCATCGAGAACTGCCATGAGCGTCTGTGAGTTCTGCACACGGTTGGCGGTTGAATCAAAACGCGAGTCCGTGATGAGTTCCTCGTGCTTAATCAGGCGGGCTAAATCTTCGAACTCATCTTGATGATCACCGAGATAAGACATGCAGATGTAGCGGTTATCGCTTGTCTTGTAGTTCGTGCCTGACCATTGGCTCACGGCGCGGTCAACGTACTGTCCGAGCATTCCCATTCCTGGTGCGAGTCGCGCACCGATAATTGCTGGCGCGTTGAACCAAGCCGCTGTGCCCATTAGTGATGAGTCCACCACGGCTGCTTCACCAGTTCGCTCACGCTTAAACAATGCTGCGCAAATGCCGCCGGCAAAAACCATGCCGGACATGCCATCGCCGTGGCCGACCATGCCTGGGGGAGTGTCAGTGCGCGTGACGGTCATTGCTGAACTGGAAAGCGATCCGCGCGCCCACCAGCTTGCGCCGTCATATCCGCCACGTAAGTTTTCTGGGCCAAGTGGTCCAGCTCCTGTGCCCTTTGCGTAAATCAATTTCGGATTGATCTTGCGCAGGTCATCAACATCAAAGCCGAGCTTGGTGCGTGTTTTTGGCA
>JBAXJN010000065.1:0-6812 GCA_037137855.1 Actinomycetes bacterium
ATCGTGTGGTCTTTCCAGACACAGGTGGTAGCAGCAGACGTAATGGTGATGCCGCGCTCTTGCTCCTGCTCCATCCAGTCCATCGTTGCTGCACCTTCGTGCACTTCACCGATCTTGTAGTTGATACCGGTGTAGAACAGGATGCGCTCGGTGGTCGTGGTCTTGCCCGCGTCGATATGAGCCATGATGCCGATGTTGCGCACCTTGGCCAGATCGAGACTGGTCTGCGTTGACACGAGTGTTCTCCGTTGCTTGTGGTGAAAAAGAGTGGGTGTTACCAGCGGTAGTGAGCGAAGGCCTTGTTGGACTCAGCCATCTTGTGGGTGTCTTCGCGCTTCTTGACGCTGGCGCCAAGACCGTTTGAAGCATCCAAGAGCTCATTCATGAGGCGCTCAGTCATTGTCTTTTCGCGACGCTGACGTGA
The DNA here is from genome assembly GCA_037137855.1 of Actinomycetes bacterium. Classification (GTDB taxonomy): domain Bacteria; phylum Actinomycetota; class Actinomycetes; order S36-B12; family S36-B12; genus UBA11398. Next base: position 425 of record JBAXJN010000065.1, read on the forward strand.
GTACGTAATCAACCAACGAAGTGCGAGTGTGGTTGAACGGCCAGCCTTAACTTCAACTGGTACCTGGTAGGTCGCGCCACCAACACGGCGGGAGCGAACTTCAAGGGTTGGACGAATGTTGTCGAGTGCACGCTTGAGCGTCTGCACTGGATCGGTGCCGGTCTTTTCTTGGCAGCCTTCGAGCGCGCCGTAGACAATCTTTTCGGCAGTCGAGCGCTTGCCATCAAGGAGAACCTTGTTAATGAGTTGGGTAACAATTGGTGCCTGGTAGACCGGATCAATGATGATCGGGCGCTTCGGGGCAGGACCTTTACGAGGCATTAAGCCTTCTCCTTCTTCGCGCCGTACTTACTACGGGCCTGCTTGCGGTTCTTAACACCCTGGGTGTCAAGTGCGCCGCGGATGACCTTGTAACGAACACCGGGGAGATCGCGAACACGACCACCGCGGACAAGAACGATTGAGTGCTCCTGCAAGTTGTGACCAACGCCGGGGATGTAGGCAGTGATTTCGATGCCAGAGGTCAGACGCACGCGGGCGACCTTACGAAGCGCAGAGTTCGGCTTCTTAGGTGTCGTTGTGTACACGCGGGTACACACGCCACGGCGTTGTGGGCTGCCCTTAAGTGCAGGAGCCTTGGTCTTGGAGACCTTGTCCTGGCGACCCTTACGGACCAGCTGCTGAATCGTTGGCACGTGTTGCCTTTCTCGTTGTTGACCTTGCTGTTTCTCATCCCTCAGTCTCCGACCCACGCGGTCGGGTGTGTCGAGCGCCTTGCGGCGGCAACGAACACCAACAACGTGGATAGATCCCAGATGCGAGATTCGCATCGATGCGTGCTTCGGGGGAAGTTCGCACAGCGGGTTGCGCCTGAGGGGTCAGACACGAAGGGGAAGATTACCCGGCTTTACTTACAAGAGTCAAAACGGGGTCCGCTCTTGGGCAAAACTGGGTGCATTTCCTCACGGATACGTGGGCCCAGACCCAGCACCTGCAAGGAGTAGAACGATACCGATAAACCCGCCAATGACCAAAACTGCGATCCAAAACCCGATATTGATCCAAGCGATGAGTTTGGCGGCCAACAGCACACCACCACCAGACACCTGACCTGCTGAAGTTGAGATCGACTTTTCTGCTTTCATCGCAAAGATCAGCGCCACGACGGCGAAAACGATCGGGCAGGCAATCCAGGAGATCAGCGACAGGACAAACGCGACAATTGCCTCGCTCGAGGTGCGCACAGTCGCATGGTCATCAGGCTCAGCAGCAGGCTTATCAACGGACAGCGGCAGCACTGCCGGGTCAGCAAGGCCACCTTGTGTTTGTGGATCGCTGGACCAAGTGTGCTCTGCTGTGGGCGTACCTTCGTCACTCATGTTCCAACTGTATGTGAACCTTGTGCGTGTAACTGTCTGCAACCATCCGTGTGGCTCTTGGCATCAAGAAAGGTAACGATGACTTTTGACGCACCTCTGGTTGCCGCAGCAACAATCAAGCGAGCTGGTCTTGATCCGCGGGCCTGCTCTGTTGACGATGCAGTGCATCAGCTTCAACTTGCGCACGTGCTACTTGATGGTGGTTTTGACGGGGTTGCCACATTGGAAGAAGCACTCGCTGGCGGTGATCACGGCCTAGGCACGGTCGATCGACTTGATGGAGAGCTTGTTGTTGTCGACGGTGAACCGTGGCGCGTGGACTGGCATGGCACTGCAGAACTCATGCCTTTGAGCACCCGTACACCTTTTGCGATTGTGTCGACTCTCGATTCGCCAACGGTGATTCACCTACAAGATGTTGATCTTGATGAAGTCAAAGTGATCATTGAACAACTCGTCGATGATCCCGGCGCAATTGTTTCCGTTCGCCTTGAAGGTTCGTTTAACCGCGTACTCGTGCGAAGTGTGAAACCACAAGATCCGCCCTATCGCACCTACGCAGAAGTCTGTGCCGCAGATGAAGTGCGCTGGGAACACCAGCCTTTCTATGGGGTCTTCGTTGGTTTTCGATTCCCGGAGCTTGAACCGGGTGCAGCGATTGCCGGACTCCACTTGCATGGACTCGATAACTTGCGTACGACTGGCGGACATAACTATGAAATGCATATTCGAGATGCCAAACTTAGTGTCGGGATCACGCGCGATGTTGTGATGCACCTGCCAGATAAAAGCATGGTGGACCTTTTAGAAACCCCTCCCGCAATTCGTGCAACACAGCGTGCATTACTGAGACGCGGCCCGATGACTATTCATGAGATCGCGGTGAATTTAAATATCGATGAGCTTGAAGCACAAACCCGCGTGAACTGGCTTGGGGATCGAGGTTTCATCGAAGAATTAGTTGGCGGTATCGGTGGACTTGGCGGCGAGCCTCGATGGCGCATGCACCTGCATACGCACGGCGCGAAAACGACTCCGAAAATAAAAGCCCTTCTCGATCGCCTTTCAACCTGAGGGTCCCAGATAATCCGGAGGGTGGAGTACTTTTGAATCCACGATGCGCAAGGATGATCACGTGACTGAACACGCACAGACCAGAGGCGCCTTCCGCAACCTTCTTCGGTGGTACAAGCCCTACCTCAAGGGTTCCTTCAAAACCCTCACCTTTGGTCTCACCTGCACGGCAATCATGCTGATCTGCCAGGCTGCAATTCCGTTAGTTTTTGAAACGCTGCTCCACCATGGCCACTGGAGTTCATTGGCGTATTGGCTGATGGGGCTCATGGTCGCCCAGCTGGTGATTGGGTACTACGCACATATCGCTGGTCACACTGTTGCTGTTACTTCAGCAAATCAACTGCGCCGTCGGATTTTCCAAGTCACTTTGACTGGCAGGTCCTTGCAAGGACACGGGCTTGATCGAGCATCGGTTGTAAGTCGCCACACCACCGATGTGGATTACATCAGTGACGCCTTTGAGCAAACCTTGAACATGGGATTGCCGGGTGTCTTTCGAATCCTGATTAGCCTCGGATTGCTGACCTACGTTGAATGGCATGCAGGCGTTGCAATGACCGTGGCAACGTTGGTGTTCTTGGTCATTCGCAGCGCTATTGGTCGCACACTCATCACTTTAGATCGAGAAAGACTTGATGCAAATAATCTGCTTGGTGAGGCAGTTGATGAAGCGATAACGTCACCTCGAATCATCTCAGGGTTGCATCTGCACACTTGGATTACTTCACGATTTAACATCCGAAGCCACGATCTCAGCGAAGCAGCACACCATCAAGGAATCAGTATTGCCAAACTCGTCACTGGTGCACATGCTGCTGGATTAGCGGGTCTCTTATTTGTCGTTCTTTTTGCCATCACCTCGGGCGAAGAAACATTAGCGGCCGTCGCCGCAGCAATTTTGTACGTCGAAGGTGTAGTGCGTGGACTCGAGGCCTTGCCTCCGTGGATCCGATCTATTCAACTCGCACTCGTGAGTCGCTCACGCATCGATCAAATTCTGGTCGGCTCAGATGATCATCGCGAACAGGTCGATGCTTTCACCAAATCTATCGACCCGGAATTGAGTCTTGCCAAGCTGTCCTTTCCCGCTAACGGCATTGTTGGCCTCGTTACCGATTCAAGCATCGACCCTGGGCTAGTTCTCTCGATCCTTGCTGCGGGCCATCACAAAGATTCGTGGCGAGAAACACTCGACGGGCATCATTTGCGCACTGCCTTTGTAAACCTCGACGTGGTTCTCGTGCCCGATGATCCAAGTGGCTTTAACTCAACTATTCGAGAACAGGTTCATGCTGTTGCTCCCGACCTCCCTGACGCACACATTCGCGCGCTACTCAAGCAAGTCGGAATCGATGATTTTTCCATCACGGAAAACGGCCTGGACTCGCCCCTAGGCCCGGGTAGTGCCCTATTGACCCCTAATGAGCGCCAACGCCTCTCCTTGGCCATCGCCCTGGCTGCTGCTCCCTCAACATTATTAGTTGGGCCACTTATTTCATTAAGTGACAGTGAGACCGCGCGACCTTTGCTGAAGGTCTTACGCGAATCAGATGTCCCGAACATCATCGTGTGTTTGCGGGACCCGGATCTAGCCAATGAAGTTGACCTTGTTTTGTACTGCACCGCAAAAGGCCAGCACATGGCGACTCACGAAGAACTACTCGTAAGTTCACCGGAATATTCACAACTGTGGTCACGCAGACTCAGCACAGGCGAAATCGATCTTTCAAGTATTGGTATCGAAGCTGGGCAGCACGAAAATCTACTCACACGCATGCTTACTGAACGCTATGAAGCTGGGGATTACATTTACCGTCAGGGCGCTCCGGCCGACAGAGTCGTATTCATTATTTCGGGCTCAGTAGAAATAGCTACCCAAAATGACGATGGTCAGCAACGACGAGTTGCAATCCTTGGTCCTGGTAATCATTGTGGTGACCTGCGACTTACTGTTGGCGAAGAACGCGGTGAACACGCAATCGCAATTCAAACAACCGTAACCCGATCGCTGTCACGCGAGGCAATTTCTGCCGGCATGATGGGACTACTCGATCGCACTCCCGCTGAGCGCCGAATAGTTGCCTCAATCTTGCGTGAAGGCAGCTCGACTCTTGAAGAAATTTCTGCACGCTTAACTGAATTTGATCCGGCTGAACTTTCTACAGCGATTGATCTTTTACTAAGCGACGGCGCTCTACGCGAAAGTGACGGGCGCTACTCCGTCATTCAGAAGCGAGCAGTTAAAGCAGGCGGCAGGGCGTTGCTCGACAAGCTCAACTTCGACTAGTCAAGTTGCTCACAATTAAACAAGATGCTCTGTACTGTCGGGTCGCTCTCAGGCAGCCCATAGTTGTCTAACAAGAATGCCGACACTGCGGCCTTGGTGACTTCTCGAAGTGGCACTTGCTTACCTGCTGGGAGTATTTTGAGATTCACACTCATTGACACAAACTCAACGTCCCCATATTTCTGCCAATGTTTCCCGTGAATCGGTTCACGGTATTCGATGGCGGGACTCACGTGCCCCATGCGCTTCCAGCCTGCGACATGTTTTGACTGAATCTCACTCATCATCGCTTGGAGTTCAATTCCTTTGGCTTGCGCATCCACATCGCACCAAGCTTCAGCAAAGGCGTTGAAATCTGTAAGCCATTCAATCGGCAATCCGGCTCGCACGTCTTGATCTACCGCCATGTAATGACGAAGGATGACTTTGCGGTCAAGATTCACATGAAAGACACACTCGCCACACGGTTTGCCATCTACTAACAAGAGCCACTGGTGCTCGATCACATTGGGCTGGGAAGCACCATGGAGCCAAGTCCGTTCAAAATCACTAACAGCCCACGGGTAACTTGCCTCAAAGTGTCGAAGGTGAACTGCCTGAAGTGCACGAAGCGCCTCTTCATGGGTGCCGGGCAGCACATCGATGACCGACATCCCTGGGATGCCGATAATTTCTGTGCTGCCACCAAGGCTCATGATTGAGTTGGTTCTTCTCTCATTCGACGCCGCATTTCAGCCGCTTTTGCCGCAATATCGGCGAACCCTTCGCTTTCGGTGATCTCCTTCACTGCTTCTGAGCGACGGGACTGATCAATCTCCACTTTCAGCCGGGTAACTTCTTGCTTCAGGGATTGCTCACGAGCTGCAACTTTGGATGCCATGAGTGCGAAGGATTCGGCCAAGGTGTACATCTCATCACGCAAACGTGAGCGCATAAGGGACTTAACGTTGAGGTCATATTCCCCATCTGCAATACGTGAAGTAGCCACAGTCAAACGCTTCAAGCGACGAACAATATTCGTTGAGATAAGCAGCACTAGAGCAACCAGTACGATGTAGCTGATGATGAGTGCTGGCAACACTTTTGCGCGAACATCAGCCTGAACTTGAGCGACGTAGTCAAGTGAGTAGTCCTGACCAATGCCACCTACAGATTGACCACTCTTATCAAGAATCGGGGTGTAGGTCGAAATCCAGGAACCATATGCATCTGTGTATGCCGGTTGCTGCGTAGTTTTGGTCAAACCTTGAGTCATCAGTTTGTACGTAAGATCATCCGTGACATCGGCAAGAGGCACTTTGAAGTGGTAGCCGGTCTGAGGCTCGCGATAGTAGCCCGACGAAGCGGAGGTGTAGAGCTTGCCGTCTTTGGGGTCCTTAAACCAGGTGTAGGTTCCTGCCTTCACGACGTTATAAACAGTGAAGAGATCTGATGCAACTGACTTATAGAGCGGACTTGTTGGATAACCAAAGCCAGTCTCATCTTTTGCGTCAGGAACAGCAGGCACTGAAGCATTCAAAGCAGCGAAGTCATCGCCATTTACCGTCTTTGTCGCACCCTCAACGTGAAGGGTGAGTTCACTTGAAAGGCGATCTTGTGTTGTATTAGCGGTTAAGTCCAGGATGAACCATCCGATGAAGGCGAA
>JBAXJN010000066.1:0-6012 GCA_037137855.1 Actinomycetes bacterium
CACCAGAAGTCTTACCTTCACCACCACCATGTGGATGGTCTACCGGGTTCATTGCAACACCGCGAACGGTTGGGCGCTTGCCCTTCCAACGCATACGGCCGGCCTTACCCCAGTTGATATTCGACTGCTCAGCGTTACCAACTTCGCCGATGGTTGCGCGACAGCGCAGATCAACGTTGCGGATTTCACCGGATGGCATACGCAACTGTGCAAAGGGACCATCCTTAGCAACAAGCTGAATGCTTGCTCCTGCGGAACGGGCAATCTTCGCGCCGCCGCCTGGCTTGAGCTCCACTGCGTGGATCACTGTGCCGACGGGGATGTTACGCATGGGTAGGCAGTTGCCTGGCTTGATATCGGCGGTTGGGCCCGTCTCGATAACGTCGCCCTGCTTCAGCTTGTTTGGCGCAATGATGTAACGCTTCTCGCCATCCGCGTAATGCAGCAATGCAATACGCGCGGTGCGGTTCGGATCGTATTCAATGTGTGCGACTTTGGCCGGCACGCCATCTTTATCAGAACGCTTGAAGTCAATGATGCGGTAAGCGCGCTTGTGTCCGCCACCTTGATGTCGAGTAGTGATGCGACCGCTGTTATTGCGGCCACCCTTCTTCGGCAATGGACGAACGAGCGACTTCTCCGGCTGTGACCGAGTGAGCTCGACAAAGTCGGCTACGGACGAGCCACGACGGCCCGGTGTAGTCGGCTTGTACTTACGGATTCCCATTTCAGTTCCTCTGGTGATCGATGGCCGGTCAGGAGACCGGGCCTCCGAAGATGTCGATGCGGTCGCCGTCTGCTACAGAAACGATTGCGCGCTTGGTGTCGGCACGCTTACCAAAACCAGTCTTGGTGCGCAGGCGCTTGCCTGCACGGTTCATGGTGTTCACTGAAGTGACCTTCACACCAAAAACTTCTTCAACTGCGATCTTGATTTGCGTCTTATTTGCACTTGTGGAGACGAGAAATGTGTACTTGTTCTCGTCGAGAAGTGCATAGCTCTTTTCTGACACCACTGGTGCAATCAGAATGTCGCGGGGGTCTGCGATTCTCATGCCTGTACCTCGCCCTCAGTTGCAACAGCTTTCACACTCTTACCAGCTGGGTTACCAGCGATGAAAGCTTCGAGTGCATCTTCGGTGAAGAGCACATGATCGTTGACCAACACGTCGTATGTGTTGAGCTGATCGATGTACAGCACGTGCACTGCAGGAACATTGCGAAGACTCAATGCAGAGCTGTCATCGGTGCGAGTAATGGCGACCAATACACGACCCTGTTCAAGACCAAGCGCTGCGATCAACGCGAGTGCCTGCTTCGTGGATGGCTTTGGGCCATTAACCAGTTCAGAAACGACATGTACCTTGCCATCGCGAGCACGATCAGACAATGCGCCGCGAAGTGCTGCAGCTTTCATTTTCTTAGGTGTGCGCTGTGAATAGTCACGTGGGTGTGGGCCATGGGCTACACCGCCGCCTGCGTAATGTGGTGCGCGGATCGAGCCCTGTCGAGCACGGCCGGTGCCCTTTTGCTTATAAGGCTTACGGCCACCACCGCGAACTTCGCCACGACGCTTGGTGTCATGGGTGCCCTGGCGTGCTGCAGCAAGCTGAGCAACAACAACCTGGTGGATCAACGGAACGTTGACCTGCACGTCGAAGATTTCGGCAGGGAGATCAACCTTGCCTGCAGTAACGCCAGCTGGGGTGCGTACGTCAACAGAAGTCATCGTTACGCCTCCTTCACTGCGGTACGGACGAACACGAGTGCGCCCTTAGGTCCTGGAACTGCGCCTTTAATCAGAAGCAAGCCATTAGCTGCATCAACACTTTGAACGATGAGGTTCAAGGTTGTTTGACGATCGCCACCCATACGGCCGGCCATCTTCATGCCTTTGAATACGCGACCAGGTGTTGAACATCCACCAATTGAGCCTGGTGAACGGTGCTTACGGGTAACACCATGCGTTGCACGAAGGCCATGGAAACCATGACGCTTCATGGCACCGGCGAAGCCCTTGCCCTTGGTCGTTGCGGTGACGTCGATGCGCTGGCCGTCTACGAAGGTGTCAGCAGTGAGCTCCTGGCCCAATGTGTACTCCGACGCATCAGCCGTGCGGATCTCAACGAGATGGCGACGAGGTGTAACCCCAGCCTTATCGAAGTGTCCTGCTGCAGGCTTGTTGACCTTGCGTGGATCGATCGCACCGAAGGCGATCTGTACGGCTGAGTAGCCGTCGTTCTCTGGAGTGCGAACCTGGGTAACTACACAAGGTCCAGCCTGCACAACTGTGACAGGAACAACTTTGTTGTTCTCGTCCCAGACCTGTGTCATGCCGAGCTTGGTGCCCAGTACGCCCTTTACGTTGGTGCCCATTGTGATCGTCGTCCCTACAGCTTGATCTCGATATCGACACCAGCCGGAAGGTCAAGACGCATAAGCGAATCAACCGTCTTTGGCGTGGGGTCGAGAATGTCTATGAGGCGCTTGTGAGTGCGCATCTCGAAGTGCTCACGGCTGTCCTTGTACTTGTGAGGTGAACGAATCACGCAGTACACGTTCTTTTCCGTTGGCAATGGCACTGGGCCAGCAACCGATGCACCTGTACGGATCACCGTCTCGACAATTTTGCGTGCCGATGAATCGATGACCTCGTGGTCATAGGCCTTAAGCCGGATTCGGATCTTTTGTCCCGCCATGGTGGCTGGTGTCCTTACTTCTCGTGTGCCAATGCTGTTGTGTTGCAGGAAGAGCAGGTGGTGCAAGTTGTTTGTTGGGGGCGGTTGCCCGCCCCCAACAATCAGCTACTAGGTCGTGATTTTTACAACTCGTCCGGCGCCAACTGTGCGGCCACCTTCGCGGATTGCAAAGCGAAGGCCTTCTTCCATAGCGATTGACTGAATCAGTTCAACCGACATGTCCGTGTTGTCGCCTGGCATAACCATGTCTTTACCTTCAGGCAAGGTCACAACACCGGTCACGTCCGTGGTACGGAAGTAGAACTGTGGACGGTAGTTGTTGAAGAACGGCGTGTGACGGCCGCCTTCGTCCTTGGAAAGGATGTAGACAGAAGCATCAAAGCCGGTGTGAGGAGTGATCGAACCTGGCTTGCAGCACACCTGGCCACGCTCTACTTCTTCACGCTTGGTACCACGAAGAAGAAGTCCGACGTTCTCGCCTGCTTGACCTTCGTCGAGCAACTTGCGGAACATCTCGACACCGGTGACCGTGGTCTTCAAAGGAATACCTGGGCGGATACCGACGATCTCGATTTCTTCGTTGACCTTGACGATTCCGCGTTCGATACGACCGGTGACCACGGTTCCACGACCAGTGATCGTGAACACGTCTTCAACTGGCATAAGGAATGGCTTGTCAACTTCGCGCTCTGGCGTTGGGATGTACTCATCCACAGCGTCCATGAGGGCCAAGATTGATTCGCCCCACTTTGCATCACCCTGAAGTGCTGGGAATGCTGCAACGCGGACAACAGGAATGTCGTCGCCTGGGAATTCGTAAGCTGACAGAAGTTCGCGGACTTCCATTTCTACAAGTTCAAGAAGGTCTTCGTCATCGACCATGTCGCACTTGTTAAGTGCAACCACGATCGAAGGAACGCCAACCTGACGAGCAAGAAGCACGTGCTCCTTGGTCTGTGGCATTGGGCCATCAGTCGCCGCAACCACGAGGATCGCGCCGTCCATCTGAGCCGCGCCAGTGATCATGTTCTTGATGTAGTCAGCGTGTCCTGGGCAGTCAACGTGCGCGTAGTGACGGCCTTCGGTCTGGTATTCGACGTGTGCGATCGAAATCGTGATACCACGCTGGCGCTCTTCTGGCGCCTTGTCGATCATGTCGAATGGAGTGAATGGGTTTACATCTGGGTACTTGTCGTGCAGCACCTTGGTGATTGCAGCAGTCAGGGTCGTCTTGCCATGGTCAATGTGACCAATGGTGCCGATGTTGACGTGCGGCTTGGTGCGCTCAAATTTGGCCTTTGCCATTTGAGTTCTCCCTTGTCGTGTAGCCGTCCGGCGTTATCGCGGATCGGGTTTGGTTATTTGGATATTTGTGTTCTTTTTTTGATCCGCGACTATTCGCCGCGAGCCTTAGCGATGATCTCCACCTGCACATTTGAAGGAACCTGCGCATAGGAGTCAAATTGCATGCTGTATGACGCACGCCCTTGTGTGCGGCTACGAAGATCTCCTACGTAACCAAACATTTCGGACAGCGGTACAACTGCTTTCACAACACGAGCGCCGGAACGCTCTTCCATGGCCTGAATCTGGCCGCGTCGTGAGTTGAGGTCACCGATGACATCGCCCATGAAATCTTCTGGGGTTGTCACTTCAACAGCCATCATCGGCTCAAGGATGACAGCGCCTGCTCGGCGTGCAGCTTCCTTGAACGCCATGGTGCCGGCGATCTTGAATGCGAGTTCTGACGAGTCAACATCGTGGTACGCACCATCGGTAAGCGTGACCTTGACGTCAACCATTGGGTAACCAGCGAGCACTCCATTTTCGAGTGAGTCACGGCAACCTGCGTCAACTGAAGGAATGTATTCGCGTGGAATGCGACCACCGGTCACCTTGTTCACGAACGCGTAGCCACCACCCTCGTCGGTGTTTGGCTCGAGGTCGATGATGACGCGACCGAACTGGCCGGAACCACCCGATTGCTTCTTGTGGGTGTAGTCGACCTTTTCGACCTTCTTTGTGATCGTCTCGCGGTACGCAACCTGAGGCTTGCCAACGTTTGCTTCAACGTTGAATTCGCGCTTCATGCGGTCAACAAGAACTTCGAGGTGAAGTTCGCCCATGCCACCGATAATGGTCTGGCCGGTTTCTTCGTCCGAACGCACGTGGAAGGTTGGGTCTTCATCAGACAAACGCTGAATCGCAACACCAAGCTTGTCCTGATCGCTCTTGGTTTTTGGTTCAATCGCGATATGGATTACAGGATCTGGGAAAGTCATCGACTCAAGCACTACTGGGTTCGATGCATCACACAATGTTTCACCAGTGGTGGTGTCTTTGAGGCCCATAACGGCCACGATGTCACCGGCGCCCACTGAAGGAATTTCTTCACGCTTGTTGGCATGCATTCGGTAAATCTTGCCGATGCGCTCCTTGCGATCCTTCACACTGTTCAACACCATCGTTCCAGTGTTCAAACGGCCTGAGTAGACGCGTACATATGTGAGCTTGCCCAAGTGTGGGTCGGTCATGATTTTGAATGCGAGTGCAGCGAATGGCTCGGAGTCACTTGGCTTGCGCTCAATGATGACGTCTTCGTGACCCATTTTGTGACCTTCAACTGCAGTCACATCGAGTGGGCAAGGAAGATAAGCCACAACTGCATCGAGCATGGGCTGAACGCCCTTGTTCTTGAATGCAGATCCAGTGAGGATCGGAGTCAATTTATAAGCAAGAGTTGCGCGACGAATTGCTGCCTGAAGTTCTTCGATGCTGAATTCCTGAGCGTCAAGGAACTTCTCCATGATTGCGTCGTCAGCTTCAGAAAGTGTTTCGAGCAACTTCTCGCGATACTCAGCTGCCTGATCAACAAGATCTGCAGGAATCTCTTCGATTGCGTAGTCGTCGCCCTTTTCGGTCTCGCCACGCCAGGTCAATGCCTTCATCGCGATGAGATCAACCACGCCAAGGAAATCTCCTTCAGCGCCAATTGGAATCTGGAGAATAAGTGGTGTTGCGCCTAAGCGCTCCACGATCATGTCGACGCAGCGGAAGAAGTCAGCACCGGTGCGATCGAGCTTGTTCACAAAACAAATACGAGGCACTGAGTACTTATCAGCCTGACGCCAAACGGTCTCTGACTGTGGCTCGACGCCAGCAACGCCATCAAAGACGGTGACAGCGCCATCGAGTACACGCAATGAACGTTCTACTTCAACAGTGAAGTCAACGTGTCCTGGTGTGTCGATGATGTTGATCGTGTGGTCTTTCCAGACACAGGTGGTAGCAGCAGACGTAATGGTGATGCCGC
>JBAXJN010000067.1:0-5817 GCA_037137855.1 Actinomycetes bacterium
GACGAGCTCTTGATCGTGGTGAGTGAACTGGCCGCTAACGCCATCACCCATGGTCAAGCCCCAGCCCAGGTGTCGATTCTGCGCACGGGTGAAACTCTTCGATTGAGCGTGCAGCAATATCTTCGAACACCAACAAGCTTTCCTTGGATGTCACGCCAAGCCCACGGGCGCCAGGGGCTGAGACTGGTTGACCGACTGAGCACCTCCTGGGGCTGGGGGTCAACGGCCAGCACCCTGATGGTCTGGGCTGAACTGCAGTAGTTCCTCGTGCCACGAGACACGTGGCACGTTCATGTGGTTTACGGCGGTAACCTTTCACAATGACCACAAGCGCCTCACGGGTATTTCTTGCCCGCCTCGCCGGAGTGCGTGTCTTTGATCCCAACGGTGAGCAGCTTGGCAAAGTCCGCGACAGCATCATCGTGCTGCGCAGTTCCAACCCGCGCCTGACCGGGCTCGTAGTGGAAGTTCAAGCCCGTCGGCGCATCTTCGTTCCCATGTCTAAGGTCACCTCGATCGATGCCAACCAAATTATTGTGACCGGGGTTGTGAACTTGCGCCGCTTTGCTAAGCGACCAAACGAAACTCTGTTGACTGCTGAACTTTTGGATCGCACGGTTGACCTTCTGGACACTGGCGAACGGGTTTCTGTGATCGATGTCGGTGTTGAACGCGATCGCGCCCAAGACTGGATCGTCACTCAACTCTTTATCCAAAAAGGTAGTGGTGGTTTTCGACGTCGCGGCGAGCGATTCGTTGTTGACTGGGACGAAGTGCACGGCCTGACGCTGCCAAACACTGCAGATCAAGATGCGACCTCGATGGTTGAATCGATTGACAAACTTCGCCCAGCAGACATCGCTGCATTAATACAAGAGCTTCCAATCAAACGCCAAATGGAAATTGCGCGTCAACTCAACGATGATCGTCTCGCCGACGTGCTCGAAGAACTGCCCGAAGATGACCGCGTCGAAATTGTGCAACTGCTTGAAGTAGAACGCGCCGCAGACGTCTTGGAAGAGATGGATCCTGACGACGCCGCCGACCTCATCTCTGAACTTCCACCCGAGAGAGCCGCCGATCTACTGCAACGCATGGAGCCCGAAGAAGCTGAAGAGATCCGTCGATTGCTTTCATACGACGACTTCAGCGCCGGTGGCATGATGACAACTGAGCCCGTGGTGATGTCCACGGATGAAACGGTTGCTGATGCACTTGCTCGCATCCGCAATCCAGATCTTTCTCCAGCTTTGGCCTCGCAGGTATACGTGACGCGAAGCCCAACTGAGACTCCGACGGGCAGATACCTAGGCACCTGTCATTTCCAACGTTTACTTCGCGAGCCACCATCCACGTTGGTGTCGGCACTAGTAGATACGGACTTAGTTCCCGTGCGGCCAGAGGCGCCGTTGAGTCAAGTCACGCGCACCTTCGCCGCCTATAACCTTGCCGCTTTGCCCGTAGTAGATGAACACGGTCATCTCCTTGGCGCCGTCACAGTTGACGACGTTATCGACCACATGCTGCCTGAAGACTGGCGCGAGAACGACGGAGATGAACGTGGTTAGCCGCCCAACCCGTCGCGCGACGCGACTGGATCAGCCATATGAACGCAGCCGCTCGGTGCGCGACAGTTACGACCCAGAACGCTTCGGAAGAATTTCTGAAAAAGTTGCCCGCTATATCGGCTCTTGGGCGTTCATTGCTTGGATGACGGCGGCCATCGCCACCTGGGTGCTCATCAACACTGTTGGTCCAACGGCTTGGCGGATCGATGTTTTCCCATTCATCTTCTTGACGTTGATGCTGTCACTTCAGGCTTCTTATGCTGCGCCACTGATCTTGCTCGCCCAAAATCGACAATCTGACCGCGACCGGGTGCAATACCAAGAAGATCGACTTCGTACCGAGCGTCTTTTAGCCGATAGCGACTACCTCGCTCGTGAACTCGCAGCGTTACGCCTGGCTTTGGGGGAGATTGCTACTCGCGATTACATCCGTGGCGAACTTCGAGACGTGGTTGCAGATCTGTGCGAGCAGATTGAAGCCTTGAAAGCTGCATCAGAGCCAGCCGATCGGGACCACACGACCGAGCACTAGTTAGGTTCGCCTAACATCGGGGTATGCAACCCAATCTTGAAGCTCTCAATGCTGCCCTAGCAACGGTGAACGATCCCGAGATCCATCGGCCAATAACTGAACTTGGCATGCTGAAATCAGTGGAAGCTGACGACAAGGGCGTGGTCAAGGTTGGCGTCTACCTCACGGTCTCAGGCTGCCCCATGCGCGACACCATCACCGATCGCGTAACCGCCGCTGTCATGACCGTTGCTGGAGTTACCAAGGTTGAAGTTGAACTCGATGTCATGAGCGATGAACAACGTGCCGCCATGAAGAAGACCCTGCGCGGAGACGAGAAAGAAAATCCATTCAACCGTCCTGGCAGCACAACTCGTATCTACGCAATTGCTTCCGGTAAGGGTGGCGTTGGTAAGTCATCGGTCACAGCCAATATTGCCGCAGCAATGGCCGACATGGGTCTACGCGTTGGCCTGATTGACGCAGATATCTACGGTCACTCCATCCCACGAATGCTTGACGCATTAGATGCGCCAACCATGGTCGAAGGGATGATCATGCCGCCAACTGGTTATGGAGTGAGCGTCATCTCCATGTTGGCTTTCAAACCAGGTGGCGTCACTCAGCCTGTTGCCTTCCGCGGGCCAATGCTGCACCGTGCCCTTGAGCAATTTATTACTGATGTGTGGTGGGGCGACCTAGACGTCCTGCTTCTTGATCTCCCACCCGGAACGGGCGACATCGCCATTTCGGCGGCGCAATTGCTTCCTACTGCTGAACTTGTCATTGTCACAACTCCGCAAATGGCTGCGGCTGATGTTGCAGTACGTGCCGGAACTCTGGCAGAACAAACTCATCAAAAAGTTGCGGGTGTCATTGAAAATATGAGCAGTTTCCCCTGCCCACATTGTGGTGAGCCAATGGATCTTTTCGGCACTGGCGGCGGCAAGCTTGTTGCTGATCAGATTGCCAAGGTTCTTGGCACCGAAACACCAATGCTTGGTCAGATTCCTTTTGATGTTGCGCTGCGCGAGGGTGGAGACGATGGCCGACCACTAGTCATCAGCAATCCAGATGCGCCAGCATCAATTGCACTTCGTGAAATTGCGGAACGACTCGGTAAGCGTCCGCGTGGATTAGCTGGGCTCTCACTTGGCATCACGCCAGCAGGTCGCTAGCGGCGGTTTGCCTTTTCAAAATATTGAAATTCGATGAACTAGGTTGCGTCCGGATCGAACTTCGGTGCATTGATTGCGGGTTGAACTGCTTGCTGTGTTGGTTCATCTTTGAGAAGGCTCGAGACAATGTTCTTTGGATGAAATTCAGAGAAGCCTCTGACGGTATCCATCGCCTCGGTGATATCCAGCCCAGCTGAATCTGCAAGCTCTTGTTTGGCACCCGCAGCCATACTGCGAAGTTGCTTGAGCATCCGCGCGCCGTCCGCTGCGGCCTTAGGCAATTTATCTGGCCCAAAGATGAGCAAGCCAATCGCTGCGAGGGCGAAGATTTCACCGATGCCAATATCAAACACGTTGATAAGCCTACGCCCACTTATGGCTTGGCGGAAGCCGAACCCAGCGTGACCGTGGCGGTATTGGTCGAGCCTTGGCGTTTGTACGTCACCTTGATTTGATCACCAGGCGCATTCTCGCGAATTGCCACCACTAGCTCAGTTGCATCGTCAATAACTCGACCATCAATCTTGGTGATGACGTCGCTCAGCTTCAGTCCTGCCAGATCAGCTGGGCCGCCACCCGTGATCTTGATGACCCTTGCCCCAGGGCCGGAATAATTCATATCGAGCGAAACACCAATCACTGGTGTCTGCGATGTGCCTGTTGCAATGATTTCTTCAGCAATGCGCTTGGCGGAATTCACCGGAATCGCAAAACCGAGTCCGATGCTGCCGGCCTCGCTGCCATTTGCCATAGATGCGATCGCGGAGTTGATTCCGATGACTTGCCCAGAAGCATTCAAAAGGGGTCCACCTGAGTTACCCGGGTTGATAGCAGCATCTGTTTGAATGGCATCAATGAACGAGGCAGTAGCCGTGTTTCCCGTCGTGACTGGTCGATTGAGTGAACTAATAATTCCTGACGTCACTGTTCCGGCTAGTCCTAGGGGTGCACCAATCGCGATTGCTGGATCGCCTACTCGAAGAGCGTCGGAGTTACCTAGGGTCGCGGCTGGAAGATTGGTTTTATCAACTCGCACCACAGCCAAGTCATAGGCCGGATTTGTGCCAACAACTTCACCTTTTAATTTGGTTCCATCAGTGAGAACCACACTCAAGCTGCCATCATTTTTTACCAGATCAACAACATGATTATTGGTCAAAATGTAACCATCTGAACGAAAGACAAAGCCAGAACCGCTGCCTGCATCGGTTTTGCCCTCGGCGAGAATTGACACGACGCTAGGCAGTACCACTTCTACAATGGCCGCGATCGAGCCTGCAGCCGCTGGCACCTGCTGATTTGGCACAGGGTCGGGCAACGTCAGTTGAGGAGACTCTGGGCTTTGGGTTGCCGCGGCTGAGGTGGACTCGGCTGCCCGCTTTCCAAGCGCATAACTACCAAAGCCGGCGATGACTCCCACCACGAGCGCGGTCACCACAGCAATGAGAACGGTGCCCATGACCCCCGGGCCGCGTCGATTGGTCACGATCGGCACAGAAGTTAGCTCCTGGCCAGCAGGCTTGATCGCGTTCTCTGGATCAAACTGGCTGGTCATGAAGCTCCTTAACGATGGTGGTCGAGTTTATTTGAGCGTAGACCCATTAGGGTAAAGATAATTCTCACACCTGTGGAGGTGCGTCATTTCTTCATCACCTTTGCCTTCGAAGGCCTCTTGGAACTACGCCGACGAATGGCTCGACGAGTCCGAGCAGATTCGTGCTGCCCGCGATAAAGCCAAAGAACTTGGCTGCACTCCGGTGGCGCCGTCGACTGCTCACACCCTTCGTGTTCTGGCTCGAGCATTACATGCAGAAGCTGTCGTTGAAGTTGGCACTGGTGCAGGTGTCTCTGGTGCAGCGCTGCTTTCAGGCATGACAAGCGATGGCGTATTGACCTCCATCGACAATGAGGCTGAACTGCAACGTCTAGCCCGTGAGACGCTGACAAGTCTGGGATTCGATCACATTCGTGCCCGCTTAATCACTGGCCGCGCGCTCGATGTGCTTCCACGCCTTACTGAGGGCGCGTATGACCTCGTCTTCATCGATGGTGACAGGACTGAGTATCCGGCAGCCCTTACTCTCGCAATGCGCCTGCTTCGCACTGGTGGCATGGTTGCCTTTGATAACTTGCTTACTGACGGCAGCGTTGCTGACCCAGCAAGCCGAAATCCAGAATCTGTTGCGCTACGCGATGTTGCTCATGCGCTACGCGATGACGATCACTGGGTCCCCGCCCTGCTCACCGTCGGTGCTGGACTCTTAGTCGCAATCAAAGTCGGCGACTAGTCATCAACTGAGGTAGACAACATCTGAAGAATGCCTGAGTTGGGCAAAAGAAAAAGGGCTGAGGGAAACCCCCAGCCCTTTTTAACGTTTTCTAGGCAAAGACACCGAGTAGCGCCTCACCGAGGTTCTTTGCTTCCTCAGCGTTGAGCTCTACTACAAGCCGACCGCCGCCTTCAAGTGGTACGCGCATGACATAACTGCGCCCTTCCTTGGTGCACTCGAGCGGGCCATCACCCGTTCGTGGCTTCATCGCGGCCATCGCGTCCCCTTTC
>JBAXJN010000068.1:0-5612 GCA_037137855.1 Actinomycetes bacterium
GCGTCAGCGACAAAATGCGAGTCGCGATCAAGAGCGGAACAACTCGATTCCATTCGGCGAGATCCGCGAAGTTCCAAAATCCTACGAGGCGTTGGAGTGCGCGACGTTGGGTTGTCCCTAAAAAATAAGGTGTCGAAGACGAATTTATTTTACATGATCGGCAAGGGATGGGGGCATCAGGAAATAACAAAGTTGTTCAGTCAGACCGCATGTTACAGCCACCCATGCAGACACGTTGCAGACGGGAAATGGACAGGAAACTCCTGTAATGGGGCGTGTTGACTATGCTCAGTGGAGAAGGAGCACGCTGGCACCGCAGCCAGAGGGGCAACAATATCTGTGGAAATGATTCCATAATAAAATATTGCGTTGTAGATGTCTTTGAAAAGGTTTGGGAAGGCATGAAATGATTGAGCCGATAACGCTGGAAGAGGTATTGCAGTTGGTGGGTTTTGAAAAAGTCGCTGGCAAATGGGTTGTGAGCGATGTCTTTGGTGATGTCTGGGGTAATGTCAGAGGCAGTGTCCTCCATGTTGGGGGCGATGTCCAAGGCAATGTTGGGGGTGATGTCAGGGGCGATGTCTCTGGTGATTTTTGGGGTGATATCGATGGCGATGTCAGGGGCAGTGTCAGGGGGAATGTCGATGGCAACGTTGATGGCAATGTCGGGGGCAATGTTAAGGGCGATGTTCTGGGCGATGTCAGGGGCGATGTCGTGGGCAGTGTCAGGGGTAATGTTGGTGATGTCTGGGGTAGTGTTTGGGATGTCCATGGCAATGTTGGGAATGTCTGGGGCGATGTTGGGAATGTTAAGGGCAATGTCGGGAATGTTTGAGGATGTCGATGGCGATGTGAAGGGCAAGTGCCGTTGGCCGGGCGATCCTTCGAACCTTTCGCGGTGCGGCGTTTGGCGTTTTTTTCGGTCGCGGGAGAGTTGGGCGGCCCCGCGCTAGAAAATTTTCACGAACTTAAAATAGGATCATTGGTTGCTCTGCCTACCAACAAATAGCCCACCAACGATAGGGAGTTTTCTAATGCGTCGCATGCTCATGTTCCTTGCGATATCTTTGTTCGCGGCCTCACCTTCCGGCATCGTAGAAGCGCAGACCACCACAACGCGGGCTCGCTCAACGGCGCAGCAGGACGCCGAAACGATGGCCCGCACTGGAGTCCTGCAACACTGTGGCCGCGCTGGTGGTGCCGTTGAAGGCATCGGGTTTGGACAGAGCCGTGAGTCGGCAATCAAGAACTGCTGCTACTGGGGGCAGCGGAAGCCCAAAGAGATCGGCACTTGCAAAGGCCATCGCGGCTGGTTTGCTTGTGTTCGATACTGGTAATCGGTGAAAAATCTGCCGCAGACTCTAGCCGCGTTGTGCTGATGCCGTACGAAGCAGATTTTTGAACCAAGCGACCGCACCCAATGCCAGTCCCTGACCTTCCCAAACGTAGGCAATTCACAGCCGAAGACTGCACAGGGGCCGCGGCTTCAGCCGCGGAGAGCGATAAAGCTATGTGTGCATCTGTGGAAAGAGAAAGAGCTTCAACGGAAGGAGTTGCATGGGGGCGTTCCGCCGCCGCTGAGAAAAAAAAGCTGCCGCCCCGGATGGAGCGGCAGCCCAGGGAACCATTTGGTGGGCTGCATCAACGGCAGGCCCGTCGACTCGCCGCTATCGGCGCAGCCCCCCGGTACAGTCAACTTGCGGCATGTGACAACCTCCTTTCGCTAGAGAATCCCAGCCGTCGCGATCACTGCAAGATCGCCGCCGAGCAATTATCTTCCCGGCCGTCACCGGGAAACGATGCCGCAATTATAGAAGCTGGCCTTCGATCTGGCGATTCCGTCTACCCAGATTTTTTCATTCGCAAATAAAACAACACTCGCGGCCGATAGAGCCACGCTGCCACCAGATTCTCTGACTGATCGTGGTCCCATCAGAAGGGGACCACGTCAGGTTATACGCGCATGATTTGATCCTCGACGATGACCCAGGTGTGGTCTGATTTGCTTGGATAGATAATCTGTGTACCGGTAAACTCACCGAGGGCTGGCAAAACGAGTTGACGGTTGGACAACCAAAAGCACGGAAGTTTGCCGACGGAGTCGATCTTGGATGAAAAGCGATAGGCGGGGTGAAGGTGGCCGCACAGCAGGAGGCGCGAACCACAACTGGGCTCTTGCGGAAAATGAGCGATGGAAACGGTATCGATCAACGTGCCCGACGCAACGATTTCGATAGGCCAACCCGCGGTGCGTGTGAAAAGTCCCTTGTCATGGTTTCCTAAAACGAGCGTACATCGCAACTGCTTATGGGTTGCAAAGAAGATATCAAGTGATTCTCGAACACCCGGCGAAATCGATGATCGCGCGTGGAACATATCGCCGAGCAAGACCAGCCGGGATGCTTGGCATTGTGCGATCATCTGCACAATCGCCGACAAAGTGCCTTGCGTGCTGCTGCTCGGCACTGCGACACCCAACTTGCGAAACGTGACCTCTTTGCCAAAGTGGGTATCGGCAACAAATAGAGTTTGTTGCGCGGGCCAGTAGAGTCCACGTTTTGCCAGCAGCCAAAATTTGACGCCTTCGATCGAGATCTCGAGCGATGAATGTTCTGCTATCACCGAATCACTTGCCAGCTTTGTTCTCAAGAGCTTTTTGCATGCGGGCGATGCGCTGTGCTAAAGTTTCGCTGCTCACTCGCTCTCTCAACTTATCGACCATCAGTGAAAACGCGAATGGTGTTACTCGCGTTGGATACGTTAGCCTGATTTTAGCTTGCTGCAGGCGTTTCAGAGCTCGATCGAGCCGAGTCCATTCGAGTTGCTGTTCAAGCACCTCACGGCGACACTGCTCAAGGAGTAAGTTCGTGGGATCGTATTCGCAAAACGCATCGAAAAACAGATTGCTGCTCGCTTGAACATAGCTGGTGCTCTTGCGTTGTCCGGGCAGGCCCGCTTGAATCAAACCGGAAACCCTTGCTATTTGCCGGAACTGCCTCTTGGCCATCTCGGTCGCATTCATGCTTTGGTGAATATCTTCCTGCAGCCGATCGGTTGAAAACAAACCTTCTGAAATTGCTTTTTCGATTGCAATGGGATGTGGTGACTGCAAGACAATGCCGTGATCATTACAGGCCATGCTCAAAGTTGTTGGCTGCTGTCGTGTCAAGCGGTACGCCAACACGGAGGCCATTCCCTCATGCACCAAACGTCCTTCGAACGGAAATAAAAATAGTTGGTAATGAGACCGTTCGCCTATCATCTCGATCAAAAGTTCATCGGTTTGAGGCAAGAGGCTCCAGCGTTGTTGAAGATCAAACAAACTTTTCAAGGATCTCATTTCGGGGCCCGTCAGGCGACCTTGAGATGCTTCATGAATCTTCCCACGCAGGGCCATGCTCAACTCACTTGACAAAGGCATACGACCGCCTGTCCAGCGTGGAATCGAATTGGGTTTGCCTTTGGATCGCCTGACATACGCAACGTTATCTTGAATGATGACGAGCTCGACGAGCTTTCCAGCAAACAAAAATCGATCCCCCCGTTTCAGCTTCGAAAGAAAGCTTTCTTCAACCGTTCCCATCGTACCGCCACGCATGTACTTCACCTTCATCGCTGTATCGGAAACGATCGTCCCGATATTGAAGCGATGCAAAGTCATGATGCGTTGCGTCGAAACGTGATACCGATCATCATCGAGTTCGACACGATGAAATTCGGGGTAAGCGCCGAGTGAGCTGCCGCCGTGGACCACGAAATTCAGTATCCACTGCCATTCATCAGAGGTAAGAAACCGATACGCTTGGGTTGTGCGGACTTCTTGAAGTAGGTTTTCGGAAGTAAACCCGCCACCAATCGCAATGGTGACAACGTGCTGCACCAGCACATCCAAGGGCTTGCTCAAGAGTGGTCGAGCTTCCATCTTCCCCTGCTCGATCGCATCCCTGGCCGCTGCCAATTCGATTAATTCCAGCGCATTGGTGGGAATAAAAATCAGCCGACTCTCGGCTCCGGGTTGGTGTCCGCTGCGGCCCGCCCGCTGCAGCAAACGTGCGGAGCCTTTCGGGCTTCCGATCTGCAGTACCAGGTCGACGGCTGAGAAATCAACTCCCAAGTCGAGACTACTTGTACACACGACGGCGCGGAGTCTGCCATTTCGTAACCCGTTCTCAACCCACTCCCGAACGCTCGCATCCAACGAACCATGATGCACGGCAATCTGCCCCGCCCAATCGGGTCGATGCTGCAACAGATGCTGGTACCAGATCTCGGTTTGTGACCTTGTGTTGGCAAAGACAAGAGCGCTTTTGACCTGCTCGATCTCTCTGGAAACTTGAGGCACCATCCGTGTGCCAATGTGTCCAGACCATGGAAAGCGTTCCATTGGTTTGGGGATCAAGGATTCAATATGCAATCGTTTCTTCGTCGTGCCTCGAATAATTTTGCAGGGCTTTGTCGATTCGCACCCAACCAGGGCTTGTCCAGCTTCAGTGAGGTTGCCCAGAGTTGCCGAAAGGCCCCAGGTGCGAAGGGACGGACTGAGCTTGCGCAGTCGCGCAAGCGCGAGTTCAACTTGAATGCCTCGTTTGCTTCCAAGGAGTTCGTGCCATTCGTCCACGATCACCCCTTCGATCAAACTCAACTGTGTTTGCAGCGGTGCGTGCGTGAGAAGCAGACAAAGGCTCTCGGGAGTTGTGATCAACGCCGTTGGTAATTGCTTGAGCTGTTTTGCTTTGATGCTTGCGCGACTATCGCCTGTCCGTGACTCCAAACGCCAGGGAAGTCGCATGGATTCCAGCGGGGCGCGAAGTGCATTTTCGGTATCTACAGCCAGCGCTTTGAGAGGCGTGATCCAAAGGACCCGAAGAGCAGGTGGGCTTTTCGGATTCCATTGGTCTTGGTTCTTGTTTTGTCTGAGCCACTCCAGAATTGGCCCAAGCCATACGGCCAATGTCTTGCCTGTGCCGGTAGCAGAATGAACCAAGCCGCTGGATCCTGCCTGATAAGCTTTCCAAGCATCAAGTTGGAAACGAAAAGGCTTTTGCCCCTTGCTCTCAAAGTAATCAAAAATGATCTGTCTGGGGGTTCGATGCTTCACGTTCAAACTAGGTAATTCATTTGTTGGGAGCGGAGCAGCGCGACAGCTCGTGGATTGATGCACACAAAATGACAGAAGCACTTTTCCCGCGGATAATGAGATACGAAAGCGAGAGATTCTTACGATGATCATTCCAGCGCGGGTAACAAATTCATTAACTCAGCCAGCATATTTGCATCCTCTGGTTTCTTATCGTGTCTCCAGCGAACGATTCGAGGAAACCGTGTTGCAACCCCGCTTTTATGCCGTGAACTGCGTTGAAGCCCTTCAAAGGCAATCTCCATCACAAGTTCTGGTGAAACGCTGCGAACGGGCCCAAATGTTTCGCGGGTATGGTGGCGAATAAATCGATCGACCGATTGAATCTCCGCGTCAGTGAGTCCACTATAGGCTTTTGCAAACGGGACCAGTGTCTCACCTTCCCAAAGCGCAAACGTATAGTCGGAATAAAGTCCGGAACGTTTTCCGTGCCCCTTCTGAGCGTAGATCAAAACGGCATCAACTGTGTAGGGCG
>JBAXJN010000069.1:0-5534 GCA_037137855.1 Actinomycetes bacterium
AACAAATGATGCCTTCGCATCGTTCCGTCATCATCTTTACAAATCGTCGGCGAAGGAAATAGCCACTGCCATTTGATGTCCTTGTTTGCGTTCGGATATTTCAAAGCAAGTGCTCCTGGTAGAAACACAGTTCCGTAACCATCGGACAGGTCTTTTTCGTGCGTGGCCGTTACGGATAGAACCTGTAACTCCAATGGTTTGACCAAACTTTTTGGCATTGGAACAACGCGATTCTTACCTCCTTTTCCATCGCGCACGATTATCAAGCCAGCCCCAAAATCGCAATCCTTCACGCGCAATCGCAAAAGCTCCATGAGTCGAAGCCCGCAACCAAATCCCAAGAGAGTCAGCAACCTTGCCGTTCCGCTCAAATGTTTCAACAATTCCACAACTTCTGCGCGCGTTACATAGTCTGGAATGTTTGCTGATACCTTGGCCCGCTTTGCGTTTATTTCTCCGAAGTCTTTTCTGAGCACATGGCGGAACAAAAAGAGCAGCGAGTTGAACGCTTGATTTTGGGTGCCTGCTGCAACCTTCCTATCCACCGCCAGATGCGAAAGGTAATCTGTCACCTGTTGCGATGAAATCTGATCCGGCTTTTGAAACTTAGTCCACGCAAAGAAATCGCAAATCCAATGGACGTAAGCCGACTCGGTTCTAACCGACAGTCGCGCCGCCCGCATTGTATGCCGGACACCATTGATGAATGGAGATTTACGACGGAAAGTCTCAACCTGATATTGCATACTTGGTGTGCCTAATGATTGTTGGGCTTCCGGCTGGCGCGAGACTTGACGCGCCCTCTGCCGCCGCAGCGTTCGCAAGGAACGAATCTTTCGCGTCCTCGCACACTCCAATCAATCCACGCACAGCTACCCATGCACACGGGGCATCTCCGATCCGACGCCGGAAGCCCAACCACCTGCTGCACCGAACTGCGGGCGTGCCCGTCAGTAGTCATTTGGACGCCTCCGGGTGCCCGCAGTCGGTGAGCAGGAAGTTAGCCCAACTCGACGGCATCGGCGTGCGGGATGAGTGTTTGCACCTTCGCGGCGAAGTCGTAGATGGTTTGTGATTCTTCTGGCGTTCCTCTGCGCGGGTATCCGGCTTCGCACAGGAGTTTCGCCATCGTCAGGATGTCGGCGCGGGCATCGGCCAGCGCGTATTGGATTGCGGCCTGAGACATTTTCGCCATTTCTTCCGGCGAGCATTCCGACCATTGACTGAGTTTTCGTTGTAGTTTCATAAGGTAAGGGCTAACCAAGCAGTGCAGCGAACGGAGGCGGGCCACGTCAGCGAAAATCCGGGCGTCATCGTCCGCCTCCGTCGCTGACCGGCACGTTAGGCCGACAGCATCCATCGCATCCATGAACCGTCAGATGTTCACGACCAATTCGGACATTGTGCGCGGCGTCGTCTGGGTCTGGATGCCCGACACCGTGAGGACAGATTCTCTCCATCACACCCTTATCGTCGCGCCAGTTCAGCGTCCACGTTCTCATGTGGTGGTCAGATGGGTTGTGGATGCAGCAGTGTTCTCCGCTGCATTGCGTTTCATCGTGCGTTTTAAGGAGTGCGTTTATCATAATGTCGCCCTAACCCGTCAGTGCAGCGAATGGCGTCCGACGCCATCGCTGACTTCTGCGTTGGCGGCTGCACGTCGGCGATCATATCTATTTTTGAAAAATACACACCAACTGCCTTAAATCAAGAAAAAGATTGAAAATAGTTTTCAGTGTGAAACAATTTCTTTTAGAAAAGTCACTATGAGAAAAATCTATTTAGTGTTGTTGTTTTGCGCTGCAATGGCCTTCGCTGGCTGCCAGACGCCTCTTGACCGCATTGCGCTATCTACACTTAACACCAGCGATGCCGCCGTTGATACCGCTTACCACGCATGGTTGTCAGGTTGGAAAGATCGTCGAGCGCACGAAGGTTCTTCGCCCGCATTGCTGACTGAAAGGAACAAAGTAGCAGCGTTGGTCTCCCGTTACCAATCGGCACATCGCACGGCAATTAAAACCGCTGAAGCAGCCGTCAACTCAGGCGTCACAGAAATCAACCTAACGGAATTGTCAGCCCTAAAAGGAGAACTCATCAATGTCCTCACCCACCGATAAGCCGCAGCTGAACAACCTTCAGATTGTCCTGAAAACCGTTGGTGCGTTGATTCAGCTTGCACCGATTCCTTACGCCGGGTTAGCGTCCGTAACGCTTGGCAGTTTAGCCGACCATGAACCCGCGATTGCCGATGCTATTGACGGGTTCTCCAACGTAAAGCACATCACGATTGGTGATTTGCTCGCGGCGGAAAATGCGCTCATCATGCAGGTTGACGTGATGGCGGATACGATTTGAGGTTAGTATGGGACATGACAAACCCCCGGTCCAGTGATGGTCCGGGGGTCTTTGTTTTATCGGAGTTACCGCAACGAAGGGGCCGCATCAATCTGAGCCAGCATGGATGCCAACCCTCCTGATTCACCGGACTCTTTTCCGCGAGGAGCCTTGCGGCCTTCGCCTTCACCCTTGTTGCCAACGGTAGGTTCGCTGGTGTCGTAGCCTTTGAGCTTCGATTGCAACTCTTCGACCTGTGCGGCAAGCGTGGCATTTCGCATAAGGACAACCGGAAGGGCAGCCACACGCGCCGCCACGTCCGCCTTGGCCTTGCCCCAAAAGTCATACGCCTGCTTGGTAGTATCGAACTTGGGAACTCCGCGTCCGAACAGTGCCACGTCAACGATTGGCTTCACCGCGTCCATCGCCTCCTTTTCCTTGGGGTCGGTCGGTGCCCAAATTTCCGGGTATTCCTTGGCGTAGGCGTTGTAACGGTTTTCGTAAACGGATTTTCCGAGTGCTTCCAGCTCTTCGTTTTCGCGCGCTTTGGACTGCTGATGTTCGGTTCCCTTGGTGCGCCAGGTTGAAACCGCTTCATCGCGTTTTGCAATCAACCCACGAATTTTCGTGCGAGCTTCCAAAACAGCCTGCACAGCATCGGGACCAAACAGTTCACGCGCCTTGCGGGTTGCTTGAATCGTGTTGGCAATGCCGACCACAGTTTGAACATCATCCGAAGTGGTTTTACGAGGAATACCGTCCACTTCAATATCCTGATCCACCAACTCTTGAAGCGAATCAGTCCAGGCTTTCTCCAGCGGTTTGATGTGTTCACGTTCAAACTCTGGAGACTTTTCGTAGGAGACGATGCGAAGGTTTTCTTCAGCGGACTCCGCGCGTTTACGCTCGTTTTCAACTTCCGATTTCCACTTGGCTTCAAGTTCAGGGGGTGCAGACTTCTTCGACCACTCTTCCTTTTCCTTGGTCAACGTAGCAACCTTGGATTCCAGTTCATCCGCCTTTGACTTGGCAGTATAAAACGCTTCACGAAGTTTATCAGGAGCCTTTTGCCATGTAATTTTCTCTTCTGCGGACGCCTTGGCCTGTTTGGCATCCGGTTTTGACGGAGCCACTGGCGTCGGTGTCGGTTTCTTCTTGGGAATCAGCTTGGAAATACCAAGTTCATCCGGTTCTTCCGCCACCTCGGTTTTCGCAACCGGCTTTTCAACAACTTCGGGAGGTGTTGCGTTTGGAGCTTCTTCCACCGGGTCACTGGTTGAAACAGGGGGTGTTTCTCCCGGTTGAATCCTGGTTGATTCAGTGGTGGCCATGTTGTCCACCATCGAATCAAGGAATGACGGTTCTGGTGTTTGGTTTTCGCGTGAGGGGGACGCGACGGCTGATGCGCCCTCAATTTCGTCTGGCATGATATGTTACTGCGTTTTTGGTTTACTGACTGGAAAAGTGGGTCCTCCCCGAATCGTTGTATCTTGGAGCGGTGTATCCAGACTGTTATGCTTCACCGGTTTCTGCGGAACCGTAAAGCTGGCGATGCGTTGAGCCAGTTCAAGTGCCCCCTGACGTTTGGCGTTCAAGGCGATGGCGGTTCCCCCATCAACGGCACTTCCAAGATCGTGGCAATACTGGGAGAAGACGGCGTAAATAGCCTCTGCGGATTGGGAATTCTGGAACGTCGAGGCATACCACTTACGGCGTTCATCGTTGGCGAGGTATAGTGCTTGCGGGGTCATTTATTCCGGTTTGGTCAGTTGTTGTGCCTGTTTTGCGCTTCCGCGCTTTATCTCCATGTCGTTAGCGGCCTGTGCCGAATCCAAGGCGACATCGACGTGATGTTCCCGGTTGTCCTGACTGATTTTCTGAACCTTGGCAGCCGTATCCAGAGCGTGTTCCTGTTGGCGATGCTGAAATGTCAGCGCGTGTTCTTGAGCCTGATTCTGAAGCGACAACTGATGCGACTGAGCCTTGAACTGCATTTCCTGCTGTGCCTTGGCCGCTTCAATCGCCGCCTTGGGGTCTTGTTGCGGCTGTTGCGCCTTCATGGCCTGTTGCGTGCGCTGGATGAGTGCCTTTAGCTCGTTGTTAATCTGAGCCATTGTATCCTTGGCGGTCTTAACCCAAGCCGAAGAAGACAGGTCGGCGGATATCATCTGCATTTCGTGCTGGATGGTTTGGGAAATGAAGGCATAGCCCATGAGTGTTTCCATCGTCGGAAGCTGACCGGCCTGCATGGACTGACCCGCTTTCTGAACCGCGCCGAACAGCAACGTAATCAACGTTGACGTGTAATCCTTGTGGTCAACGGCAGTGGTGAGTGCCACCGGCTGCTGATCCATGAGGGTGCCCCACGCCATCGTGGCATACATGACGGACGAAGACGGGGAAACGTCTGCATCGGGAACCAGTTGGAGTGCCAGCCCGGCGTTGTCCGTGTAAGCCGTGGCCGCAAGCTGGTCGATGATGCGTTGGGCGGGAGGGGAAAGCCGGGGTTGGAGTCCGCGCAACTCAGAAATCATTGCCATCTCAATGGCTTTGTTTCCGCCACCGACTGTGCGTTGTGCCTTGATAACCCATGAATCGGGGTCTTTCCAGATAGCCTTGTCAACGCCCTGTTCTTCGCATTTGCGGCGGAACTTCTTGCAGTCAGGATGGTCCAACGTGGCAAAGCGGCGGGCAAGTTCCTGATAGAAAATCTCCATGTCGTCCATGCCGTCCGAAATGGTGTCATTCTGCATCGCATTCCGGTTGTTGGCATCGGCCACTATTTGCGTCGCCGTAGGAGGCTGACCACCGGAATTCTCGTTGGAATCGGCGATTACCGAAGTCATGTCGGTAATGCTGCGAGTCATGCCACCAATAACGGAAAGGATGTTCGGCCAGTTCAGGTTTAGCCGTTCCCCCTGTGGAATAACGGTAACACCATCGGGAATCACCCCGTAGTTGTAGAGGTCAATGTTCTGAACCCGCTCCTTGTCGCCGGTTCCGTCCACCCGGAAATACATGTTTTGTGACTCCCAAAAGGCGTCCATCATCTTGCACTTGGCGCGATTCACCAGATGACCGATGGCGTAGAGCATCATGCCGGTAGAACGGGCGTTATGCCACCGATACGGAGAAACCGGGTTGTTGTCGATGAACAGAACGTGCATCAACGATTCCAAGGAATCCGCGTAAGACCG
>JBAXJN010000070.1:0-5195 GCA_037137855.1 Actinomycetes bacterium
CAGGTCCCGCTTTTCATCGAAAATGACACCAAGATCAAGGTCGACACTCGCGACGGTTCTTACTTGGGACGCGTGAACGACTAGTGGCTGCGCGCAGCAAGGCCCGCAAGCGTGCTTTAGATATTTTATATGAATCTGATCTTCGGGGATCAAGTGCAGTGGCGGTACTTGAAACGCAGATTGGACGCCGCGCAGCGGATAAAGAGCCGGAACTCAATGCTTATGTCAGAACGTTGATCGAAGGCGTCACGGCAAACCAAGAACAGATCGATGAGATTCTTAGCACTTACTCAATGGGCTGGACCCTTGATCGCATGCCTGCGGTCGACAAGGCTGTACTGCGTATCGGAGCTTACGAAATTATTTGGGGTGAAGATATTCCGGATGCCGTGGCCATTAGCGAAGCGGTAACTCTGGTAACCGACCTCTCAACTGATGAATCTTCGTCATTCGTTAACGGTCTGCTTGGGCGGATCGCCGAAATTAAGCCAAATCTTGGGATTTCGTCCGTAAGTTAGAAAAGTTTGATTTTGTAGATCTTCTAGCGATCAAACTAATTTCCGCTTCCTCTATCTCGGGAAATCAAGTGATAACCCTTTATTATCGTCCTGTGAGTATTAGTCTTGCAGTGCAAATGTTCTGGTTTCTAGTCGAATGAAAATTTTAACAGAAAAGAGTTTTTAATGGCCCCCAAGGCACTGGTAACCGGCGGAAGCCGTGGAATTGGAAAAGCAATCGCTTTAGCACTCGCAGATGCTGGTTTCGATGTAGCAGTAGCGGCTCGCACCCTTCGTGCATCAGATCCAACCTCTGAGCACAGTCAAACCATTCATAAGGTTGACACCCGCCCCTTGCCTGGTTCAGTTGAAGAGACTTGTACGCTTATTGAAGAGCGCGGGCAGAAATCATTGGCTATCAAGATGGACCTCACTGATTTAGAGTCAGTTGTTGCGGGTTGCGATCAACTGCTTTCTGCCTGGGGTGGCGTTGACCTCGTGGTTAACAATGGTCGACATATTGGTCCGGGACTCATGGACTCGATTCTGGATACTCCTATTGAGCAATACCCACTTTTCGTGATGGCTCATGGTGTTGCACCAATTCGCATTGCCCAAAAGCTGCTTCCACCAATGTTGGCTAAGGGTGAAGGCACATTCGTGACTATTTCATCTGGGGCTGGCTATGAGTTCTACCCTGAAGGCGCAAACCCAGGTCTTGGCTACCGTATTGGTAAGGCATCTGGACATACTCTTGTTGGTTCGATTCAAGCGGAGCACCGCGATCAAGGGATTAAGGCGTACAACGTCAACCCTGGATTTGTGCTGACCGAGCGCAACTCTCTCGATGTTGAAGAATTTGGTTTCGATCCAGCTTGGGCTGGCCCTCCAGGAGCTGTTGGTGCAGCCGTGGCTTGGTTGGTCACAGCACCAGAAGCCGTAGAAATGCAACGTCAAAATATTGATGCCCAGCCACTGGCACTTGAGAAGAATCTCTACCCAGATTGGCGTCCAAAGGCGTAATACCAAGAATCAGTGGGCTGCAACTCGAGAGGGTTGCGGCCCACTTGTGTATTGAGCTAGGTAACTTCGAGTTTGCTCGGCAAAGCGAGTATGCAAAATCCAGCACCTAGCGATCCCGCAGCGACAATGAAGAACGGAAGTGTGTAACCCCCAGAAAATTCGTGGGTAAACCCGATCAAGAATGGGGAGAGTGACATACCAATCGCGGTGTAAAGGCTGGCTCGAGCAAAGAGGTGTGCATACCGATCGATGCCATACAAGGCCAAAATCCAAAGTGGAATCAGAACTTGATTATTTCCAACAGTGAGGCCGATGAGGGCTGCGCCCAGGAAAAGTTGAGGAAGGCTGTGTCCTGTAGCGATCAAAATCAAGGCCGTTACCTGCATAGCAGACATTGCCAGGCTGATGAATTTTAGCGAAAGGTGTGGAAGCACGATAAAGCCAATGATGCGGCCGACAACCGCCATGCCTGCGATCGCTGATACAGCAAGTGTGATGTTTCCGATGTTTCGTTCTTGCCCAAGAATCAGGAGATGGGCGATTGCGGCGACTTGCGAAATAATTAATAGCCCAAAAGCCACGCAAACCATGGCGAACACGATTCCCAGCGGCCGGTTGTTTGCTTCAATGGTTTCCGGCTCATGGTGCTCGGTGGCATGTGGCTGTAGCGCCGCATCTTGATATGTGTCAATGGGAGCAGTTGGTTTGGCAAGAAGGATGACAGGAATGATGAGAATGACTAAACCGATGGCCATAACCCAAACTGTCGTGACTAGGCCATGGTTTTCAATGCTGCTCGTGATAACTGGAGTGAAGACTGCGCCACCAACAGAAATACCAGCGGCAGCCACGGCAAGAGGTCGCGCGGGTGCATGACCGACGAATTTATCGAGCACCATTGTTGATCCTGGAATGAGTGAAAACCCAGCTGAAGCTAAACCGCGAATCAAACTCACTGCCCAGAGTTGCCAAGCTTGAGTGACATAACCCTGAAGCACCAGAGTCACGGCCGATAATAAGACGCTCACAATGATAATTCGCCGGATTCCATACCGGGGAATCCATCGAGCCACGGGTAAGCCGCCCAGCCCGGCACTCAATAAGAAGATCGTGGCCCCTGCAGAAGCTGCTGTGAGCGTGATTCCCGTTGTGTTGATGTATTCGCGCTCAAATGCGCCTAGAACGTAGAACCCAGTGCCGGAGTTCAAGCTGAGCATGAAGAAGGTGGCGCCGACGATGAACCAAGCACCACGCATAGACGTAGCAGATCGGCTAACGACGTTCTGCGACATTGGGTTCCCTACTTAACGGCTCAGATGTAAAGCACTACTTTAATCGGGTGGGGTTGATGGATCTCTGTATCGCCCTAATTGATCGAGTGTTCGTTGTCTCGAACCCGAAGTATTGGTGTTCAAATTTGTGAGCTGGATCCTGTGTGTTGCGTCTTGTTGTGTGAGGTCTACCACGACGGCAACCGGCTCCCATCCCTGCGCTGATACTGCGACCCGGTACTTGCCTGCCGTAGGAATGGCGACGCTAAATAGTCCTTCACCATCGGTTCGCGACCAGTCGACCAGCGCGTCGTTATCACCCAACACCTCAACGAGAGCAGCGACAATGAGTTCTCCATTTGCGCTGACGACTTGACCGTGGCGCACAATGTCGTGAGTGCGCCCAGATGTCTTGGCTTCATGATCCTGATTGAGTACGACGGGTATATGGAGATTTTGCTGATCAGCAACGACGAGTGTGTCAAAGAGCGAGCTTTTAACTCGAATAGTGAGGGCAGTTCCTGCCGCCGCCAGTGCGAGAAATCCACCTAAAACGAAGGCATCCACGAATGCACTGTCTGCAGGGTAGACATGATTACTGACTTGCATGGTGGATCCTGCAAGTAGGGCAGCAACAGCTGCGCTTGATAGCGCTGCACCCGCAGATCTGGACAGAGTGTTGATTCCATTGGCAGCTGCTGTTTGTGTCACCGGCACTGAAGCCATAAGCAGAGTAGGCATAGCTCCGAAGGCAATTGCCATTCCCACTGACACGATGATCGAGGCAAGAATGATGACACTGAGCGATCCACCCAGTGGAATACGCAAGAAGTAACCTGCCGACATCACCAATCCGCCACAGCACAGGGTGATGCGGGCGCCGAATCGACGTGTGATGCGAGCGGATTGAGGCGCAATAATCAGCGAGACCAATGCCGCAGGAACCATGAGTAAGCCTGCGTGTGTAGCGGTGAGGCCAAAGGCGTAGCCCGTACTTGTTGGGAGTTGTAGGAGTTGCAAAGTCGCCAGGCTATTGATGTAAATAGCGGCTCCAACTAGTACAGCGGTGATGTGTGTCATCAGCACTGGACGGTTAAGTGTGGTGCGAATATCGACCAGTGGGTCACGCACTCGTTGTTCCCAGGGTACCCAAAGACAGAAGATCACTGCAGAGATGCCAAAGGCCGTCAAGGTAGGCGAGCTTGACCAGCCCCAAGTGGTGCCTTTCGTGATCGCCAACAGCAGACAGAAAAGTGCACATGAGAGCAAGAATGCGCCGAAGATATCGAAGGTTCCACCAGTGCGTACTTCTGATTCTTGAATAACAACAATGACAGCGACGATGAGACCCGCTGACATTCCTGCAGAGAGCCAGAACACTGATTGCCAACCGAATGCGCCATACATGACACCGGCCATTGGTAAACCGAATGCACTTCCGATTCCCATAGTGGCACTCAGCAATGCAACAGATGCATTCAGACGTTCCGCAGGGAGGGAGTCTCGCATCATGCTGATACCGATTGCGATCACTGCGCTAGCTGTGCCTTGAAAGACTCTGCCGATGACGAGAGTCCAAAGGTTGGTACTAAAAACCGCAATCAAGGATCCAAAAAGAACCATTGATAAACTCGTCAGCATCATTCGCTTTTTGCCGTACATATCTGCAAGGCGTGTCAACGATGGGGTTGCGATAGCACCAGACAGCAGCGTCGCGGTTACCACCCATGATGTGTCGCTCACGCTGACCCCGAGAATTCCAGGCAAATCTGTAAGCAGAGGAATCAGGATCGATTGCATCACTGAAACTGTTGCTCCGCCGATGCAGAGCACAGCAACAATGACAGAAGGCGGCATCGGAGCCTTGGTTGGACTTTTTATGGCAGTAGCCACAACCGCCTCCTTATAGCTGGATTGAGTTTGGTGAACGTTCGTTCACTCTAACGAAGATGGGGTAACCGCATGGGGATACGTTGAATGCGATTCTGAACGGCACCCAAGCCTCGCTTAATCGCCCATTTTCAACCAAGGCGAAGAGTTGGCGAGTTATGGCGATCCCGGACCTTGTGCAGCTATCAGCAAGTGGGTAACGTCATGTGGAGTTGAAATGTAAAGATGCCGCCTCGTGTGTCCGAACGAGAATGACACTCACCCGCGTGAATTCCGAGTCAAAGATGGGATGGAAGCAATCTTGAGAAGAGTCTTGGTAACTGGGGGATCAAAAGGCTGGGGAGCAGCTATTGTTGAGCGGTTCGCTGCCGAGCGATGCGAGCTATTCATCAATTTTGCACATGATCGACACGCTGCTGAAAGTTTGGCCGCAAAGGTTTCTGCTCTTGGAAATACGGTGCATGTCGTTCAGGCAGATATGGGAACCGAAGAAGGCATTGATCGTCTTTTCGCA
>JBAXJN010000071.1:0-4972 GCA_037137855.1 Actinomycetes bacterium
GCAAAAAACCCTGCTGAATATCGAAGGTTTGGGCCGCGATCTCGACCCTGAACTGGATTTGTGGGCGACAGCAAAACCGTTTCTGGAGCGCTGGATGTCAGAGCAAATCGGATGGCGCGCACTGATGCGTCAGGTAAAAGAAGAAGCACCATACTGGGCCGCCACGCTGCCGCAATTGCCGCGCCTGATTCATCGCGCCCTGAACGAAGATCGCGTAGCGCCGCTGCAACGGCAGGTTGCGTTGCTGCAACGGGAACACCGGCAGCTACGCGGCACACTGGCGCTGATCACTGCGTTGTTTGCCCTCAGCACGACACTGGCCGCATTACTCTTCTGGTTGCGCTGAACACCACCTGCAACTATGCAATCCGCTCATGCGCGCACCTTACTCCCGCGCCGCAAACCACCCAGGAACAAAGGCACAAAGCCAATCAAAATGCCGCCAATTCCCATAATGTTTGTGACTAAGTTAAACGTGGGAATGCTATACAGCGCAATGAACACCATGAATAGCGCTGCAAGCAAGGGCCAAAGCACGTAAGAAACTGCGCTGTACGCCCCGCTCTTCAATTTGTTGCGGTAGTGCCAGGCACAGGCGAATCCGGCCAGGCTCATATAAAAGCAGATTTGAAAGCCGATGGCGAGTATCGAACTTTCGAGAATTTGCTTCACGGATGGCATATACGACGAACTAAACAACAGCAGCACGCCTAAAAACCAGATTACCAGTGTCGCCACCCAGGGGGTTTGCCACTCCGGGTGAATTCTGGCGTAGCGCGGGTGCAGCATGTCGTCACGCGCCATGGCAAACATGCTGCGGCTGAATTGCAGTATCTGCGTTTCAATCGTGCCAACAGTGCTAAGAATAGTCGAGAGCACTGCCAGGTAATTCCACGGCGGCGCAAACAGCTTGCTGGCTATGGCGAAAAGCACATTGGTATTGGCCTTGGCGATCTCATCGTCGGTCAACACAATCAGCACCACGATCATCATAATGATGAAGAATAAAATTAGATTGATCATCGCCCAAAAAGCGCCTTTGCTGGCTGGCGACGGTGTACCGTGTTTGGTTTCTTCTCCCAGATTCATGGTGACATCCCAGCCCCAGTAAAAGAAGATGGCTGTCAATGCGCCTGTTGCAAACAATTGGGGCGTGAACGAAAAGGGGGAAAACCAGATTAACGAGGGTGTGTGCGCTGGCTTGCCGCCGTATTGCATAAAAGCGCCAATGATCAATGCAAAAACCACCACGGTTTCGATCGCCGTCAGAATCACCTGTGCGTAGCTCGCATGTTTAATGCCTTTAGTGACAACGATGGTCACCAAAGTCAGCCAGATCGCGGCGGTAAACGTAACCCAGACGGTGCTTTCAACCAAGTCCGGCGCAATCAAAACCAGCGTTGACGTGGCCGCAGGTATGGTTGCCGACACCATGAAAAATATCGATGCGACCAGCAATCCCCATCCCGCAAAAAAGCCCCATTTCCTGCCAAAAACGTGGCCCACCCAGGCATAGGCCGCACCCGCGTGTGGCGTGATTTTACTGAGGTGAATAAAGGCCAGCATGATGCCGAACATGATCAAGCCGCAGTAGAGAATGCTGCCTGCCGACAACACCCCGACAGAGGCCACAATGGCCGCCGTGGTCACCGCTACACTAAACGCTGGCGCAGTGCCGGCAATGCCCATGATCGCGGATTCAAACGTGCCAAGTGCCCCGCCTGCCAGGCGCCTTTCTGATGACATAACATTCCCGAGATAGAGTGGGTTTTCAGTTCTGCTGCGCGCGCAGTATTTTCCAATCCAGGTATGAGCCTGAACGAAAGATAATTTAAGGGGTTTTGCGTTCAGATTGAGCGGTTGTTAAAAGCGGATTCTAAGCGCCCTGCGGCGGTGCGTGGAGAAATACTTGTCGGGGGGCGCTGTTCGCTCCCGCGTCTGCCGGTTTTTGGGTTTGCAAATCCTTTGAACAATACGCGCTTGGCATGCTGCATCTGCTGTGCCGCCGCGAGGTCCGTTACTTGTAAGGATTGAATCAGTAGCGCAGTCAACGTGGCGCTGGTTTTGAAGCTCACCAGAGCTTGCTTATCCAACAGCACCAGGCACTCCAACGGCGTCTTAACATCCTTGTTGTTATAGCGCTTGACGATCTTGCCCTTGGGGCTGACGATCTCCGTGGAAAACATACTGGGGCGGTGTAAATTCAGCCACGGATTAAAGCACTGCTGGTAGAAATGGTTGATGGGCTCGGCATACATTTGTGGGATGTGGCTATAGCCCATGTGCTTACGTACCACGCTGCCGTTTTTGCTCTCCGCCAAGGCGTTGTCATTGCTATGGCGCGCCCGTGATTTGGTTTGCTCAATGTGCAGCTTGCCCAGCAATTTGGCCACTTTGGTGTTGATGTATTCGGAGCCGTTGTCGGAATGAAAGCCGGTTATCTCAAACGGAAATTGCGCCATGACCAAAGCCAGCACTGGCAGCAAAAACGCCTCGCTGATGCCTTGCACACAAGACTGCACCTGCCACTGGCTGACCTCGTCAACACAGGTGATGTGGTAGACCCCTTTGACGCCATCCTGATCGCCTTGATGAACGCTGTCGATGCGGATAAATCCCGCGCGTCCGTTGGGGCGTGGCGCGCGGCGCACCCCAATCGGATTGCACGGCGAATGGGTCTTGGTGAAATGCGTGCGTTGTGTCTGATAGCCGACGCTCTTGCGCAGGTTATACAGGTGCGACACCGACAGGCCGGCCAGACGCTGGTAGCGCTCGTCACCGTAGGTTTGATAGGCCCGTTTGAGCAGGTGTGCGGTGGCCGGTCCGCAGACGTTGTCGTTGGCTTTATCCATCTCGACGAGTAGTTTGATATCCGCAGCCAGATACTTGCGCTTAAAGGGGGCAAGCGGGGCGCTGTAGCGCTTCACAAGCGGCGCGGCGGCCTTGCGGTTGATCCGCCAACGGGCCACCAGCCGGGTAAGCTGGGCGCGGCTGTAGCCGCTGGTGCGCCGCAGGTAGGCCAGCAACACCCCTCGTTCACGTTTATTTCGCTTGGGGTAATCGAAACGCTTGAGCACTCGGCTCAGGTGCGCATACCGCTCGCGGTCATTCTCATACCCCGAAAACTCGACTTCACTATTGCCAGCGAGAAAACGCTCAATTTGCTCAATCGTGCGTAGCTTGGATTCGTTCATGTTGATGATCATCCTTGAATGATCAACCCAAACTCACCCCCTCCTAAGCTACCCCTTCAGGCTCATTTCTCGTCGGAAATACGACAGCCGCTCAGGCTCATACCACGTTGGACAAGGCTCGCAATTGATTTATATACAGAAATCTGTATAATAATCTCATGAAAACGACGCTCAATATTCACGACGAATTGCTTGCCGAAGCCAAGTCACTGGCGGCGCGGCAGCATCTGACTTTGACGCGCTTGATTGAAGAGGGTTTGCGCATGCGGTTACGTGCGACGGCCAGTGCGCCGACTAAAAATCGCAGAGCGATGCCTGTGTTCAATGGCAAAACGGGACTTGCGACTGGCCTGAGTGGACTAAGCACGCGCGAAATGTTCGACGCGGCTGACGATGCTGCCTGACATTAACGTTCTGGTGGCAGCGCATCGCGTTGACCACCCACAGCACAAAGTGGCAGCCGATTGGCTTGCGCGGATTCTCAAGGATTCTAAAGACGGCCAAGTGTTGGTGTTACCCATGCAGGTTATCAGCGGTTTTTTACGCTTGGTGACCAACGCCAAAATATTTTCCGTGCCGTCATCGAGCGCTCAAGCCGTTGATTTTGTGGATTGGCTTTTGGAAGATGCGCATGTGCGATTACTCGGCAATACGTCGGAGTGGGTGGTTTTCCGCCGCCTTATTTTGGATAAACGTCTAGCGGCGAATCACATTCCCGATGCGCACTTGGCCGCGTTATCCCTCAGTTTCAGTGAGCCGTTGGTAACCTTTGACAAAGGTTTTCGCCAGTTATTACCTCGTTCGCTACTGGTGCTGTTGGCGGGCAATTAGAAAAAGGAAGGAGGGCTCGATTGCCTTCCAACAAAATCGAAATTTCAGAGCAGGGACGTTCCACGGGCCGCTTCCGTGCATATTGCAGTCGTTGGTGATTCAGGCCTCTAATTGCCGCAAAGGCCGAGTTGCAGGCATAGGACGTCCGGCAGGTTTCCGACTGCTCCCGGTGGCCTGAGTGAATAAAATTACTCATTCTGTTCACCACTGTGCCGGCTTTTCACGGGTAGCGACTATTTCGTTACCGGTTACGAAAGTACTTCGCGGCCATAAACTCCAACAATTTACGCAGCCTGCTAACCCAGTTCCAGCCGGACGTCCGCACGTGTCTGAACGCGACGCACCCGAATGAGCTTTTCACGTTTGCGCGTCTGCGCGATGTCGTAGGCGGACTGCATGCGCATCAGCGTATCCATCTTGACGCCGAACGCCTTCTCAAGTCGTAGCGCCATGTCGCCGGACAGGTTAGCTTTGCTAATGTAGCCAATGACGTGCCCGCGCACCCGCGATGTATACCACTGTGCGTGTAACTCAGCTTTCAGGCCAATACTCGGGTTAAT
Source organism: Actinomycetes bacterium (assembly GCA_037137855.1). Classification (GTDB taxonomy): domain Bacteria; phylum Actinomycetota; class Actinomycetes; order S36-B12; family S36-B12; genus UBA11398. Next base: position 4,586 of record JBAXJN010000071.1, read on the forward strand.
AGCAGCCCTAGCCGCACACATGCCCGATTGCGTTTGCGGACTTTTGTCACACTTTTGTATTCGGCATATGCGGGAATTTCACTCGCAACGTGAAGCAGTTCACAGACATATACAGCTTGGGATGAGACACTTTAATGGCCAACCAAAAGTTTTATTACCACGCACTCGAAAGGAGATCAAATCATGAGTAAGCATCACTTCTGGCTCATCAAAACAGTGTTGGAATTGTAGCAGCCTATACCGTAACTTGTAGTTTTTGAAACACTTCAATGGAGATACTTATGAAAACCTTACGATTTAAAAAGAGTGCGATTGCTGCGGCTGTCGGCATTGCCGGAATGTTTTGTGTAGGATCAGCCGGTGCCTATACATGGTCTTTGGGTCCCT
>JBAXJN010000072.1:0-4739 GCA_037137855.1 Actinomycetes bacterium
TGCGTTTGCACAACTTTCCGCAGTGACGTCGGGTGTGAAAGAACTTCGCGAAGTCATTGAAGCAGCACGAAACAGATCATCTATCAATGGACAAGGAACGGTTCTGTTCGTTGATGAAGTCCATCGCTTCAGCAAGAGTCAACAAGATGCCCTGTTACCGGCGGTTGAAAACGGATGGGTAACACTAATAGCTGCAACCACAGAGAATCCAAGTTTCTCAGTGATCTCTCCATTACTTTCACGAAGTCTTGTGGTCACTCTGCAACCGTTAACTGATCAGGCAATTGCAACATTGCTGCATCGCGCCCTGCAAGACAAACGCGGTTTCAACGCTGAGTATGAAATAGCCGAAGACGCCTTAGCTGATCTCATTCATTTAAGCCTTGGCGATGCTAGACGCAGTTTGACTGCCTTAGAGGCAGCCGTAATTGCCGCGCAGGCCGACGAATCCAAGAAGATCCTGCTCTGCCATGTGGAACAAGCCGTTCAGCATGTTGCCTTGCGCTACGACAAAGACGGTGACCAGCATTACGACGTCATTAGCGCCTTCATCAAGAGTGTGCGAGGGAGTGACCCAGATGCAGCGCTGCACTATTTAGCACGGATGCTTGAAGCCGGCGAAGACCCAAGATTTGTTGCGAGGCGCTTGATGATTTTGGCCAGTGAAGACATCGGAATGGCTGATTCCCAGGTACTGCAAACGGCAGTGGCGGCAGCAACGTCTGTAGCCATCGTTGGGATGCCTGAGGCTCAAATTATTTTGGCTCACGCAACAGTGCATGCGGCTCTGGCGCCTAAATCAAATGCAATCGTTTCGGCGATCATGGAGGCCCGTCGTGATGTGCAGCGAGGTCGAGTTGGCACCGTGCCGATCTGGCTACGAGATGCGCATTACCCAGGGGCTGAAACCCACGGTCACGGCCAGGGATACATCTACCCGCACGACCTGCCCGATGCAGTCGCTGCGCAGAGTTATTTGCCCGAACAGCTTGCGGGAGTCAAGTACTACCGACCAACTCAGCACGGAGCGGAGGCCGCTTGGGGCCGTGTCGCTGAAAGGCTTGAGCAGCTTCGCAATGGCGACCATTAAGGTTGAGGGATACAACGTAAGGGAGATTGGTCATGCGCAGGATGTTCTGGGTGGCTGTTGGCGCAGCCGGTGGCATCTACGCCTATAAGCGCGGCCAGCAATTCGCCGAAGAATCGCGTGAGCGTGGCGTTGTCTTAACGGTCCAGCAGGTAGCCATGAATGCCGCTTCAACTGTGGAATCAGCCAGAGCGATGGTTGAAAGCCGGTTGAACCAGCAACGTAAATTTGATGATGAAGGAGCATGACTTTGGACTCCGCTGAGATTCGCAGTCGTTTCCTCCGTTTTTACGCGGATCGTGGTCATCAGGTCATTCCATCAGCTTCGCTGTTACTTGACGACCCCACCTTGCTATTCGTCAACGCTGGCATGGTGCCGTTTAAACCCTATTTCTTGGGTGAAGCCCCTGCCCCTTACCCGCGTGCCACCAGTGTGCAAAAAGTCGTGCGCACGTTAGATATTGAAGAAGTAGGGCGCACAACTCGTCACGCATCGTTTTTCCAAATGGCCGGCAACTTTTCCTTCGGTGATTACTTCAAGGAAGAAGCGATCCCCTTTGCGTGGGAGCTTCTGACCAAGTCGGTGAGCGACGGTGGATATGGATTTCCAGAAGAAAAGCTTTGGGCAACCGTTTATCTTGACGACGATGAAGCTATTGATATCTGGCACAAGAAGGTTGGCTTACCGCTCGACCGCATCCAGCGTCGTGGCCAAGCAGATAACTTCTGGTCGATGGGTGTCCCTGGACCCTGTGGTCCATGCTCTGAGATCTATTACGACCGCGGCCCAGATCATGGCCGCGACGGGGGACCCGAAGCTGATGAGGATCGTTACCTCGAAGTGTGGAACCTGGTCTTCATGCAAAATATTCGCGGTGATGGTCCAGGCAAAGAGGGTTACCCAATTATCGGCGATCTGCCTGCGAAGAACATTGATACCGGTATGGGTCTTGAGCGCATGGCTGCATTACTGCAAGGTGTCGACAACATCTACGAAATCGACACCACTAAGGGTATTTTGGATCGGGCTGCAGAATTAACAGGCGCCAAATACGGAAAAAATCAAAAGTCCGATGTCGCACTTCGAGTAATTGCTGATCACGCCCGCACGTGCGCATTCCTTATCGGTGATGGCGTACTGCCAGGCAATGAAGGCCGAGGTTATGTACTTCGTCGGCTCATGCGGCGAGTGATCCGGAACATGCGCATTCTTGGTGCTCCAGATCCAACCATGGGCGAATTAATTGATGCAACGGTGCTGACCATGGCTCCGCAATATCCAGAACTCAATGATGAAGCCAACCGCATTCGCCAAATTGCAGTGGCTGAAGAGGGTGTATTCATTCAAACGCTCAAGGCTGGAATCACAATTTTTGATACGGCCGCGTCAAAAATACGAAGTAGTGGTGGAACAACAGTGTCTGGGGAGCAGGCTTTTACGCTCCACGACACTTTCGGGTTCCCCTTTGATCTCACGCTGGAAATGGCAGCAGAGCAAGGATTAGAAGTTGACGAAGATGGCTTTCGTTCGCTGATGGGCCAGCAGCGCGAGCGCGCAAAGGCTGACGCCCGTGAACGAAAGAGTGGATTATCAACATCTACTGCCTACCGGGAGATTCTTGAGCTTGGTGGCCGTACTGCATTTACCGGTTACAGCGAAGTTGACTCTGAGGCAACCATTATCGGTTTGGTGAGCGAGGGTGCCACAGTTGCAGTTGCAACCCAGGGTGATCACGTTGAAATTATTTTGAACCGTTCACCGTTTTATGCGGAATCGGGTGGTCAACTTGGCGATCGCGGACGCATCATTACTAACACCGGCTGCGTCGCAGATATCTACGACGTGCAGATGCCAGTGCCTGGATTATTTGTTCACAGGGCTGAAGTTAAGAGTGGTGAATTCACACAGGGCTTAAGCGTTGAGGCACACGTCGATATTTACCGTCGACGGGCAATTTCTCGAGCGCATACCGCCACTCATATGATTCACCGCGCTTTCCGGGAAGAGTTAGGTGACACCGCCACACAAATGGGCTCGGAGAATGCTCCCGGGCGTCTGCGCTTTGACTTCCCAAGCCCTAAGGCAATTTCGCCCTCCGTCATGCAGACGGTGGAAGGCAAAGTGAACGAGATGTTGCTCGAAGATCTCGCAGTCACTGCGCAGAACATGACGCAAGAGCAAGCGCGCAAGATGGGTGCGATGGCGTTGTTTGGCGAAAAGTATGGTGACTCGGTCCGGGTTATCTCCGTTGGCGACTGGGCTCACGAGTTGTGTGGTGGTACTCACGCGCAGCGCTCTGGTCAACTCGGCGTGGTGACTTTCTTGGGTGAAGGTTCCATCGGGGCGGGCGTGCGTCGAATAGAGGCTCTCGTCGGTGCTGACGCCTATCAGTTCCTAGCCAAGGAACATATCTTGGTGAGTCGACTCACCGACATGCTCAAGGTGCCGGCCGATCAACTGCCCGAGCGCATTGAACGCACCATTAATTCATTGAAGAATGCTGAGCGAGATCTCGATCGGGTCAAAGCGGCCCAACTCACCGCAAGCCTTGATGACATCATCGGTATCGGCGAAGACATCGGCGCTATCCGATGCTGGATTTTTCAGGCTCCGACGACTATAGATGCAGCGCAAATGCGGGACTTGGTGATGAAGGCCAAGGGTCGTAATAGACCAGAGATCCCCGTCGTCATGTTTGGCACGCTTATTACAGATGGCAAGGTATCGGCGATCGCCACTGCTAACGAGAAGGCAATTGAACTTGGGGTTGGCGCAAACCTGATGCTCCAAGCAGCCTTGGCTTGCCTAGATGGACGTGGTGGTGGGAAACCCGATATGGCTCAAGGTGGCGGGTCCAATATCAACGGTGTTGACGAGGCTATTGCTGCAGTTAAAGCCCTCATCGCCGCTAAGGCTGCGAACTGAACACTCTCAAAGGCGTCCGCCTGGCTTGTGACGTAGGCACGGTCCGTATTGGAGTGGCTCGTAGTGACCTGCATGGAATCTTGGCTGTGCCGTTAGATGCTGTCGCCGCAGGTGTTGAAAGTTTCAACACGATCGCTGCCCTCGTAGATGAATATGACGTCGTTGAGATCATTGTTGGCTTGCCATTGAAAATGGATGGCACTGAGGGAGCCTCCGCCGATATGGCCCGCGATTGGGCGAACACTCTCCTTGACCACGTTGTTGTTCCAATTCGATTCATTGATGAGCGACTGACGACTGTGCAAGCACAGCGCGGGCTCCATGCGGCCGGGCGAAATATTAAGAATTCACGCTCAGCCATTGATAGCGCATCTGCGGTGGTTCTGTTGCAATCCGTGCTTGATTCTGCGAGCAGTAAAAGCGAATGACGACTAAGAGTAAGCAAAGAGTTTTCATCGCGAGTGCACTCGCCATCGCGGCGTTGATCGCTGTGTTTTTTTTAACGAAAAGCGCGCCGGATTTCTCTGGCCCAGGTCAGGGTAAAGCGGTAGTGGTTGTTGTGCGTGGTGATTCAATCTCGGGTATTGCAAGCACGCTAAAAGACGCCGGCGTTGTTGCGTCGCCAGAGGCTTTCATGAATGCAGCGAACGCAAATTCGAAGTCGAAGTCGATCGGTCCAGGTCGCTACTCGATGTTGAATGAGATGAGCGGAGCCGGCGCAGTTGA
>JBAXJN010000073.1:0-4501 GCA_037137855.1 Actinomycetes bacterium
CCATAACGCATGGCGCGTGCACAAGCCGCCTCGAGTCGAGATCGACCATACGGCTTACGCAATCTGAGCAAGCCCTGAACTGCGCGCAGCAGATCGAGGACTTTGTGGGCAAACAGTTCTTCTACTAGTTGTAAACACGCTGGGCCAATCTCTTGGGCTTGCGCCAAACACCACTGAGGATTACGCATCAAGTAGGCTTGAGCGTTTGGCGGCAAGTGATCCTCAAGTGTGGACTTATCGCCCGGCTTGTGTAGTCTGGGATGCGCGGCAATCAGTTCATGGTCGTGATAAATCCTCAACACCGTTGCGGTGATCTCGAGCCAGAGTACTTGATTGACCCATTTAAATGGTGCCGAGTAATGGCAGTACTCAAATTGAACGTGGCAGTTCGGGTGCAGCTTGCCCTTAGCCCAGCGTGCGCATTCGGGGGGCATCTCTGGCAGCGGTTTTAACAAAGCCTGTTCAGTCTCTGCAAATAATGTCAGCGGACGCTCACGCGTGCTGCCGTGAATTCGGTTGCCCGCCTCACCTCTGATCCAGACTTTTAGCTGTTCATTTGCATGCTCTAAACTGTAAAAGTCTCGCAAAGGTACGAAGTTGTTCTTGACGTACTTGACTCCTGATTCGACGCGGCCTTTTTTTTGGGGGTCCTCCACGGGACAGGGGTCAATCAGAAACGAGTACCCTTGGGCAAACTCGGCATAAGAGCGTTGCACTGTAGGCTCGTAATAACAGGCTTTAACGATAGCGGCCTTCAGGTTATCAATGCGCACCTTTTTAGGCACACCGTTGAACCATTCAAAACCGTGCCGATGACAGGCCAGCCAGGTCTCGATGCTTTGGTTAGTCACAATCTCTGCATATTGATGCCGACTCCAGGCCAGCGTCATGACAAAGATCCAGGTCTTGAAGGTTTGCTTGCTCTTGCGATCTGTAATCAATGGGCCTGCACCGAAATCGACCTGCGCCATCTCACCGACTTCAAAGTCGAGCTTGATTGTGAGCTCAGGCAGCTCAGGCGCCTCTCGGTGTAAAAACCGATAAATCGAGTGCACGCTACCGGTAAAACCATGGCGTTCATACAACGCTCGACGAATTGTCGTGGCATTGATGTTCTGGCCGTGCCACTTCAGGATCTCATCGCGATAAGCCTCTACGCTCGAGACATTCTGTGCGCCCGTGCGCGGCGGTTTAAAAAACTTAGCCAAAACTGAATCGTCTGGCACGACCGCGCTCGGGTTTAACCAGCCCTGCGCCAGTGCTGTCGTGCGTATGTTGTTGACAGTCGTTCTGCCTAACTTAAGTGCCGAGGCAACCTGTCGGGCTGACTCTTGTGTGCGCAGGCGTTGGATTGCTTGCCGTATCTGGTACATCTCAAACCTCCTATATGACATTGCGCTCTCCCAGTGAAAAACTGGAAAGTAACGCGATCAAGAAGTTCAAGACCGGAAAACTCTTACCAAACTGGCCTCATCTGGCCGCGAACCCACTGGCCTGTTCTGGCCGCAACTGCCCTGGCTCGTTCTGGCCGCAACTCAAATGGCTCTATGTGGCCGCAAATTCACACTTTTGCAAGCTCATAGTTAGAGCCGAGCAACTCGTCAGTGGTTGCAGCGTTTTTAAGGACATGTTGTAAATCAAAGGTCATTTATGTTTCTCCGAGGTTACTGACGATGGTCGAGACCCAGCAGCATCTTTTACTTAAAGACAAGCTCTCAAAGGCTGAGTAACACACGCTTAACTTGATGCCGCGCTACTAGTCCAAAACGCTCCATCAAAGCACGGCTCGCCCGATTATTGGATGCGGCTGTACCCGATACGGTTTGGCATCCTTTTCTTTCTGCGTAGTTAAATAGCGACCGTGTCAATTTGTCAGCTGCGCCTGTTCCCCAGTAACTTCGTTTGACATATATGCTGCCTACATAACATTCTTTGTCCGAGATGAACAGGCTTGTTGACGCCGATCGAAAATTGACCAGTTTTTGAGGGTTGTGCCGACTGAAAATTGACCAGGGTGTTCAATCTACCTGCTTACTTATTAAGCAGGGAACTGAGATGATCACCATGGACATGTTAGGTAAGGTTCGGCGCATGAAGATGCGCGACAATTTGTCGATCAGCGAGATCGCAAAACGCACGGGGTTAGCACGCAACACGATCAGGGGGTGGCTTCGCGCCCCAGGCGAGGTGATCCCGAAGTACGAGCGGCGCTCGGATCCACGCAAAATCACCGAGTACGAGGCGATCCTGATCATGGCGCTCAAGGCCGATGGGCTGCGCCATAAAGACTCGCGCCGCACGGCCCGCGCATTGTTTGTGCAGATCACGGCCCAGGGGTATCGGGGTGGTTACAGCCGGGTGACAGACTTTATCCGCACGTGGCGCGCTCAAGTCGGGGTGGGTAGCAAAGCCTTTGTGCCACTGATGTTCGAGTGTGGTGAGGCGTTTCAGTTCGACTGGAGCGAAGAAGGCATGCTGGTGGGCGGGGTGTTTTACAAGGTGCAGGTCTCGCACATGAAGCTGTGTTTCAGCCGTGCATTCTGGTTGGTAGCCTATCCAACGCAAACGCACGAGATGTTGTTCGATGCCCATACGCGCTCGTTTACCGAGCTAGGCGGTGTGGCGCGCCGAGGCATCTACGACAACATGAAGACTGCGGTTGATAAGGTGCAGAGGGGCAAGACGCGCATAGTCAATCAACGGTTTAAAGCGTTATGCAGCCATTATCTGTTTGATGCAGACTTCTGTAACGTTGCCTCGGGTTGGGAGAAAGGCATCGTTGAGAAGAACGTGCAAGATAGCCGCAGACGGATCTGGATCGAAGCGCGCGAGCGTGTGTTTGGTTCGTTTGTTGAGCTCAATACGTGGTTGGCTCAGCGCTGTCGTGCGGTGTGGGCCGAGACACGGCACACTGAACACCCCGAGTTCACCCTGACCGAGATGCTTGAGACTGAGCGCGAGCACCTGATGCCGATGCCCGAGGCCTTTGACGGCTATGTCGAGAAAGCCTCTCGCGTGAGCAGTACATGCCTGGTAACGGTTGCGCGCAACCGTTACTCGGTGCCGTGCGAGTGGGCGGGTAAACGCGTGAGCACTCGCCTGTATCCCACGCAACTCATCGTGGTTGCGGGCGATGCGATTGTTGCTTGCCACGACCGCCTCGCTAGTAAGGGGCAAACCACCTTTGACTGGCAGCACTATATTGAGCTCGTTCAGCGCAAGCCCGGTGCACTTAGAAACGGCGCACCGTTTTTGGATATGCCAAAAGAGTTGCTGCAACTGCGTCGAGCGCTTCTACGCCACCCGGGCGGAGATCGCACCATGGCAAGCGTACTGGCCACAGTGCCTCGGGCAGGGCTTGATGCGGTGCTTGTAGCAGTTTCAATCGCACTCGAAGACGTCACCCCTAGCGGTCAAGTCAGTCTTGAGCACATCGAGAACGTGCTGGCACGCCTAAACAGCCCACCGCTCCCAGAGCTCGCAGAAACCGATCTCGAGTTGATCGAGGCACCTCGCGCTGACACCGCACGTTACGACGAACTACGTGACATCCACACACAAGAACCGGAAACTCATCATGCGCCCTGACATTAAAGCAAACCTGAAATCCCTACGCCTGCACGGCATGGCCTTAGCTTGGGAGGAACTCACTGAGAACGGCGAGACCGCCCGTACCGATAGCTCAAAATGGCTAATTGAGTACCTATTAGATGCCGAAGATACCAACCGTGAGATGCGTTCGATCTCGCATCAAATGAAGTCAGCACGCTTCCCGCTGCACCGTGACTTAGCGGGCTTTGACTTTGCGGCCTCGCCTGTCGATCGAACTTTAATTAACAAGCTCTCTGATCTGTCTTTTACAGAGCAGGCCCATAACGTCGTACTGATCGGGGGGCCGGGCACAGGCAAAACACATTTGGCCACGGCGCTGAGCGTCTCTGGGGTGACACAGCACGGTAAAAAGGTGCGGTTTTATTCAACCGTGGATCTGGTGAACGCTCTTGAACATGAGAAGTTAATGAATAAGCCGGGGCGTATTGCACAAAGTCTCGCGCGCCTTGACTTGATTGTGCTCGATGAGTTGGGCTACTTGCCCTTTAGCCAAGCCGGTGGCGCGTTGTTGTTCCATCTGCTGTCAAAGCTCTATGAGCACACCAGTGTGCTGATCACGACCAACCTGACGTTTGCCGAATGGTCGAGTGTGTTTGGCGACGCAAAGATGACAACGGCACTGCTTGATCGCCTGACGCACCACTGCCATATCGTTGAAACAGGCAACCAGTCATACCGCTTTCTACACAGTACTAAGCAGGCTAAGGCACAGATCAAAACACGCGAGCAAACCAGAAAAGCTAATCCTAAAGATTCACAAACTGAAATTGAAGAGGAGCCACCATTCTGAACAATTGACTGCGGCTTACCGCTACGGGCTTCGCCCTGCGCGGTCTGCCGATTGATAAAAATAGATGACAACTACCGCGAAACCGGTATAGTTATCCAC
>JBAXJN010000074.1:0-4417 GCA_037137855.1 Actinomycetes bacterium
GTATGTACTGCGTTCAACGCAGACTTCGACGGTGACCAGATGGCAGTCCACCTTCCATTGAGCGCTGAAGCACAGGCTGAAGCACGCATCCTCATGCTGTCGAGCAACAACATTTTGTCGCCAGCAAACGGTCGTGCAATCACCACGCCAACGCAGGACATGGTTCTTGGTATCTATTCCTTGACAATGAACGAGCCAGGCGCCGAAGGTGAAGGCCGTGCCTTCTCCTCAATCGCCGAGGCGTACATGGCCTTTGATGCGAAGGTACTTTCACGTCAGTCCGATATCTTGATCCGCTTGAGTGAGGGTCTTCCACCAGAAGATTTCGAAGCTCCGGAGGGTTGGACTCCAGGTGAACCATTCATCCTGAAGACCACACTTGGTCGCGCAATCTTCAATGAGGCATTGCCTGCGGATTTCCCATTCGTCAATGCTCAAATCGATAAGCGCATGTTGGGCGCTGTAGTGAACAACCTTGCTGAGCGTTATGCAAAGGTTGACGTTGCAGAGACTCTCGACAAGCTCAAGGCACTTGGCTTCTACTGGGCTACTCGTTCGGGTGTAACAATTTCGATTTCCGATGTCGTTACTCCTCCGGGCAAGGCAGCGTTGCTTGCAGTTGCTGAAGGCTTCGCCGACAAGGTGCAGCAGCAGTACGAGCGTGGTTTGATCACTGACTCAGAGCGTCGTCAAGAACTCATTGAGATCTGGACTCGCGCAACTGACGAAGTTGCTCAGGCCATGCAGGCGAACTTCCCTCGCAACAACCCAGTCCACATGATGGTTGACTCCGGCGCGCGAGGTAACTTCATGCAGGTTCGTCAGATCGCAGGTATGCGTGGTCTGGTAGCTAACCCAAAGGGCGAGATTATTCCGCGTCCGATCAAGTCCAACTTCCGTGAAGGCTTGTCGGTTCTGGAATACTTCATCTCAACGCACGGTGCTCGTAAGGGTCTTGCCGATACCGCACTTCGTACCGCTGACTCCGGCTACTTGACTCGTCGCCTTGTCGACGTGTCACAGGACGTCATCGTTCGCGAAGTCGACTGCTTCACCGAGCGCAGCACAGCAATTCAAATTGGTGAATTGCGTGGCGGCGTTGTGGTGCAGCTCGACAACATCGACACTGCAGTCAGCACACGTGTGCTTGGTCGCGACGTTGAGGTTGACGGCAAGGTCATCGCACTGTCTGGTGAAGAACTCACCACTGTTCGCCTTGAAGAACTCGTAGCCTTGGGTGCAACAGAAGTGCGCACCCGCTCAGTACTTACCTGCGAGAGCAAGGTCGGTACGTGCGCAATGTGTTACGGCAAGTCAATGGCAACCGGCAAGTTGGTTGACGTCGGCGAGGCCATCGGCATTGTTGCAGCGCAGTCAATTGGCGAGCCTGGAACTCAGCTCACCATGCGTACCTTCCACACCGGCGGTGTGGCAGGCGAGGACATCACGCACGGTCTTCCACGTATTGTTGAACTCTTTGAGGCTCGCACCCCTAAGGGTGTCGCGCCAATCAGTGAGGTCACTGGCCGTGTTCGTGTCGATGACACTGACAAGACTCGCAAGCTTGTGGTTGTTCCAGATGATGGCAGCGAAGAAATCGCGCAGCCAGTGTCAAAGCGCACCCGCTTGCTCGTTGAAGACGGACAGCATGTGCAGGTTGGTCATCAGCTCACCGTTGGTGCAGTTGATCCAAAGCAGGTGCTTCGTATTCTTGGTCAGCGCGCAGTCCAGTTGTACTTGGTTGATCAGGTGCAAGAGGTCTATCGCTCACAGGGTGTATCGATCCATGACAAGCACATTGAAGTCATCGTTCGTCAGATGCTCAAGCGCGTCACGATTATTGATGACGGTGACTCAGGCTTCCTCACTGGTGATGTCATTGAGCGCAATAAGTTCGAAACGACGAACCGTCGCGTGGTTTCCGAAGGTGGAACTCCAGCAGCTGGCCGTCCAGAACTCATGGGTATCACCAAGGCATCTCTTGCAACTGAATCATGGTTGTCGGCAGCTTCCTTCCAGGAAACTACTCGCGTGCTCACCGATGCTGCTATCCACGGCAAGAGCGATCCATTGCTCGGGCTCAAGGAAAACGTCATCCTCGGCAAGCTCATTCCGGCAGGTACGGGCATGCCGCAGTACCGCAACATTCGAGTTGAGCCAACTGAAGAAGCAAAGAATGCAATGTACGCAACGTTCGCCAATTATGATGAACTTGATTACACCGGCTTTGCAGCCAATTCAGGTGCTGCTGTACCTCTGGAAGATTTCGACTTCCGCGGATACAACGCATAACTAAGAAACTCAGTAACGCAAGAGAAGGGGAAGGACATTGTCCTTCCCCTTCTCTTATTTACAGGAGAGGTGAATCAATGCCAATTGAGCATGTTGATGCAAAAAGTGATGCACGACTTGGTGATTACATTGACCTCACTGACGTTGCGTTACGCACAAGTTTTGAAGCAGCTCATGGTTTATACATTGCCGAGAGTGCCAAAGTTATTCTTCGCGCATTACGGGCAGGACATCAACCACGATCGCTCTTGATGTCAGATCATTGGTTGCCGCGAATGAGTGAACTCATCGAAGAAGTTGCTAGTCGATTCCCGAATACTCCAGTCTTCATCGCAGAAGAGTCCGAACTTGAAAAAATCGCCGGCTTCCATGTGCATCGAGGTGCGCTTGCCTCGATGCAACGCCCAGCCTTACCGTCACTTCCTGACCTTTTAAAATCTGATCTGCGACGTATCGTAATTCTTGACGGCGTTGTCGACCACACCAATGTCGGTGCTATCTTTCGCTCGGTCGCTGGTATCGGCGCAGACGCAGTGCTCATCACCGAACAATGCGCAGATCCCCTGTATCGACGCTCAATTCGGGTCAGCATGGGCACGGTGTTTCAAGTGCCGTGGACGCGCATTGATTGGCAGCGAGACCGTGAAATCTTGAAAGCCGCTGGATTCAGTGTTGCCGCATTTGCCTTGGCACAGGATTCCATCTCTCTTGACGACTTAGCCAGTAATCCACCTGTCCGCCTAGCTATGGTCTTTGGAGCTGAAGGCGAGGGCCTCTCTGATCTCACAGTGTCTGAATGTGATCTCAAGGTTCGCATTCCCATGGCTGGGGGAGTTGACTCACTTAATGTCGCTGCCGCGGCGGCAGTTGTGATGTGGGCCCTACGAGCGCCTAGCCCGATCGTCCACATCTCCTGAAGGTGGGGCCTAGGGTGTTCACATGTTTTCATTGACTGCCGAAGCCAACACAGCAGGTATTGCAGTGCTAAGCGCTGCAGCGCGAACGGCAGTGGCTTCGCTTGGAGTTGCCGGCGAAGGAGCGGGTTTAGTGATGACTCTCCTTGCTACCGATGCGACCGCCAGGTTAAGTGGTGGCGAAGAGAGCACCGAACTCGTTATCAAGGTGATAAACGAGGGCAGTGAGCTCATGCTTTCGTTACATGATCGCGGATTACCAATCGTAGGACCGCCCGACTCAGTGCTTCCACTACTCGATCACGGAGTAATGACGAGCATCAGTGCGAGTGCAAGTGGCGACGGAAACGTCACGCAGGTTCGTTTTCCCTTGCCGTCTTATCACCAGATCCTTGACCTTGATGGCATCGAGCATCCTGATGCCGAAGTTGAGTTAACCGCCGAACCAGTAACGTTGAGAATGCTTGTGCCAGCAGATGCAGTTGAACTTACGCGCACCATCTACCGTTGTTACGGATGGTCGTATCCAAATGGTGATTTCTATTATCCGGATCGCGTGGCTGCAATGATTTCGTCGGGTGAGCGCATCGGCGAAGTCGCCGTTACGCAAGATGGTCGAATTGCAGCCCATTGGGGAGCCTTATTCCTGTCGCCGAGCGTGGTAGAAACCGGTGTCACTGTTACTGATCCCGCGTTTCGCAAGCGTGGCCTGGCGCAACAAGTTGGCGATCGTTTGCTTGAACGCTTGATAGCTGCTGGGATTGCTGGCCGCCTGCGCGAACCAGTGCTCACCCATTCGGCTACTCAACACATCGCATTAACAGAGGGCGCAACCATGGTTGGTGCTTATCTGCATTATTCGCAACCGCTCATGCAAGTGGGGATCACTCAAGGGATGCTTACCGAGCGCACTTCGCTGTCCGTTGCTTACACCGCATTGAAGCCACTCACATCGGCGAGCATTTCAATCCCAGCACCGTATCTACCCTTTGTTCAATCAATCCTTGAATTTTCACAGTGGCCTCGAACATTTGCTGACTTGGAACGGATGGCGGTCATTTCCAAAGAATCCCAGTTGGCAACGCGTTTTGATGCGAGCAATCGAATGGGCATCGTGGAAGTGACGGTCGCCGGTGAGGATCTCGTGGAAGCCGTTGATTCAGCGATGGAGCAGATGCGTCGATCAGGGGCTGAATATGTTCAGGTTCGAC
>JBAXJN010000075.1:0-4403 GCA_037137855.1 Actinomycetes bacterium
GAAAAACCAGTGACGGGAATGTTGTTTTCTTTCAGCGTTGGATACATCGATGTGGTGCTTGTCTGCGCAGTAAGTCCGAAGATATTGTCGGACAGCATTGCCTTTTGGACCACAGAGATCTGCGTGCTGGCATTTGTTTCGTCGTTGTAAACCTTCAGCGTCAATTTACGTCCATTCACGCCACCTTTTGCATTCTCTTGGTCAATACGTAACTGAGCTGCTTCAGAAGAACCGACATAGTTCGTGCCGGCGGGACCAGTCTTGGGTCCTACCCACGCCAAGTTCACCGTTGTTGGGGTGACCCCAGGTGTCGCTGGGCAAGACGCGTTCGTCACGACCTTCACAGCCTTGGTCGCTACAGGTTTTGGCGTGGGCGCAGCCCCTGCCCCATTTGCTGCCATTGCAAGGAGCAAAGACGCACTTGCGCCTGTGACTATTGCAGCGGTGCGCTTACGTGAACGATTAATATTCTTCATACGCTCCCCCTATCCAGAGCCACATGTTCGCAAAATGCGAGCTGGCTTAAAACATGTATCAGAACACACTGAGATGCAGAAAGTCGGCAAAAGTAGAATCTTGAATGACAAATAGTTGTTCGTATTCATAGTAATTGCGACAAAGCAATGCAATTGCATCGTAGTATCCTCACAACTTTTTTGAGTCGAGATTTTGAATTACACCCATTTGTCCCACCGTCAAATGAATTAAGACTGTGGCGTTGTGCACTGCGCTCATATGGGTTGATTGCCCTATCTGAGATGGTTTCCGCCTGTGCTCAATTCTGAGAATTTTTTACTATTTGTCTCCCCTTTTTGCCAAAAACGCCTTATGATCTCGTGCATTACACATAAGTCGGGCACCCTCGGCTTACCGCAACACCGGTCGCCAAATTTCCTAGGGCGCCCCAAACCAAGGAGAAACAGATGGCTGAATATGGAGCCCGCTCAGGATCCAGTGTTACAACCCCAGAGCAGGACGCTCTGTATGCCTCATACATGGGCGAAATGGCCAATAATCCACGCGAATACTTTGGCAAGCTGCGCGAAAATGGCCCTGTAGATCACGAGCATTTCCGCGACACCATCGCGCTTCTGCGCCGCGAAGACATGGAAGAAATTCTGCGAAACACCGATGTCTTCAGCAACGCCAGCCCTGTATTGGGAAGCGCCGAGCCGGTCATCCCCCTCAACGTTGACCCACCGCTGCATTCCACGTACCGCCGAGTCCTTGACCCACTCTTCTCCCCAAAGAAAATGGCAGTCCTTCAGCCAACAGTCGCAACACATGTCAACGAATTCATTGACACGTTCATCGACAAGGGCGAGATTGATTTCAGCGAGGCTCTCTCAGTGCCGCTACCGGTTTCTACCTTCTTAACGTTGCTTGGCCTACCACTTGATGAGATTGACCTTTTCATCAATTGGAAGAACATCTTGATTCGCCCAGACTTGGTTGCAGGCGGATACGCAGAAGGCTTGGAACTGCAAGCCAAGACAGCAATGGAAATCTACGGCCGCTTCGGTGCCGAGGTCGCAGCACGCCGGGCCGAGCCTCGCGATGACCTGATGACCTACTTCACCACAGCGAAACTCGATGACGGTCAACTCCTTACTGATGGTGAAATTCTGCGTATTCTGCTGCTCCTGATGGCTGCCGGCTTGGACACGGTCACGATTACTTTGCAGGCAATCTTCAATTACCTCGCCACCCATCCGGAAGCCCAGCAACTTATTCACGATGATCCAACACAAATCGACAACGTCATCGAAGAGCTACTTCGCTGGGAAACTCCCGTGATGTTCCTTGGTCGTACTGCAAAGGTCGACACTGAGCTATCAGGTTGCCCAATCAAGGCTGGCCAGAATGTTTTGGCTGTTATTTCATACGGCAACGTTGCCGAAGAGGTTCCAGATTCAATGAAGCTGGATCTCACCCGCGGAGATAAGGCACACCTCTCCTTCGGTGCCGGCAACCACCGCTGCCTTGGTTCACACTTGGCTCGAATGGAACTTCGCACCGTGCTGCAGGAATGGCATAAGCGGATTCCGTTCTACTCACTTAAGCCAGGCACAAAAGTTGAGTGGGTGCATTCAGCACTTCGCGGCATCGACCACTTGCCATTGGTATGGGAAACGAAGTAGCAATTTCTCACTCAAAATACCGGCACTACACGTAAGAAAGCCCGACTTCACTGCAGTTACCACTGCAAGGAAGTCGGGCTTTTGCGCGAACGAGGTATTTAACTCAGGAGAATTTTGGAAATTCATAGATCGGCTCAGCCCATGGTGAGCCTTGGGCGAATTCAATAAGGTTGCCATCTGGATCTCGCACCATTGAGAAGGTGCATTGCGGTCCTGGCCCATCAGGAACGAAGTCCCCTCCTGGATGCACCACTTCATAGCCAGCGTCCTGACACTCTTTGGCCAGCTCCACCGCATTGGTCACTTGGAGAGTGAAATAGCGCATACCGATCGCCATCTCTTGAGGGTTGCTGGCCTCGGGCACTGCTTCCCACTGCAGAAGCTTGATGACGCAATTACCGAAACGTAAACCATAGATATGCGCCCCGGGCGCAAAAATCTCGCCGTGCGGCTCAAAACCTAAGGTGTCACGGTAAAAACGCAGTGACTTTTCGATATCCCGAGTGTGTAACCCAAGTTGAATCACACACAGAGCGTCAGAGTCGAACTGTGCAGGCATCAGCACTCCTAAGAAAAGCCATCCTGATCAGGTGTGGACTGCGCCTTACGGCTAGGACCAACTGATGTTTTTGATTTCAGTGAAGTCTTCTAAACCGTGATGGCCCCATTCGCGGCCAAGCCCACTCTGCTTAAAGCCACCAAAGGCAGCTTCCTGACCAATGCCCGCAGGAGTTGAACCCCAACCAGGTCCTTGGCCTGCTCCTGCACCAGCTGCAGCATGCGGATCTGAAGCAACTCCTTGGACAGCCAACATGCCAGTGCGAATTTGCCGAGCAACGTTGAAGGCACGACCAGTGTGGTTTGCAATGACGCCACCGCCGAGGCCATAGATGGAATCGTTTGCGATGCGAACTGCGTCATCGTCGTTACCTGAGTAAGGAATGACCGTCATTACTGGTCCAAAGATTTCTTCCTGCGCGATGCGCATTGAGTTATCACCAATCAAGATGGTGGGCTCGTAGAAGAATCCCTTAGTCATATGCGCCGGACGCTTTCCACCCGTCACCAATTCCGCACCTTGTTCAATGCCAGATTGAACCAATGCCTCAACCCTTGACCGCTGTAACTCGCGGATCAGCGGACCGAGAACTGTCGATGGATCATTTGGATCCCCGATCTTCGCAGCTGCAACTGCGTCAGCAACTCCGCTGCGGTAGGCATCCATCAGGTGCTCAGGCAAGAGCAATCGTGTTGCAATGGCACAACCCTGACCGCAATGGGTGAGTACTCCACCGAAACCAATAGCGCGCGCATAGCTCTCAGGAACATCGCCAAGAACTACTTGAGCACTCTTGCCGCCGAGTTCTAACTGAACACGCTTAAGCGTCGGCGCACTTGACGCCATGATCCGTCGGCCTGTGGCTGTTGAGCCAGTGAACGTCACCATGTCAATCATTGGATTCGAAGTTAATTCGTCGCCAACCTCGCCTGCGCCAGTTATCACGTTGATCACGCCGGCAGGAATACCCGCTTCTTGCGCAGCCCGAGCAATCAGCATTGCATCAAGTGGAGTCCACGAATGCGGCTTCAAAACGACCGTGCAGCCAACAGCAAGGGCTGGAGCTACCTTGACCATGTTGAGCATGAACGGGAAATTAAACGGTGTGATCGCTGCGACTACGCCAATTGGCTCGCGGAATAAGGCTTGTCCTGTAACGCCCATGGGTCCACCTTGAACATATCCAACCGGCTCCATCCACTGCATCTCATGTTGAATCTGCATGGCATTTGAACGCAACATTCCAATTGACCCATAACCCTGAATCATGTCGGTCATGAAACTCGTGGTGCCTGTTTCAGCAACAATTAATTCGCGCAGTTCGTCAGCGCGTGATTCCAAAATTTCAGCCATCCGAACGAGATAACCAGCCCGCTCAGCAGGCTTCATCCAAGGCCAAGGCCCGTGATCGAACGCATGGCGAGCAGCCTCGATCGCCCGCTTTGCAGTTTTCACTGTTGCTTCTGGCACGTGGCCAATGACTTCTTCATTGGCTGGGTTGATCACCTCAATGGGAGCAAGCTCATCGTCGGTAACCCATTCGCCATTGATGAATAGGTCGAAATCCCATTGCTTGGCCATAACTGTCTCCCTTGGAAAGTACTCCGCGCTTACCACGTGGAGTTCACATTTTGAGTGCTCGAGTTTGGTTTCAAGTCGATAGGCATTTGTCGAATGGTGGAACCAAATCCGTCCCCGTAGCG
>JBAXJN010000076.1:0-4305 GCA_037137855.1 Actinomycetes bacterium
CAAGGCTCGCACGATCATTTGAATTATTCAAAGCGAGTCATGGCTTTGGATCAAACCGAGGTCATGCGCCATTTTGGCGGTTAGTTAACGTTGCACTTCGTACTTGAATCCGCCATAAGTAAAAACCATTATTTACCCGTTTTAAAGGTGCTTATAAAGTGAAGGCAAATGTCAATAAAAATACTGGCCACTACGACACGCTCAAGCGCTGAGGGAATCACACTTCGCGACCAAGAAGTGGCGTCGACGCAGCAAGCCGGTGAAAAACCAGATGGCCGCAGAAGGGGGTCAGGCTGACTGGCGTGTCGTAGACGTCTACACCGCAGACCGCTTCTTGCCGGCCTACCCTTGGGCATGGATTGACGGAATTCTCTCACTGGAGTCACTTTCTTGTTTACTTTCCCTCAATCACGGAGAAAAATCATGGGAAAAAACCTTGCTGCGATCTTTCTCGCAACGGCTGCTGCCGCAGTGTCCTTTAGTGCTTTCGCTCAAAGCTCAGCGTACCCGTCAAAGCCGATACGACTCATTGTGCCTGCAGCACCCGGAGGGGGGACGGACATTCTAGGGCGACTTGTTGGTCAGAAGCTTTCCGAAAATTTCGGTCAATCCGTTGTTATTGAGAATCGTGGTGGTGGTGGTGGTGTGATTGCTGCGGAGTATGTTGCTCGCATGCCGCCCGACGGCTATACTGTACTCATTGCCGATATTAGAACGTTTGGCCTTGCCCCAAGCCTTTACAAGTCACTTCCCTACGACCCTATTCGTAATTTCTCACCCATCACTGGGGGGGTAGACGTGACCAACGTGCTGGTCGTTAATCCGTCCGTACCCGCTAAAACCATAAAGGAATTTTTAGCTTATGCGAAAAGCAAGCCCGGCATACTCAACTACAGCTCCTCCGGCAAAGGCTCTGGGGCACACATGGCAGGTGAGCTCTTCGCATTAAAAGGTGGCGTTGATATCACCCACGTTGCTTACAGAGGCGGCGGGCCCGCGGTGGCTGACTTGATTGCGGGTCACGTTCAATTCAGCTTTGCAACTGCGCCGTCTGTTTTGCCGCTGATCCAAGCTGGAAAACTCATGGCGCTTGGTGTTACAACGCTGAAGCGCTTTCCAGGCCTGCCGGATGTACCAACCATCAGCGAAGCGCTTTTACCCGGGTACGAGGCAAGCAACTGGTATTCATTCGTTGTACCAGCGCATACACCAAAGGAAATCGTCGCACGACTGAACACTGAGATACGCAAGGTCATGGCGGATCCAGAGGTTATGAAAACTTTGCTCGCGCAGGGCATGGAGCCAACGACGAGCTCTCCTGAGGAGCTTGAGGCCTACATAAAGTCTGAAATTACCAAATGGGCCGAAGTGGTCAAGCTTCGGGGCATCAAGCCGGAATAAGGAACACTCGGCGCGTCGGATGCTTGATTGCAGAACTTCACACAGATAAGCTGGCGATAGATCAACTCGGCTGCCGCTATCGCGCAGGGCGCTAATAGAAATAATAGAAATAATAGAAATAATAGGAAAAATATGGATCACTTAGTAGACAGCATTGCCTCTTACGCGGTTGGCCTCACTTACGACGACTTACCTGAAGAGGTTGTGGTCCGAGCCAAGCACCTGATACTTGACTCGGTGGGGTGCGCACTGGGTGCAGCGCCCAGCATTCCGGCGGTTATCGCAAGGGCAATGGCTCAGGGCGTGCGCTCAGATTTTCCCGCCACAGTCATGTTCAGTGGATATAAAACTTCGCCTGATCTAGCTGCCTTTGCGAACGGCAGCATGATCCGATATCTGGACTACAACGATACTTACACTGGGCAAGGTACGACTCATCCGAGCGACATGCTGGCGCCCGCCCTAGCAGCAGCGGAACTCGCTCGCGGTGATGGCAAAGCGGTCATACTTGGTATGGTGCTTGGTTACGAAATACTATGCGGCCTCACAGACAGCGAAGCCATGCAGCAAGGGCCTCACGGACAGGTTTGGGATCAAGCGACTTATGGCGTCATCAGCGCCGCAGTTCTAGCGTCTAGGCTTATCGGACTCACAAAAGAGCAGATGACCCATGCTATCAGCCTAGCGATTTCGTCTCACCTTTCATTGGGGCAAATACGGATTGGGCAAATCTCCCACTGGAAAGGTTGTGCCGTGGGCAACGCGTCTCGCAACGGGCTTTTTTGCGCTATGCTCGCTGCCAAGGGAATGACCGGACCGAACTACATTTTTGAAGGTCCTTACGGATTCTTCAATGCTACTGGAGGTGCTTTCAAAATGCCTAGTTACGGGGGCAAGGGTGCCGACTTTCGCATCATGACGGCACGCGTCAAGCCTTATCCGGCAGGTTATTTTTCACAAAGCGCGATTGAAGCGGCGCTTGAACTGAAGCCCAAAATAAGCAGTCTTGAGGACGTCAAACAAATACGCCTAGAAACGTTCCCATCGGGCTTTAAGCATATGGGCTCGGATAAATCAGCCTGGCGCCCGGATACCCGAGAGAGTGCTGACCATTCTTTACCATTTGTGATGGCGATGGCTCTGATGCACGGCGAGCTCGCAATACGACACTATGACGAGGAGTTATTTAAACAGCCTGATGCTAGAGCACTCATGGCCAAGATCACGGTGAGTGTGGGAGAGGAGTCCGAGAAAGCATGGCCAGAAGTGCCTCTGAATGTATTGCATGTGGAATTGACAAACGGGCAGACGTTGACCACCAAGGTGGCGCATCACTTAGGACACTACAAACGCTTGATGACCGACGAACAGCAGGAGCGTAAGTTCCGTCCCATGGCAGAAGAATACGCCAAGATACCCGCGACACAAGTCGACCATTTACTGGACCGTTTGCGCAATCTTGAAACGGTCAAAAATATTGATGAGATGCTGATGTTGACGGTTGCTCCAACATGACTAGATTTGACTAAGGCCTCTACTTCGTGAAATATCTCATCCCAAAAGATGATTGACCCACCGCTTTAACGCGGGGCAAAAAACAACACTTAGGCCCGTCCGACTCCCACTAAATAAGGCTCTACTTCATGACCGTCAACAACATGCTGCCCTCCCTAAATTCCGCTGCGTCCGACAATCTGATTCAGTTTATCTCCAACGCACACAGCGCGGCCCTGAGTGAAGCCGTCATTGAAAAGACTAAGCACCATATTGTCGATACGATGGCGGCCATGATCTCGGGCATCCCGCTGCATGTAGGCATACGGGCACTCGCGGTGGTGCCTGCATTTACCGGGCGTGAAGAGGCGTTAGTGATTGGCACCAACATCATGCTTCCCGCGTACGCCGCAGCAATGGTCAACGCGATGTTGGCTCATGCGGATGAAACTGATGATTCCCACGCGTCTGCCAAGTTTCATCCGGGCTGCGGCATCATTCCTTCTGCACTTGCGCTAGCGCAAATGCAGGGCGCGTCTGGTCGCGATGTGATCCGTGCTGTTGCGCTAGGTTACGACGTTGGCGCACGCATGCTTGAAGCACTGGGCCCGATGCCGCTCAATATGGCCGGTCACGCTTCACATGCCTTTGGCCCGCTGTTTGGTTGCGGTGCAGTGGCAGGATATCTACTGGGTTTTGATGCTCAGAAAAACCAGCATCTGCTTTCCTATCTGGGCCATGAAGTCTCGGGCCTGTCATGTTGGATGTCCGATACCGACCATATTCAAAAAGCCTATGTATTCGGCGCGATGGCCGCTAAAAACGCTTTATTCGTAGCCCTTCTTTGCCAGCATGAGTGGACCGGTTGCGAAGAAGTGATTGCCGCTGAGCGCGGCTTGCTTGTAGCCTACGGAAATTTGGAGTATGGCCGTACGCTTGAAACTCCGTTCATGCTCGGGGCTGAAATTCTGCACTCAGACATTAAGAAGTGGTGCGTCGGTTCACCGATTCAGGCGCCGCTAGACAGTCTTGAAGCGTTGCTGGCATCGATCCCGAAAGATGTCAGCCAAATCGCGGCGATTGAGGTCGAGATTCAAGCTAACGAGGTTTTCATCGTTGAAGCTCGACTAATGCCGAATATCTCGCTGCAACATTTACTGGCGCTGTTTCTCGTCGACCGGGAGTTGACTTTTTCGTCAGTGCATGACGTCTCACGAATGAACGATGCTGCCGTGTTGGCATTGCGCGCGCGCGTTAAGCTCATCCCAAATCTTGAGCTTCAGCTGTCGGGCGGGCGCCAAGCGATTGTGCGGGTGATTTTAAATAGCGGCGAAGTGCTTCGTCATCACACGCCGCGCGTCCGTGGCACTTGGGAAAATGCGATGTCTCGGGATGAAGTTCATGCTAAAG
>JBAXJN010000077.1:0-4179 GCA_037137855.1 Actinomycetes bacterium
GTCGCGATGACCTTGCCCTTCGCGTTGCTGTGCAGCCAGGTGGTTGCTCAGGACTGCGCTACCAGCTCTTCTTTGATGACCGCAAGCTTGACGGCGATGTCAACAAAGACTTCAACGGTGTTGGTGTGGTGACTGACCGGATGAGTGCTCCCTACCTCAACGGCGCAACCATCGACTTCGTGGACACAATCGAGAAGCAAGGCTTCACGATCGACAATCCAAATGCAGGCGGCTCGTGCGCTTGTGGAGATTCGTTCAGCTAAGCTCTCAATACAAGTATTAATTTTGAGGGGCCCACATTGCGTGGGTCCCTCAATTTTTTAAGAAATCACCCGCAGCGCCGTGTCGGTCAAGAAAAAACTTGAGGGTGAAGGGAAAACGCACAAACGATTTGCTCCTCTGAGCACGAACTTGCAAGAGCGCGCATTTTCATTATCCAAAGTTACTGTCGAACAACAGTGACGTAAAACGCCGTTGGCGGGTCGTCAGTTCGAACAAACTGAAGGCTCATGGAATTGTCTTGGACGAAACCGTTGAAAGATCCGCCAACTTCGGCAAGTGAAATCTGGCTGCCATTTGGCGAGAATGAACCCACCATCGCGGCTTCCAGCTTCTCGCCCTTATTGGTCCATCGCTCGATACCCCACAACAAGGGCCCTTCTTGGCGAGTAATTTCAATCGTGAGTGGTGATTCCTCGATGGCATTACTCACACTGGGGAATCTATAGGTTCCAGACCAGATGCCTTTGAGGTTCATGGGGGCTGAGGATTCTTGGCCGCCACATCCAGCAAGAGTCCCAGCAAGCAGGGCCACAGTGACAAATCCCAAGGAAGTTCTCCGATGCATATGCAAAGTATGCCGAGGTTCATGAGTAAAGTCCGCCAACATGGCCATTCTTGTTACCGGATCAATTGCTTCTGACCACCTGATGACATTTCCGGGAAAATTCACTGAATCCTTCGTTGCCGACAAGCTCGACAAGATTTCCGTTTCTTTCCTTGTCAATGAACTTGAAGTTCGTCGGGGTGGGGTTGGCCCAAACATTGCCTTTGGCATGGGATGTCTTGGACTCAATCCGGTGCTCGTCGGCGCTGTCGGCGCTGACTTTGCTGAATATCAGGCTTGGCTTGAACGACACGGCGTGAACACGTCCGCAGTTCATGTGTCTGAGCTTCATCACACCGCTCGCTTCATTTGCACGACGGATACTGAGCAAAACCAGATCGCATCTTTTTACCCAGGTGCAATGCAAGAAGCCGTGAATATTGAGTTGAAGCCTATTGTTGATCGTGTTGGTGGAGCTGATGTTGTGCTGATTGGTGCAAATGATCCCGGCGCGATGGCTCGTCATACCGCTGAATGCCGTGACCGAGGCTATGACTTTGCCGCTGATCCAAGTCAGCAGTTGGCATTTATGGACGGCAAAGATATATCGCCGTTGATTGAAGCCGCGAAATATTTGTTCACCAATGAATATGAAGGTGCACTCATCGAACAGAAGTCCGGATTAAGCACAGCAGATATATCGGCGATGGTCGAGACTCGAGTAACAACCCTTGGTTCCCAAGGTGCTCGCATCGAGCGCAGAGGACAAGCTCCAGTATTTGTTGATGTGTGCAAGCCAGATCGCATCGCAGATCCAACTGGAGTGGGAGATGCATTCCGCTCCGGTTACCTCACAGGCATGGGTTGGGGACTAGGAGATGAGCGAGCCGCGCAAGTGGGATCGCTCATGGCTACCTACGTTATTGAAACTGTTGGTACTCAAGAATATGTATTCACCCATAAGTCATTCCTGACGCGCTTGGCCCAGAATTATGGCGATGCGGCAGCTGCAGATGTCGCCGCACACTTGGTAGTTACGTAGGGCTAGCAATGCCAATTGATCCTGGTCCTTGTGATTGGAATCTTCCTGATCCGCGCTTTGGCGAGCCAGGGGAAGAAGTGCTGGCTATTGGTGCTGATCTCGATCCGGCCACAGTCCTGCAGGCCTACCGCACGGGCCTTTTTCCGATGCATGTGTCAACGGGTGAACTCGCCTGGTGGTCACCAGATCCACGTGGCGTTATGGAACTGCACGCACTTCAGGTGTCAGCATCGTTACGAAAGTCGTGTAATCGATACCGCGTGACTTTTGACAATGCGTTCGAAGCAGTTATGCGCGGATGCGATGAAGATCGTGAAGACTCGTGGATCACCGAAGAATTTATTGCAACGTATTGTTCGTTGCATGAAATGGGTTGGGCGCATTCGATTGAAGTGTGGGATGAGTCAGAACTCGTTGGCGGGCTGTATGGCATTGAGGTGGGTGGGTTGTTCGCTGGTGAATCAATGTTTCATCGAAAGCGGGACGCATCAAAAGTTGCATTCGTTGCTCTCGTTGAAAAGTTAAAAACATGCAATGGGGTTCGACTTATAGACGTGCAATGGCAGACCGACCATCTTGCAACCTTGGGCGTATCAAAGATTTCTCGCAGCGACTATCTCGACCGACTCGCTGATGCGATTACTTTGCCTGCGTGTTTTTAAGCAGAAAATTGGACGAGATATCCGGTGCCGGGACCACCATCAGGTGGATTGGTCTCGCCGAGAAACTCTGCGCCTTTTAATCGGCACCAGGCCGGAATGTCGTATTGGGCCGCTGGATCGTCAGCTAAAACACCGATGATCTGCGCTACTGCGGAGGTGTCCTTAAACCATTGGGTTTGCGCACGAGCCAAAGCGATAACAGGAATCGGACACCGACGGCCGCGTTCGTCGAGCCAAAGGGCAACGTTCATCGACCAGCTTCAATTCTCAATAGGGCAACTGATTCGGTGAAAACTTCAATAAAGCCGTCTACGGTTGCTTGAGCACAACCAAAGGGCAGCGAGATCCGCACATTGCCACCGGTAAATGCACCGATTGCTACCAGCACGTGACTTGCTCTATCGCTGTCGGCCACGCACGCTGATCCGCTCGCGACTGCAAAGCCGCGTCGGTCCAAATCGCTGATGAGCGCTTCACCGCTGACGTACAGCACGGAGCAATTGAGAATATGTGGCAGGCGATTCTCGGGATCGCCAGAAAAAACAACGTCAGGCACGTCGGCTTCAAGGCGAGCTCTCAGATACTCGGTCAAAGCAAATGCGTCTTCAGCTTGGGTTACAACCTCGGGGAGGAGCACTTCAAGCGCGGTAGCTGCCGCCACGAGGGCCGGCACATTTGCACTTGACCCAAGCCAACCGCCAGGGGCGGGCAGAGGCGCAGCCCAAGTTGCTGACGGGTTCACCGCAATCACGACAAGTCCGGCCGGCCCACCCCAACCCCGCGCATCAGCCATCAACACTGACCAATGTGGGCCAACCTCGATACGACCTAAACATTGCGAAGCATCGACCAGAGTCGAGTACCCCTGATCGGCTAAGCCTCGAAGGTCTTGCCTCGTGCCTATCTCCACATTTGCCGCTTGGACAACAAGGAGAGAGCGATCTACGTCTGAGGTGAGGGTGAGATCAATGCGCCCCATGTGATCCACACTCAACACTTGTATGTCAAGGCCGGAATCGGCGCAGGCATCAATGACGGACAGCGTCTCGATAGCGGTGTGGGAGATGGAGCTCACCGCGCGAAATCCAGCAATTGCCCAGTTCGCGGCTAATCGTGCCGATGAGGCGAAAAATACCTGTTCAACAGTGAGAGAGACGCCAGTTGACGAAGTAATGCTCGCAGCAAGGCTTGCTCGAGCTGTGTCGGACAGCAGCGCTGATTGCTTGCCAAGGTGATGAAGCCTGGCTGGGTCAGACCATGCAAGCTCTTGGGCACGACTAAAGGCAAGTGCAGTTTGAGGCGCCAATGGCAGCCCGCCAACCGCATCCATAAACCCCGCAGGGGCCGGAGCAAAGCCAGTCATGGACGCCACGTTACTTGCAGGGACAATAAGGTTGGGAATTGAGCGCTGGATCACATTGATCCGGCGCGAAGTTGTGAGGGGCAGTGAGTTAGTCTTTACTGAGTTTGTGCTTCATCAACGTGGACTGAAAGGCGACTAGTGGGTTCCACCGCGCACCAGCCGAAAGGCATTCGCAGTATGCGGCGTGCCGTCATCGGATTTGGCACCATCGCTATTGCCGTAGTCCTTTCCGGATGCACTGCAAATGAGGCATTCTTCTTCGACTTGCCGGAGCCGGCAACTAAAG
>JBAXJN010000078.1:0-4162 GCA_037137855.1 Actinomycetes bacterium
CACTCGTGGATCTGCCGAGATTGAAATGACATTTCCGGTCGTTGGATCTGCGGTTGCCGACACTTCGTATTCATGTACGGCATGGCGTTGACCCTCAGGTGATGTGTATGAGTCTTGGAAAAAAGCCTCGATATGTGCGATGCCATCTTCGACCCAGACATCAATTCGACGTGAACGACGATGTGATGCTCCTGGTTGCGACGTCAACTCATGCCAGGCGTAAGGATCATCAGGGTTATCGATTGGGGGCACTGGCTTTGTATCGCCCATCGAACGGTTTGTTCCATCGGGATTCAATGCGGTTGAGCCCGGTGCGAAACCAGCACAAATGCCTTCCATGACTCGCGTGCCAGCCATCGCCTTCATTTTTTCATTTTGTTTCTCGAGTTCTTCAGGACTTTGCCAGAACCTCAACGCAACGCTTCCGACAAGCGTTGCACCTGAAAGATCGTCGAGCAATAAATACAACGGTGTTCCTGCTGCGACTTCTTCTGGAACGGCGTCAATAACGCGACCACGAGAATTGCTTCCGCCGGTTGCGCCGACAAGGACCTTAATTCCTTCGCGTGCTGGCACTGATTCCATGGCGACAATGCCGCGGTCAGGAGCAACGGTCACGAACAGGGCATCCTCGGCCAGGACAACGGGGTTGCTTCCATCAAGTGGGGTAAAGAGATCGCGCGAACGACCCACAACAGTGCGGTTGGCTTCAATGCCTTCAGGCCAGACGCTGTCGATTGTTGAGGTGCGACGAATCGAACCTGGCCGACGAGTAGGAGCCGCAACAGCTGGGCCTTTTGGATAAAGCTCGAGTGGTACGACAATCTTCATACTTATCCCCTTTGCTGTCCGGTCTTGGAAAAGTACCGGCGTGACTTGCGTATTTGAGGCAGTCTTAACCATGCTCAGGCCTTGAGCAAGCAAAACCGGTAAATCAGTGCATAAATACGTGGGCGAAAGGACACCTCTTTGAGACGCAAGGGCAAGAAGACTGCCTCCACGTGGCTGACTCGCAATCTGGTTCTGCTTACTCTGGTCTCGCTCACTCAAGACGCCGCCAGTGAAT
The DNA here is from genome assembly GCA_037137855.1 of Actinomycetes bacterium. Taxonomy (GTDB): domain Bacteria; phylum Actinomycetota; class Actinomycetes; order S36-B12; family S36-B12; genus UBA11398. Next base: position 1,067 of record JBAXJN010000078.1, read on the forward strand.
TGCTCTATCCACTCCTGCCACTCCTGCTCACCGGAGTCTTGGCCGCTCCACCGGTGATCTTGGGCGTAATTGAAGGTTGTGCTGAAGCCACCGCCGGTGTCACGAAATATTTTGCCGGACGTTGGTCAGACACCCGAGGACGTAAACCATTTGTTGGGGCAGGCTACGGATTGGCAGCTGTAGGCAAGGTGGTCATCGCCTTGGCAATGGCCTGGCCGGCTGTTCTGGCTGGTCGCGTCATCGACCGCTTTGGCAAAGGAATTCGTTCGGCACCACGAGATGCACTCATTGCGGCATCAGTGCCAAAGGAGGCATTGGGTCGAGCCTTTGGTTTTCATCGGGCCGGTGACAACCTCGGTGCTGTCATCGGTCCACTCATTGGCCTGCTCGCGCTCAGCATGCTCAATGACAATCTTCGCGCTGCCCTTTGGTGGGCAGTGGTTCCTGCCATCTTGTCTGCGCTGCTTGTGCTCTTTGTCCGCGAACCAAAACGAATGCGAGCCGATGAAGATGCCTTCCAAGAAGGAGCAGACCTCGGAATCAAGGCTGTTCACGTGCACTCGCCTCTACCAAAACAGTTTTGGCGAGTAACCATCGTGCTCGTTGTCATCGCGTTGGTGAACTTCCCCGATGTGCTGTTATTGCTTCGAGTAATGGAACTTGGCTTCACAACCACTCAAGTTGTTCTGGCGTATGTCGTGTTCAACGCAGTGAACACACTTGGTGCATACCCCGCAGGTGTCATGACAGATAAATGGCCTCGTCCGTATATCTACGCGGTTGGACTGGTTGCTTTCGCTGTTGGTTACCTCGGATTAGGTCTAGCCAGTGGCGGGCCTGCCGTCTTTATTTGCATAGCCATTTACGGCCTCTTCCCCGCATTCACCGATGGTGTGGGTAAGGCGTGGATATCTTCACTCGTTCACGACGATCACCGAGGTCGAGCACAAGGCATCTACCAAAGTCTCAATAACGGCAGCGTTTTGATTGCAGGATTGTTTGCTGGAATATTTTGGACTGCAGGCTCAGGCAACGGCGTTATCCCCTTGCTTGTCTCGGGAACTGTTGCATTTATTGCCGCCATCGTGATGATCGCAATGCGTTTCGTTTCTAGAAAGCCTGCCTCGTGATTCACCACCAGGCCTGCGGGTAGTTCACATCCCCTAAAACTCTATGTGTTGCCCAAGCCAACAGGACAACGAGGCCTGACAATAAGACAAGAAGTGGTAGCGCTAGTAACGCGATACCGGTTGAAACTGAAGTCAATACGACGAGCATCGGGATAGTAATTGCTGGCGCATGGAATATACCGAGCATGTGCATGAGGAACATTGTGATTCCACCGGCTAATACGGCTATGACGAATGTTGGACCGGGTAGCGCTGCGAGGGCAAAGCCGACGCTGCCAGCAACTGCGTATGCCGTAATCACGCGAAGTGGCCGAGAAATTGCCAAGTCTGACGTGACAAGCACGAGCAAGAAACTCACAACTGTTGGTGCTATGAACGCATCTAACACGCTACCACTGACGTGCAGTAACCAATAGACAACAAAGAGCACTGAAAGGCCCGCCGTTTCGATAAGTGCAAGAGCACAGGCCTGCTTCAACGGCTTGCGCTGACTTAAATCTGCAACAGGATGCATGCGGGCCGGTCGCATCCAATGTCTCCTACGCTCTTGACTCACTGATACACGATATCCCGTGCAGCATTCGTTCGCGCCTGATTCCCTTGATTCACGGAACATGCAGGTGTAGCGAGTAAATTTTCATCGAAGGCTCAGGAACTTTCTTCGGATTGCCTGTTTGACCTTGACTCAAGCCACTGATTAGTAAAGAGCCCGACCAGCATTGCCACGAATGCCACGAGGTAAACTTGGCCAATGAGTGCTTCGCTTGTTGATAGCAAGTGCCCAATATTTGATTGCGCAGTCAAGTCGCCATAACCAAGTGTGGTCAACGATGTAAGGCTGTAATACATATATGAAGGTGAGGGATATTGTAATGCAAAAAATGACTCACCCCGCCAATCAGCAATAACAATGAAAGTGTAAAAGTAAACAATCGGAATAAGTAAATAGCCGGCTAGTGCACCAAACATTGTGCTACGAGTCACGCGGCGGTGTTCGACGAGTCGGCGAACAATCATTATCGGTGCAAAGACTGCGATCACGATGATCATAAATGGTGCATTAAAGGTGCGAGTTGGATCACTGCGATAGAAGCCGTCGGTAAACACCATGGCAGCTGTAGTTGTCATAATCATTATCACCGCAACATCAATAAACCTTAACAATCGCCGAGCAACTCCCGTCGCTCTTGCAGTCATCAACAAGGTGAGCCCAACGACCATTGTTGCTGATGTCGAGAACACGCGAGAACCTAGGGACTGTTCGGGCTGGTAGGCGTTCACTAATGACAGCAAAATAACGGAAGAGGCCGTCAGAAATAGCACCCAACCGAACCGGTCCAAATGCTTTGACTTGTTGTCGAACAGTACGATTTCTTTACCTCGAAGGTGCATAGGTAGAAAGTAGTGCCTCAAGAGAGCCTTGTGGCATCCCGGGAGAGGCAAATCCCTCACATTTCGGTCGAATTTGCCAAAAAGGCACCCTGCCGTTAGGTAAATCACCATTCGTAGGGAAGACTTCTGGATAGGTACAGACAGATCAGCACCACAGTCCTGAGATGCCCGCCCTACTTTTCAACCTCGGTTGAGAAATGGCGGGCTTCGTAACATCTGAGCAACTGCACAGAACAAGGACGAAGGCGTGATTCAACTGGCCACGTGAAGGACACACTGTCCGCCACGTCTTTCGTTAAGGAGATTGTGCAACATGGCTCAAGGCACCGTAAAATGGTTCAACGCAGAAAAAGGCTTCGGCTTCATCGAGCAGGCTGACGGCGGACCAGATGTTTTCGTCCACTACTCAGCTATTGATTCAGATGGCTACCGTTCGCTAGAAGAAAACCAGACAGTCGAATTCGACATCACCCAGGGACCAAAGGGACCTCAGGCTGACAAGGTTCGCGTCGTCTAATTCAGACTTCGAACAATACGTAAGCCCCGACCAAATGGTCGGGGCTTACGTATTTGG
>JBAXJN010000079.1:0-4108 GCA_037137855.1 Actinomycetes bacterium
AGCTCGAGTCCGACGTGCTCGTCGGCGCCCGCATCTTTGTCGACGACATTCGCCAATGTCGCTACGACGGCGAGATCAACGTGCCGCTCAAGGAGGGTGTGATCACCGAGGACGACCTGGCTGGCTCGATTGGTGAGGTCGTGACTGGAAAGATCCCTGGCCGCACCTCACCGGACGAGATCACGATCTTCGACTCGACGGGTATCGCCCTGCAGGACTCCGCAATCGTGCCGCTCGAGTATCAGCGTGCAATCGAGGCCGGCGTTGGCGTCGAAAAAAAGATGATCTCGACGTAAGCGTTTGAGCCAAGCACCTTTTTCTGATGATTGGCTCTATAGAAGCGTTAATCGCCGCATGGTGTAGAGGTTAGGGGTGGGGATAGGCGACGAGGGATACTCTTGGGGATACTTTTTTGGGGTAGTTAGTCTCGACCGTGCCGTGCTTGGGTTATCTTTGCTGGCGCTTCCGGCTGCGATTCGTTGAACGTAGGCTCTTAGCGTTCCCGTTCTGCGTATTCGCATTACAGATAGCGACCCCCCGTTCCGGCCCCACACACACCTATATAAAGAGGCACAAATATTTTTCGTGTTTTTGGTTTTCGTGTATGTTGGTGTTATGAAACGGACATTATTGATCGCCCTGCTAATGGGTGTTTTCAGCCTTGGCGTGGGGGGCGCGCAAAGCGCTTTCGGTTTCAATTCGTCTGACTCAGTGTTGCCTAGCTCGCATCAGTGTTCAATTAATGCAGCCAGTAAGCAAGACTCGGGGCCTGACTCGGGAGGCAGCATTGAAGGCTGCTTAAAAGTCACGCTCACTATTGGGGAAAATCATAATGGCTCGGGAGCTTTAGCTAGGGGCGGGAAAACAAATTATCTGCAAATTAAAGTCTTCAGTGACAGCAAATTGCCTGAACAGAGCACGCCTCTTTACATACGACTGCCACAATCAATTAGGTTAGGAAAGCTACCTTCAGGGCTGAAAAGCATGAAGTTGACTGGCCCTTTTAAAAAAAGCTCTGAGCAGCCTAACTCTGATGGCTCGTCAGCTTTACTTGTGTATGGCAGTGTTACTTCCCGGCCAGGAAAAAGCGCTGCGTATTCCATTCCGCTGCAGCTCATTGAACAAGGATCGGGGGTAATAGAAGCCGGAGTCGAAGATCCCACAGGAGGTGAAGGGCAAACTGCAGTTCAGCCTTTGACGTGGTCGCCGTCAAGCGCCTCCCGTAGCTACACAGCATCTCCAAGCTCAGATCAATTGGTGCGACAGATCACGAACAGCATCGAGGTTAAAGGTAACGTGGCCACTAAATGCCCAGGCGAAAAAGCATTACGTAACAGGGTCTGTCCGGCAGTGGAAGAATTACTAGCGGCGGCGCCTGATCCCACTCCGCCTGATTCCACTCCGCCTGCTCCCACTCCGCCTGCTCCCACTCCGCCTGCTCCCGTTTATTTCTTGCTGAGCGTTTCGCTGGCCGGAGATGGAGGCGGCAGTGTAACTTCTTCCCCTGCTGGTATTAGTTGTTCTGCTGCTGATTGCAGCAAAAACTTCCTCGCTGGCAGCAGTGTCCAATTGACTGCTCAGCCGGACGCTAACTCCACGTTCTCTCATTGGACAGGGGCTTGCTCTGACACCAAAACCCCCACCTGTTTATTGACTGTCAGTGGCGCGCTGAGCACTAGCGCGGTGTTCAATCCGGCTGCTCTTGCTAGCGGCGTAGTGCACAGCGCCCGCCTCGTTCGTACCGCCGGCACGTCTTGTGCGATCGGACGCATGGTTTACAGCGATGCCCGAGGAAACGTGTTTCCTTCCCAGCAGCTGCCCGTTCGAGCGTACGATCAGAACAACGGCACAGACGATCTTCTTGCCCAGAGCCTGACTGACAGCGAAGGCCGTTTTCGGCTCTGTTTTAATAACACCGACACGGCCTTGGTCGGCGGAGGCAACGCCGACCTGTATCTACAATTTAAGACCGCCGTCTCGCAATGGGAAGTTGTTGATCACTGCTGTCTAGACACTGGCCTAACTCCTTTCGCTTACACATTCGCAACCTCGGTTAGAGATAACATCGCAGACGGCGATATTAATTATCGTGACCTGTCAGCTGCCCCTAACCGGCAGCGAGCCCTACATGTTTTCGACACTATGCGCCAGGGCTGGCAGTGGACTAACACTCATTCGCCGGCCGGCACAGGATCATGCTGGGCAATGAGACCAGGGAGCGGAGGCAGTATCGTGGGGCCGCGCCAAACCCCTGATTGTAATCAAAAAACAGTAATGTGGGCCGCCCCAGGAGAAGGAGGCTGGTTTCCTACTACGTGGCCTCATTATGGCGAGTGCATGGCAGCAGCGGCGGCTAATTATATTTGCCTGACTCCGACTATTCCTGACTGGCCAAGAACGGGCTTACATGAGTTAGGGCATAACTTGATGCAAGATATTCATCAAAGTACTTTCGCGATCCCTTACACCGGTATGCCTCCTCACGATTGCCCGTCGCCACACTCCTTCGGGGACGATGAAGATACCGGCTGCGCTTGGACTGAAGGCTGGGCAACGTTGTTCGCCTGGATGGTTCGTGATCAAGCCTTGTTCGGTGGAGGCGAAGGAATTGATGCAACCCGCTACGGCGAAATTAACTATGACCTCAGCAGCTGGCAGGATTACCGCGGCAATAATCGTGGCAGTAATGTGGAATCCAGAATTGCTGGATCATTATGGGATATAGCTGACAGCACTAATGAGCAGCCATACGACAAACTGAGTGTTGGCACGAGCGCATTGTGGAACGCTTTCACCAGCCCTCCGGGCAGAAACTTCCCTGACTTTCTAGCTATTTTAGCTCGCAACGGAGCAATTGATCAAAGCAGCCAAGATTATCGTTCTACCCTATACGGCAACACAATCAGTTTTACGCCTTTCTCAGAGCCTCTGGCGAGTCGTTGGGTGAGCCGACCGATGCCGCCAGTTGCTGCTCCATCTACTTACAGCAACAGCTCGACTGGGCATACTTTTAAAATTGATCGCCCGGCCAGTATTTCGGCCTGCCCGGACGTAGTACTCGCAGAGAACATTTGGTCGGGAGTGACGCCAATAACCGCGCGTAGAAGCAGCGGAATCGAATATCCAAGCCAAAGCGCCATGGAGCGGATGAGCAGCGACAGCTACCAATATAGAAGCTGGCGAATCTATAATGACTACTGGCTTGATGGCCCGTTTCGTTATGACGAACTAACAAATTACCGAAATTCTATGGTTCGGGTTGGGGCTGCTAGTAGTAGTGATCCGGGAGGCGTGTACGTCGGCAGCCAAGATTTCCCGTACCGCTTCCATTTGCGCAGCTTCGAAGATCAAGCTTTGCAACACCTGACTGCTACTAGCGGGCCTGATCTTAACTTATTCGCTGCCGGCAACATCACTATTGAACTACCCGCCCAGCCTAGAACAGCATATGTACAAACGGGAGGTTCAGTGCCTCCAGATGGCCGAGACGGAAGACCACTAAATGTTCGAGAGATTATCTCCGGTCAGCATGTGGCGGGCACCGTCATGCCAGGCATTGAAGATGTTCCGCAACAGGATCATTATCGAATCAAGCTTCTGCGTTGCAATCAGTTAGCGGACGGGACTAACAGCCAGCCATCTGCCTCAGTTATTAACTCAGTGGCTTTAATGCAAGCCGGAGCGGTCTATCACATTACCGCTGCACCTTCAGGCACAAGCGAATTAGCGAAAGGTGCTGATCTGCAATTAGAGATACGAGCTCTTAAAGATGACTGCGTTGATAAGCAAAGCGCAGAAAATTGTGACTGGAAAAAAGCAGCTTCTAAGAAAGCTGACCGCCGTAAAAAAGGCCAACCAGAGAGCATTACTTTCATAGCCCCACAAACAGGCCTGTATCGCATCTACGGCATCAACAAAGCCAAGGAGGCAGTGCCCTGGAAGGTACGACTAGCCAAAGGATAAAGGGATCAAGATTCCGCTAGCTTAATTTTGGCTAGCCATAGCAAGACAAAAAACATCCCTACGCCGAAAAAAAGATGATCTCGACGTAAGCAGCGACACCGCCTGCTCCCAGCACCTCCGGAGCGACGACGACCGATAACGACAA
>JBAXJN010000080.1:0-4107 GCA_037137855.1 Actinomycetes bacterium
CCGTCGGCGCACCATAGATGACGCACGGCCGCTGGGGCTGAGGCAGAAAAGGGGGACAGGTCCGAATGGCACGAAGTCACCCGCCGATTATTTGATTGGTCTAACAGTGATGTCTCGGAACTTTACCCCGGTAATGTCCTGCGATTGCAACATAATGCCACCCGGCTGGTTCTCGTCCTTATCTAATGCACCCTGTGTGACATCAGGAATGTCTTTTCGGTCAATTACCACTATTTTATTTATTCGCACCGACACGTTGCGATTTACAAGCCGAACGTCGCATGTATTCCATTTGTCATTACCTCTGTACGATATTCGTGAAGAAGGTATCTGTCCCCAGATTGCTCCGAGTTGCCCGAGTGGCGTTAGCTCCTTTCCAGATGGTAGCCGATAGGCGGGATCAATTAATTGAAGCTCGTATCGCCCCCGAAGGAATACTCCCGAGTTACAAGCTTTTGGTAAAGCAAACTCAAAATGCAGATCAAAGTCCTTGAATTTGTGCTTGGATATAAGCGATGAGCCTTTGGCGATAAGGGTAATCACGCCATCTTTGACAATCCAATTGTTTGGTTCACCTGAGTCGGTCGAAATCCAGCCATCCAGCGAGTCCTTAGAGATCAAATGAATCTCGTCATTTTTAGGAGTGTCATCGGGCGCAGTCACAGTCCGAGCGATGTCCTTCGGCAACACAGGCCCTTGTACGCTTGCGGATACACGCCACTCGATAGTCTGCCCCTCCAGTTTTGTCTTCGTGTCTACACGCACTCCCCACTCTTTCTTCATCGCATCGGCCAATTCATTGAGTGCAAGAAGAATCTGGGCATAGTCGATAACTGTGCGTTGGAGCATTCCACGATAGCTTTTCTTGCGTGCGGCTTCGTTATTTGCCGCACCGTCCATCGCACCTGCATACGCTTCGGAAAGCGTCTTGGATTTATCGCCAAGCAACTTGGCCAGAGCGACGAACTGACCAAGCGGCTTGCCCTTATCCTCAGAAATCGACTCAAGCGACGGCTGTTCTAGCAGGGCGTCCTCAAATCGTTCTCGTGCCTCGACAACGACGGTATTCGCACTGCCCATCGCAACCGACTGCTCCTCTTCGGCTTTCTCAACAATCAGTAGTGCTGACGACAGAAACTGTGCTGCTGCTGCGAGGGCACGGGCCTGCTCGTTCTCTTCATTGCCATCACCGGCGGCGATTAGCTGAAAACGAAGGATAGTCTTGCGTTGCATGTCGATCCGCTGCACCGCCCGAAATGCTAGCTTGCACCAAAAAACGGCCTGCTCCTGCTCAAGCTGAGCACGCCGCTGCTCCAGTTGCTCGACCTCTGTGGCGAGTAATGCCGCATCGGCCAGTGCGTTTTCGCTTGCAGTGCGATTGGCTCGGTAAATGTAGTCCCACTGGGGTGGACGTTGATGCACCGGCAGGCCTTGCCGAGTGGGTATGTCGGAACTCGTTTTGTCGTCTTGTGCCTTCCCAATCTGCTGCAGTGCGGTCGTGGTGTGGTAGGTCGTGTTGGGGTCAACCGGGTGGTAGAAGAACTTCTCGGCATTCGTGCCGTAGAACTCTCGCCAGTTCATAGGGCCGCCGCCCTTGCGGTCCATAAATCGATTGTTTTCGTCAAATCGCTTTGACGATCCAATCTGGCTTCCCTTTTTTCTTGTCTTCTTGGCGATGGCGGCATCGACTGCGTCTAGCGATGCCTCGTTGATAGCGAGTTGCTCCATCAGTTCATCGAACCGCTTGTCCTTATCCCACGCCCAGTCCTTCTTCGGAGCGGCCTCAGGGAATGGGAATGGGGCCTTCTCTCCAGCCTCGTTCTGACCATTCGCTGGGGCAGCAGTGATTAAAGCTAGAACGAGTGCGAGAACGTAGCGGGTCATGGGGGTTCCTCCGTCTTAGACGACCATGGTCACGAGTATACCGCTCCCTTGTACAAAGGGGGCAGCCCACTACAGCAAGGCCCTAGGCTTCTGGGAGATTGCCTGCTGTGCATCGTATGGACTCCGGCAAAGTCGGGTAGCTATCGGCGCACAATGAAGTGTCGAAACATTTTAGCCTGTCGGGAATCACGGTGTGGGGGCTGTCCGATTGGCTAGTTTCTGACTCAATAAGTGGGAAAAGTGTTGACCGGTTTCGCCTGTAGGAACGGCCAAAGGGGCGACTTGTTCCCAAGTCTCCACGGGCTGCATGGATTGAAGGAATCAATAATAGTTGGCTGCTAGGCATCCATGTCCATTGATCTATGCGACTCATCTGCACATCAACGGCCCGTCGCTATCGCGTCCCACGTCCCGCGGGTAAGCTCACCCCGGTCACTACACCTTCACAGCGGAATGAAATGCGTGTCGTTGCTGCGATGTTGTCTTGTGCAACGCTTGCCGAAGTGTCGTTGGCCGGTCTGTCCCTTAATCTTGCTTGACCCGTTCTGGTAACATGAACATCGTTTCAAACTTTAAATGGCCGGTTTCACTGGAAAAGCTGAGAACTGCACCTATGAGCCACTCACGTCTGTTTTTGATCAGCGTCGTCGGGCTGATGTTTTCATTCGGCCAGATCGCTTTCCCCCAAGATGAACCGCCCATTGCACCTGCTGAGAAGCTGGCCGATGGCTGGGACGCAATCGACGACCGGTTGATCTTCCTGATGGTGCGGCTCGCAAACACCGAGGCGTCCCTTGAAGCGGTGGATAACGCCATCGCCAAGGCGACGGGCAAAAAGTCTGTGAAAACAGCAGATGCAAAACGTGCAGATCTGAAAAACGAAGAGATGGACCGTAGAGGCGGTGGTCCAGTAAGGTGGTCCTCGTTTTACGGGACCACCGCTGAGAAATTCTTCTATCACCCCACCGACCGCAACTCGACATATCACACCGATACGCTTCTGGTTCAGAAGCCACCCAAAGACGACAATCAGGTTGAACCCGGCGTTCCCTCTAGGCAAGGTTTGCCGGTTCATCAACGGCCACCACAGTTCGACTACATCTATCGAACGAATGAAAAGTCCAAGGCCCGTGCTGTGTCCGAAGTTGCTGAATTCAAGGGCAAGATTGAATCGTTACTGGAAAGGCGACGGCGATTAGAAGTCGAGCAGGCTGGGCTGTGGTGTGATGTCGCATTCCGTGCGGTAGGCCATTACGACCTGCACAAAAAGCCGATTTACCGATTTGAGCCGTTGCTGGTGAAGCAGGATGATCCGACTTCAAAGCAACACGCTGAAATCATAAAGTCCGCAGCCGTTTTCATGCGTATGGCCTTGTCGATCATTGATGCGGCTGAAAAGGATCAGTCCACGACGTTCAGTGCCATCAAAGTAACGGTGGCTCAGGCTCGTGAAAAACTCGACGACACGTTGCTGCGGCAAAGTGTCGATGTCACCGACAAGAAGATTCCCGAAGCCAAGTTCGCAGCGTTGGCAAAACGGCTGGAGGACGTGGCGAGCAATTTGTCCGAAAGCTACGAGGTCGCGGCTGAAGGCGACAAGGAAAATGACCAGCAGCGCAAGGACACGTTCCGTGGCTTATTGCAGGAATCGCTGGTGAGCTACGCCCAGATCATTCTGGCACTGGACGAGATGTCTGTGATCATGAAGGACGATTGGAAGATCAAGCCGGATTTGGACAAGCCACTGGCCGTTGTGATTCTGGCCAGGTCGCCGCTGTTCGTACAGGATGCAAAGCTCCCGAGCGTCACCAACTCGATTGGTTTGGAGTTGATTGAGATTTCAGCTGGGAAGTTCCTGATGGGTGATGAAAATCGTGCGGTTAACGTGACCCTGACGAAGCCATTTTTGTTGGGCAAATATGAAGTGACTCAAGGGCAGTGGAAGAACGTGATGAGTCTTGAGCCGTGGGTGGGACAGAAAGGGGTTCAAATTGGGGACGACAACGCGGCGTCATTCGTGCACTGGGATGGTGCAACAGAGTTTTGCAAACGGCTTACGGATATCGACCATAAGAACGGCAATCTGCCCGCTGGTGAGTCGTATCGTCTTCCGACAGAAGCAGAGTGGGAGTACGCGTGTCGCGCAGGAACAAAGACAGCGTTTTCATTTGGCGATGATGAAAAGCAGTTCGGCGAGTACGCATGGTTCGACGGCAACGCAAA
>JBAXJN010000081.1:0-3997 GCA_037137855.1 Actinomycetes bacterium
GCACGCTGAAGCAGCGGGTGACGGAGGAAGAGAGGGCCCGCCAGGTTGCGGAGCAAGGCCAGCGCCAGGCTGCCGGACAGCTGGAACAGGCTAATGTAAAATATCGACAGGTCACGTCCGAGCAAATTCCAGAGCTAAAAAACAAACTTGAAACGCAGTATTCTAAAACCCGTGAAGGACAGCATGCTCTTGAGCAACTTCGGCTTGACTTGCGCAAAGACAGGAAAATGTTCCTTGAGACAGCGCGTCAGATCGAACAGGTGCGACAGCAGAAAAAAACTATAGAGCATCAATTGGTGAAGACGCGCGGGATGATGTCCTTTCAACTTGGCTATCTCCTCATTCATGGTTTCAAGTCAGTGAACGGTTTTCTGAGTTTACCAACAGCACTGTGGGCCCTCCGCAAAGAAGCGGTCCAGCGCCGAGAAAAAAAGGCCTTCCTCCCTAGCCCTCCTAAGCCGCCGTCATCTTCTGTGCCGCCATTTTTCCCCTCTCAGCCCACAGCGTTAATTGAGACTCTGTCGCAAGAGCCACAATCGAATGGGCGTACGATCTCGGCGGAGGTTGCCGTGGTCCTCCCTCCCCCGCCCGCGGTGGCATCTGGTGGTGATCGCAAGCTCAACGTCGCCTGCATCATGGATGAGTTCACCTTCAGCTCGTTTCAACCAGAGGCCATCTTGCATCAACTGACTCCGAACAGCTGGAGGGCTGAACTAAAGGACTCCAGTCCCGATCTGCTATTCATAGAGTCGGCCTGGCGAGGGAAGGATGAACTCTGGGGCAACAAGGTCGGCCATACGAGCGTAGAAGTGCAAGGTATCGTCGAGTGGTGCCGTGCGAAGAAGATTCCAACTGTGTTCTGGTGCAAGGAAGACCCGATCCACTTTGAAACCTTTCTCAACACCGCCAAACTGTTCGATTATGTGTTTACCACGGATATCGACTGTATCCATCGGTACAAGGCGGCGTTAGGGCATGACCATGTGTACCTCCTGCCATTCGCCTGTCAGCCGGCGACCAACAATCCGATTGAAACATACGAGCGCAAGGATGCCTTCTGCTTTGCGGGCGCCTACTACGTGCGCTATCCCGATAGAACTCGAGATCTTGGTAACTTTGTCATGGAACTTCCGGCCTTCCGGCCACTGGAGATCTACGACCGTAACTACGGCAAGAACGATCCCAACTATCAGTTCCCAGAGGAGTACCGGCCCTATATTGTCGGCACACTCCCGTTCGACCAGATCGAGAAGGCCTACAAAGGCTACCGGTATGCCATCAATCTCAACTCGATCAAGCAATCGCAATCGATGTTTGCCAGGCGAGTGTTCGAGTTGCTGGGGTCCAATACCATTACCATCAGCAATTTCTCACGCGGCGTCCGCCTACTCTTTGGCGATCTGGTCGTCACCAGTGACAGCGGTCATGAAATTGTCCGCCGTCTGAATACGCTGGCTGACAACGAAGAACATAGCCGCAAATTCAGATTGGCTGCGCTGCGCAAGGTGATGAGCGAGCATACCTATGGTCAGCGCTTGGCCTATGTCGTCTCCAAGGTCAGCTGCAAGGCAATAAAACAATCCTTGCCTTACATTGCCGTGCTGGCCCATGTCGAGAACCACAGCGAGCTGGGGGCCATACAGGGCAATTATCAGCGCCAGCGTTATGCCAATACCTCACTGTACGTTGTCGTAGGTGAGGGGATGTCCCCACCGGTGAGTGATGACCCTCGAGTCCATTTCATCAAAAGTAAACAGGCCAAGAAGATGGTTGTAGGCGGGCTTGATGGTAAGGTCGATCTGGTCGCCAGCATGATGGCGGAGGACTATTACGGTCCCAACTATCTAGCGGATATGGCCTTGGCCACGCGGTATACGCAGGCGGAACTGATCGGCAAAGCTGCCCGGTATGCCTGGGAAGGTGGCAAATTCGAGCTGAAGCAGCCGAGCGAAGCCTATCACCAAGTGCAGTCCCTGCCGGCTCGCGCTGCTGCCATTCGGTGTCAGACTATAGCCAAAGAAAATGTACTGGAATGGGTGCAATCGCTGGGCACCCGTCGGCTTCAAGCTGATCATGGCGTAGCCATCGACGAGTTCAACTACTGTGAGCAGGGCGCTGCTGCCGATTCAGCGCTGGTACGAGAACAAGTCGATGACCTGCCCGGTCTCAATACCGGACTGTCTATCGACAGCTTGCTGGAGAGAGCCGAACGCATCGCACCAGAACGTAACCGACACGATGAGTGCCCGAGCCGAACAGGCCAACAGCTGGCAGTAGACTTTGGCAAGAGCCCCAGCAGCGCGATTACGCTGGCAGTGGACGCCCAAAGCTGGCTGGTCGGATCCACGTTACCGGACGGTAAGCATGAATATCTCTATGCCACGGTAGACCACAGTCCGGAAGAATTGGGCTTCACCGATCAAGTAAAGGTCTATCTGGATGTCACGCCAGGGCTGAACATTCAGTTGGTGATCCAGTTCCTGGATGCCCAGAAACAAAAAATCAGCCACGTCATCCAACAGGCAAATCGCAACCAGGAAGCGGCCATTCCGTCTGGGACCGATCGGATTCGCTTCGGGCTGCGCTTCTATGCCGGTGGCAATGCCGAAATAAAAGGCCTGGTACTCGGACACCGAAACTTGCAGCCGACTGAGATAATCGGCCAGGCAGAACATTTACTCCTGACCAATCACTATCCGTCATATAACGATTTGTACCGCAATGGATTTGTCCATACACGCGTGCGCGCCTATCAAGCGCGCGCGGTGCGATGTGACGTCTTCAGACTGCGCTCTGACGAGGCCGTTTCCTATCATGAGTTTGAGGATGTCAATGTCGTCACCGGCTCCCAAGAGGTGTTGCATCAGATGCTCTACAGCGGGCGATATAAAAGAGTGCTGGTCCATTTCCTCAACGAAGCGATGTGGCAAGTGTTGCAGCACCACATTGAGCGGATTAAGATTTTCGTATGGGTGCACGGCGCAGAAATCCAGCCTCTGCATCGCCGCGACAACTTCGAGAACAAACAACAGCGGGACGCGGCCAAGGTTCAGAGTGAAGCTCGGATGAGCTTTTGGCGAGGGCTGCTGAGGAAGATGCCGGACAATTTGAAGCTGATCTTCGTATCCAATTTCCTCGCTGAAGTCGTGATGGAGGATTTGGGGGTTCGTCTACCTGAGAACCACTATGAGGTGCTCCACAACCCGATCGACACCGACCTCTTTGCTTACCATCCCAAGCCGACTGAACAACGCAAGAAGATTCTCTCAATCAGGCCCTATGCTTCACGTACGTACGCAAACGATCTAAGCGTTAAAGCCATTCTGGCTCTTACGGGCAAGCCTTACTTTAAGGATCTCGAATTCCGCATGATCGGCGACGGCAAGTTGTTCGATGAGGTCTTGGCGCCGTTGTGCGGTTTCAGTAACGTCTATATAGAGAGACGCTTCCTGACACAGGCGGAGATTGCGGCACTTCATCGCGAATATGGGATTTTCCTCTGCCCGACACGCATGGATACACAGGGTGTCTCACGGGATGAAGCAATGTCGTCCGGACTGGTGCCGATCACCAACGCCGTGGCAGCAATTCCAGAGTTTGTTGATGACAGCTGTGGGATTCTAGCACCGGGAGAAGATGCCGATGCCCTGGCGAAGGGAATTGCTCTGTTGTATGAGCAGCCTCTGAAATTTTCCGCAATGTCGAAGGCAGCAGCAAAGCGTGTTCGGGATCAGCGCAGCGCGAAAAAGGTCATTCATGCTGAGCTTGCCGTCGTGCTAAACAATTCAGAGTCGACTACGTGTGATCAAGAAGCAGCGGCGTAGAGACGCTTGAAGGCTCTATAGGCCTACGCACGAGGATCTTACATGATGGGAGAGCTTTATTGAAGCTCGGGAATTAAGATATGTCTCGTGGCGCGATGGACTCAGCTGCAGTACCGGATGCAAGTGCACAGCGTCCACGTCACGTATTTCGATCTGACACGCGTTGGGGCCGC
>JBAXJN010000082.1:0-3589 GCA_037137855.1 Actinomycetes bacterium
CAGAACAATTGCGTAAGGCCTTCGGAGCCGATGCTGAATCGAAACTTAAAGGTCAGCTCAAGAGATCACTTGATAGTTCAATGAAACAGCTTGAGACCACGCAAAAGCGCCGTCGCACTCGCATTGTGCGGGATCAAGTAGATCGAGCACTTGTTGATCTCCTTGGCCTGTATCGAGATGTGTTGTTGCTTCAGACTGGCGCCGAGGTAGGGCTCATCAACGATGAGATGCGACCGCAGTTGTCTCAGTTGGCTGCGAACTCCACTGCTGACGACACGGGACGGCGCCTGCTGGCAATTAATTACACCCGCAAGCAGATGAGTTCCAACGTCACGCCGCTCATGGCGATTGAAGCCTTGATGGTTGAGCTAAAGGACCCTTGGGTCCGCGCTGCATCGTAATTTCGGGTTACGGTTTACCTATGCGCAAAGGTCTTTCACTCGTAGTCCTTGCGGTGGCTGGTTCGCTCTCACTAGCTTCGTGTTCCAGCGGGCAACCAACGGTTGCAGTTCCTTCACCCGTCATCACGCGCGCTGTCGCGAGCAATCTCGAGGTGTACTACGAACAGAAGGTCAAGTGGACTGACTGTGGTGGCGCTACATGCGCAAAAGTCAAGGTTCCACTTGATTATAAAAACCCAGGTAGTGGGTCCACGACTCTTGCAGTGACAAAAGTTCCAGCGCAAGGGGATTCACAAGGCGCATTATTTGTGAATCCTGGCGGACCGGGCGGTAGCGGTTTCGACTATGCAAAGTCTGCGAGTCAAACATTGTCAGAAGCAGTGAATGAACATTTCGACATCATCGGGGTAGATCCTCGAGGAGTTTCTAAGAGCGAACCCGTGAACTGCCTTACCGACCAACAACAAGATGTACTTGGTGCGGCGAATTCTTATCCGCAGACTCCTGAACAGATCAGGGTCATTCAAAGGTTGGCGAAATTGCCCGGCGTAGGGTGCGTGAGCTTTGCGAGCCCGCGTTTTAAACACATGAGCACCGAGAATGTGGCCCGAGATTTTGACATCGTCCGTGCTGTTGTGAAAAACGAGTCATTCAATTTTCTCGGAGAGTCCTACGGCACTGCGGTTGGTACGCGGTATGCACAACTTTTTCCCGATCGTGTCGGCAGGATGGTTCTTGACGGCGTTCTCCCTGTTGATCTTGATCTCACCGCGGTTACAAAAGCTCAGGCCATAGGTTTTGAAGAAGCTTTCACGAATTTCGCTGCTGACTGCAGCACGCACGATGGCTGCCCTTACCCAGGTAATGCGAAACAGGTCGCATTGAAGATCCAAAATTTTCTCAAAAGTCTTGATGCAAGCCCGATAAAAGTTGGTAGTCGAGAATTGAACAGTTCGCTGGCATCGAGGTCAGTGTTCTCCTATCTATATTTCCCCGCCGGGGATTATCCGCAGTTGCGAAGTGCACTTGACGATGCCGTAAATCATCACAATGGGGCGCCATTACTCACCCTGCTTAATAGTCGGGCAGGAAGGCAACCCGATGGGCATTACGCAGATAATTCAACAAGCGCTTTCTACGCAGTGACCTGCATTGATCGGCAATATGCAGGAACAGTTGATGAAGTCACCGCGCTAGCAAAACAGTGGCAAAGCGTTGCGCCAACCTTTGGGGCGAGTCTGGCGTGGGGGATGCTCCCGTGCTCCAGCTGGCCAGCTTTGGGTCCGGCACCCACCAAGAAGATGACTTTCGAGAAAATTTCACCAGTTCTCGTCGTTGCGACAAGTCATGACCCCGCAACACCTGCAGCATGGGCCAAAAGACTGACAAGTCAGGTACCAAACAGCAGATTGCTCACCTGGGATTCCTATAACCACACGGCTTATCGCCAAGGCTCCGGATGTATCGATGAGGCTGTTGACCGGTACTTTCTCTCGGGAACGCTACCTGAAGCGAACCTGAAATGTTCCGGTAGTTAACTGCGAGTAGAATGATATGGGGTAATTAACCCCTATACGCCCATTACGGAGTTATTCGTGTCAATGCCTGTTGCAGCAATTGTTCCGGATCCGATGCGCTGGAAAGCACTCATTGTTATTGCGATTTCTCAGTTAATGGTGGTGCTCGATGCATCAATCGTGAATATCGCTCTCCCAGCAATGCAGCAAGACCTTGGCATCACTGATGCAAACCGTCAGTGGGTTGTTACGGCTTACACCCTCGCATTTGGAGGGCTGCTGCTCTTGGGCGGTCGTATTGCCGATTACGCGGGTCGCAAGAAGATGCTTATCGTGGGTTTGACCGGTTTCGCAATAGCGTCGATGCTGGGTGGTATTTCCACTTCAGCCGGAATGCTCATCGCCGCGCGTGGATTGCAAGGTGTGTTCGCAGCATTGCTTGCTCCTGCCGCACTCTCCTTGATCACCGTTACTTTTACTGACAGCAAAGAACGAGCGAAAGCCTTTGGTGTGTACGGCGCACTGTCGGGCGGCGGCGCAGCTATTGGTCTCATCATGGGCGGCATTCTTGTTGAGTACACCTCATGGCATTGGACGCTTCTTGTGAACGTGCCAATCGCAGTTGTTGCAGTTCTGCTTGCCGTGAAGTATGTGAAAGAGTCACGAGCTACAGGTGAAACCAAGTACGACATTCCTGGCGCGATCACAGCAACCCTTGGCTTGGTTTCCTTGGTCTACGGAATCACTAAAGCCAGCACTGATGGTTGGAATGGCACGGAGACGCTCTCATTCATGGGCATCGGAGTAGTGCTTCTAGCAATATTCTTATTTATTGAAGCGCGATCCTCTCATCCGTTGTTACCGTTACCGATTCTTTTGAACCCCATCCGTGGCGGGGCTTACCTCGCTTCATTCTTTGTCGGCATCGGGCTGTTTGCCATGTTCTTGTTCCTGTCGTACTTCTTCCAGGGAGTCCTTAACTTCACTCCGCTCACCAGCGGGTTGTTGTTCCTGCCGTTCTCAATCGGCGTAGTGCTGAGCGCAGGTATTGCAAGTCAACTGCTTCCGCGATTTGGACCGCGCTATGTAACCTTCGCGGGTTTCTGCCTTGCAGTGTTAGGGATGTTCATTTTCACCCACCTCACAGCTTCGAGTACGTACTGGCCAAACATTCTTCCAGGCATGATCGTGATCAGTATTGGTATGGGATTGATCTTCGTGCCGCTTTCAGCTGTGGCGTTGTTCGGTGTCGGTAACCATGACGCTGGTGTTGCCTCTGCTGTGCTCAACACATGCCAGCAGATCGGTGGTTCGATCGGGCTTGCATTCTTGAATACCATGGCTGCCGCGGCAACGACTTCGTTTATCGTGAGCAACCAACTTGCGGGACCTACGAATGATGCGCTCGTGCACGGCTTCACCACAGCATTTGCCTGGAGCGTTGGCATCTTGGCTCTAGCTGGGATTATCTGGGTCGTATTGGTTCGCATGACTAAGGAAGACATGCAAGTTAATGACGCCGATGCTGCCTTACCAGCCATGCACTAAGCGCTCAAGGAGTTCAGATACGATTGGTGGTCCCTCGGGGTCGATATCTCTCGTGTCCCTTAGGTGCAAGGCCGCCTTAGCTCAGGGGTAGAGCAACGCACTCGTAATGCGTAGGTCCGGGGT
>JBAXJN010000083.1:0-3562 GCA_037137855.1 Actinomycetes bacterium
CATGAAGAGTTAGGTCCGATGGGTAGTAGTAGGTGAACCGCACGTTTGTGCAGCCTGCAAAGCCTACGCCAAGGGAAAACCCCCTTAGACCGCGCGTCCGGAATTAGGAGGCGTACTAGTGGGCTGCGCTCTCCCACGAGTCACCCAAGCCCACTGAAACGTCCAACGGCACGCTCAGATCAGCCGCCCCGGCCATTGCCTCACGAACCAGCGCCTCAACCTCTTGGGCTTCGCCAGCCACGATTTCGAGCACAAGTTCGTCATGAACTTGAAGCAACATGCGGCTTTGCAAAGGGGAGGCATCGAGTTCTTTGCCCACATTGAGCATCGCCACCTTCATGATGTCGGCGGCCGTGCCTTGGATTGGCGCATTGAGTGCCATTCGCTCAGCCATTTCCCGGCGTTGACGATTATCTGAAGTCAGATCAGGCAGATAACGGCGCCTGCCCAGCAGAGTTTCGGTGTACCCGCGCAACCGGGCTTCTTCAACCACAGCAGCCAAATAATCACGGACCCCACCGAAGCGTGAAAAATATGTGTCCATCAAGCGTTGAGCCTCAGCTGGTCCGATATCGAGTTGCTGGCCCAGCCCGTAAGACGAGAGCCCGTAAGCCAAGCCGTAGGACATTGCCTTGATCTTGCGTCGCATTTCGGGATCCACGTCTCTTGGGCGAACGCTGAAGACCTGGGAGGCAACCGTGGTGTGCAGATCCTCGCCAGCATTGAAAGCTGCGATCAGTCCAGCGTCTTGAGACGCATGAGCCATTATCCGCATTTCAATTTGGCTGTAGTCGGCAGTCATCAGCGATTCGAACCCAGTGCCAACGACGAAGGTGCCGCGAATCCGGCGTCCCGCTTCGGTGCGGATCGGAATGTTTTGCAAATTTGGATCAGAGGATGACAGCCGCCCAGTTGCAGCGACAGTTTGATGAAAGGTCGTATGAATACGCGCTTCACTATCAGCCAGCGGAATCAGGCCTTCAACAGTTTGTCGAAGTTTCGACCGTTCTCGCCATTCGAGGAGTGCGGCAAGAAGTGGATCATTTGTCTGCGCGAAGAGGCCTTGCAGTGCCTCTGCATCGGTCGTGAAACCAGTCTTGATTTTCTTCGTTTTAGGAAGACCACGATCAACAAACAAAATCTCTTGTAATTGCTTGGGTGAACCCAAGTTAAATGGCCGACCGACAAGTTCGAATGCAGTATCTTCGCTCTGTTTCATATCCGCGGCGAACTCTGCCGATAACGAATGAAGCAGTGGCAAATCAACCGCAATACCCACATGCTCGAGTCGGGCCAAGAGAACCGTCAGCGGGATCTCGACATCGACAAGTAACGACTTCTCGTCTTGGCTTTCTAAGCGCTCGTTGAAGAGTTCGGCAAGCTCGGTGATCGCTATAACTTCATCAACGAGTGCCGAATGGTCATCTTCAACACCGAACAACATCTGCTCGCCAGATTCACTGAGAATCAGCTCGCGACCAAGGAACTTATTCACCACCGCTTCGAGTGCATACGAGCGTTGTCCAGGGGACGCAAGATAGGCCGCAAGCGCGGTATCCATCTGGATACCCGCAATGGATGCACCAAGATCGAGCAGTGCGAGATAGGGGCCTTTGAGGTCGTGAACGATCTTTGCCACCAAAGGGTTTGCCAGCCAAGACAAGACTGCTATTCGAGTGGCTTTGTCACTGAGATCAAAGACGCCCGGTGCCCCAGACGTTCCTACAACTGCGATTCGATCGAGGGTTCCTGCTCCCCTGCCCCAATTGCCAGCAAATGCAATGGCGACGGGCGCGGCAAGTGCGGCAAGAAATCCTGCCGCCTTGGCTCCAGTCACCACTTCGGCTTCAACAGCTTCACGCACATCAGAAACCGGCACTGATTCAATGGCACCAGATACTTGCAAGACCGAAATGCGATCGCGCAAGGCCCGAAATTGCAGGGTGTCAAAAAGTTGATCTACTTCAGCACGATCAAAACCCGCAAGACTGCAATCATCCACATGTAAGTCCATTGGCACATCACTGTGCAGTTGAGTCAATTCTCGGTTCAACATCACGCCAGAGATATTGGCGCGAAGTGACTCGCCGACTTTACCCGTGATTTTGTCAGAATTGTCAATCAAATTATTGAGGCTGCCATATTCAACTATCCACTTAGTCGCAGTCTTTTCACCAACACCAGGAATGCCGGGAAGGTTGTCGCTTGGGTCGCCGCGCAACGCTGCAAAATCAGGATACTGCGTAGGAGTAAGACTGTACTTTTCCAAGACTGCGTCGGGCGTCATCCGCGCTAAATCAGACATCCCTTTGCGCGGATACAGCACTGTGGTGTGCTCGTCAACGAGTTGGAAACTATCTCTGTCACCAGTAACGATGAGAACTTCGTACTGATCTGCCTCGGCCTGCTTTTTAAGCGTCGCGATGATGTCGTCGGCTTCGAAGCCTTCAACTTTCAAAATTTTCACACCCAGCGCGCGCAAGACTTCTTCAATAAGCGGGACCTGATTTTTGAAGGCTTCAGGTGACGCCTCACGGTTTGCTTTATACGCCGGAAACATTTCAGATCGAAAAGTCTTACGTGATACGTCAAAGGCCACTGCAATGTGTGTTGGCTTTTCGTCACGAATGACGTTTACCAACATCGAAGTGAAGCCATAAACCGCGTTCGTTGGCTGACCGGTCGTGGTGGAGAAGTTGTCTACCGGAAGAGCAAAGAACGCCCGATAAGCCAAAGAATGGCCATCGAGCAGCATGAGGCGGCCAGCAGACATGACTTGATCTTAGGGGGCGATGCTGAGGCCACGGTTTCAGTGACGAGGCACATAAACGAAAACTACGAAACTGGTTCGCCGGATTCCTTTGCTGAAGATACGACGGCCGCGGCGGCCTCGGCCAAGGTGATCCGTTCATCCATGGCTTTTTTGCGAAGCAATCCGAAGGCTTCAGCCTCCGTCATGCCAAAGCGAGACTGCAGCCAAGACTTAGTTTCATCCACCACATCACGTGCTCGCACTCGAGCCTCTAACCCATCGATGTGTTGCTCGAGTTCGAGAAGCTGCTTCCAGCGAGCAAAAGCCAATTCAATAGTGGGGGCAAGATCAGATCGATTGAATGGCTTCACGATGAAACCGAAAGCGCCTGCACTCGCAGCGTGCGCAACGGTGGCTTGCTCGCTAAAGGCGGTCACCATTACTACCGGGGCAACTCGAGCATCGATGATTTCGGCAGCTGCTGAGAGACCATCGCGAACTGGCATCGCTACATCCATCAACACCACATCCGGATTCAATGCGATGGCCTGATCAACAGCCACTTCCCCATTCATGGCTTGGCCCACCACGAGATAGCCCAATTCGCCAAGCATTTCTACGAGGTCCATCCGAATGAGTGCCTCGTCTTCGGCGACCAGGATGCGCAGGGGGTTAATGGACACATGGATACCCTAGAGCCACCCTCACGATCTTCCGATACAGTTCTCTTCCAACGCCCCGGTACCCCAACCGGCAGAGGGAGCCGACTCAAAATCGGTCCAGTGAGAGTTCAAATCTCTCTCGGGGCAC
>JBAXJN010000084.1:0-3551 GCA_037137855.1 Actinomycetes bacterium
CGACCTGGAGCGTGTGTGAAAACCTCCTTAGCCCCCTACCGCATCGTTTCGCAGTCGCGCGCAGGAGGCAAGCAATCGGTCGCAAAATAGTTTTCAGGTCTAGTTTTCAGGTCTATCAGGGATAGCGCGGTCAACGACACTTCAGCAAGCGTTAGACGGTTGACGAGCTGCCGATCGGGTGAAGGTTGAGGCCATTCACGGCACGAACGTCTGTACCGTGACTTCAAAGCTCCCCCTAATCACACCGCTGTGTGAGCAGTTTTTCACCGTCGGCGCAGCCCTTCCCGAATCCGGTCAGCGGGCGGCGGATCACTCGACCGAGCAATTGTTGAAGAATCGATGGAGCGAGTAGGAATCGAAGCACAGGCATCTCAACCAATTCGTGATTTGTCTGGCGGCCAACAACAACGCACTCCCTTGGCACAAGTGAGTGCCCGCCAAGCCGAAGTACTTCTGCTCGACGAACCAACGGCAGGTCTTGACATCAACGGTCGCAAGCTCGTGGCAGATCTTGTATCATCCAAACGAGCGCGAGGAGTCACTGTGGTGATGGCGACACATGAGCTCACAGATGCCGAACATGCGACTTCGGTCATGTTGCTCGCTCAGCGAGCAGTGGGCTCGCCAGATGTTGCTTTGGGCGATGAATACTTACGAGAGTGCTTCGGTTTTACTCAGCCCCACGAACGCCCTCAATCGCCAACAACTGTTTTTTCATTTTGAGTCCGAGGGAATATCCACCGAGAGAGCCGTCACTGGCCACAACCCGATGACAAGGCACGATGATTGGAACTGGGTTCATGCCATTGGCTGAGCCGACCGCACGAAACGCTTTTGGCTTCTTCATATTCTTGGCCTGCTGACCATACGAAATCGTCTTTCCAAACGGAATGCGACCGAGTGCGCGCCACGCTTGTACTTGAAACTCGGTGCCAACAAGATCGAGAGCAACATCAAACGATGTTCGCGTGCCTGCAAAATACTGCTCGAGTTGCTTTTTGGTTTTTATCAAAATTGCCTGAGCTGATGCATCGATCGTTGTCTCTTGCTTGGTGTGATTGCGAACGTCAATCGCAACAAGACCTTTTTCCGACGCCACAAGCCTGAGTTTTCCCACAGGTGAGGCAATGACCAAATCATTGCGCACTCGTTTGTTCAGCATATTTTGCTTGCTATTCATGCCAAACGCCAAGGCCTCCGTCGACTATTTCCCGCCCCATCGCCACTTCGGAGGCTCGCCCTTCCAGAAGCAGATCGCGATGAGCACGCCACTCAGACCCAAGACGCTCACGAGGAAGCCGAGCGGGTGCTGTTGCGGAATGAAGAAGATCCCAGCAAGCAACAGAAGCCCGCAATAAGCCAACAGGACCAGCCAGCCTTCCCATGTGCACGGCGGACCCCAACCCCAGCCGTAGGTTTTTGGGGGGAACCAATAGCGGGGGATGGGCTGTTGCTCGCTCACCCGGCACCGTGCTTCTTGAACCACTCCTGTAGCTTCTTCCACCCGTCGTCAGCCTCTTCTCTTCTGTATGACGGTCTGTAATCGGCATAGAATCCGTGGGGCGTGTCGGGATAAAGAATAATTTCAGAGGGCTTGCTGGCTGCTTTGAGCTTCTCCTGCATCTTGGCCACCAGCTCATTCGGGATGCCTTGGTCAGCGCCGCCATAGAGTCCCAGCACGGGGGCTTTGAGTTCGCCCACCAGATCTATCGGCTGCGTTGGATGCAGCTCGTCTTTTTGCGAATCCAGCCGGCCGTACCAAGCAACGCCGGCTTTGAGATTGGAGTTGTGGGCGGCGTAGAGCCACACGATCCGGCCACCCCAGCAGAAACCAGTGACGGCCAGCTTCGAGATATCGCCAACGCCAGACTTTCCCGCCCATGTAACAGCAGCATCAAGGTCCGAGAGAACCTGCTTGTCTGGCACCTTAGAAACCACCTTGGAGATGATCTCAGCGAAGTCCTTTATTTGCGAGACATTCCCTTGGCGGAAATAAAGCTCCGGCGCTACAGCCAGATACCCGAGATTGGCGAACCTGCGGCAGACGTCCTTGATGTGCTCGTGAACACCAAAAATCTCCTGCACGACCAAGACCACCGGGAATGGACCGCCTGCCTTTGGTGCTGCCATGTACGCCGGGATCTCACCATCTGGAGTCGGGATCTGTACTTCACCGGTCAAAAGCGCCTCATCGCTGGTTGTGATCGTCTCGGCAGAAATTGGCCTGACGGCAACCGCGAAGCCGGCAGCAAGCGCAGCGACGGCCTGACGACGGGTGAGATCAAAATGACTTGAACGCGAATACTCGGCCATGGGTTGCTCCTGATTGGGTTTTGACACTTCGGCAAAGATCAAAATCGGCCCCGAAACAGGCACCGGGCTTTATCGCCAACTTGCACAGGTTTCCTGATTTTGATGGGCCTCTTTCGCTGCATACTTTCAGTCTGAGAACGAATTGCATCTCAATTGTTTACTTGGGAAAAAAGAAACAACATTTCCCGACAAATTTGACGGGTACGCTCGTCATACGTTGTCTCTTCCTCTGGTTTGTCGTCGGCAATTTTTGGATCGTCAAATGGAATGGCGATTCGAAGCGAACAGCCATCAACTACCGGACAACTTTTGTCAGCCTGCGAACACACCATCACGGCGCAAAAATCGTCCTTTGGATTGGGAGCTTCGTTGAAGACTTTTGAATAACAAACCATCTCGTTGCCAGCGCCTTGGAAACGAACTTCGTAGTGTGGATTCTTTCCGTCTTCACTTTTTACAACTTTAAGTCCCGATCGCTTCAATGCCGCTGTCGCACGCGGATTGAACGCCGTCGCCTCCGTACCCCCTGAAAATGTTTCGATACCTTCAATGCCATAAAAGCTGGCGGCGGTCGCAGCCCAAATTTGTGACATATGGCTTCGACGCGAGTTGTGAGTGCAGATGAATGTCAAACGCACGGGTTGTTTTTCCTTGGCACGGTTCTGGACGTACAAGGCGATCTTTCTTAACTCGACTTTGCGTTCGTCTTTGATCTGATCAAATTCATCCACCCGAATCTCCAAGTACTTTTGAAGCTGCGGGAAAAAGTCGGCTTTTTCAGAAGCTATCGCAAAATTGGCAATGAGGACGCAAAATACGCAGTTCGTTGCTGGACTTCGCATGGCGAGTCTTTCCAAGAAAGCGGGAACAGAATTCGAAATTCAAAGCGATTTTCAACAATTCAACAAAGCATACTTTAAAAGAATTCCATTCGGACATCAAACGCGCGGCGTTGCCATCGTATGCTCTGGCAGGATGTTGTTGGTTAAGTGTGCGGCCGTCTTTGATGCGTCGCTCTTGGAGCAACCGCCACTGGAGCCCAGCTCTCAAAACTCGCCCTGCCTTTTCATCTTATGCCTTATTCGATAAGGTGAGATTAAGTCATTCTCTTTGACTTTTTTACAAGGGAGCCTTGCTTGACCGCCAATCAAAAAGAGGAAAGTAAACCTGATGCTACGCCAGAAAGCGATGCTCATGCACTGCCACCTCTGCGAAGCGTGCATACCGAAAGCTTCCCC
>JBAXJN010000085.1:0-3532 GCA_037137855.1 Actinomycetes bacterium
TGCAGTTCTATTTCGGTGGACGAGGTGGGGTCTTGGGTGATGTTGAACCCGCTGTGGTGCAAAGTGCCTTCGCCTACTTCTCCCCCAGCATGGTGGAAAAGTTCTGGAATAGCGCAAAGGCGATCATGCCTGCCCGGCAAATCGCTAGAGAGCACTTCGCCTGCGCCCATGTCTTTGCAAGGGCCAATCTGGGAGCAATTGAAGGGTTAGACCACTTCAATGCGTTGGCTGAGAAGGTGGTCAGCACCATTGACCCATCAGGCTTAGCGCTGTATGCGGGCTTGGCCAGCGAACCGCTCCCGATCAATCCCATCGATCGTGCGTATCAATTGGTCATGGTCTTACGTGAATTTCGTGGCTCTGCTCACATTGTGGCCATCCTCGCCAGCGGAATCACTCCGCGCGTCGCTGATGCGATCGTGAGCCCGCAATATTTTAGGACACACGGCTGGAACGAAGGTGAAGGCGCGGACGTTACTGATGAGGATCGAGTGGCAATGAGCCAGGCAGATGCATTCACAAACGTACTTGTCGCTCGCGCGTATGAAGTCTTGTCAGCTCAGGAACGCAAAGATTTTGCAGTGGCTTTGACTGCTATGGCCGAAGCAACTCCAGTCACAACAATCTAGACACTTGATCACAGAAAAATCTGGCAGCCACCAAAGAACAGTGACTGCCAGATAAAATTGAACGGGGTGAATAGGACTATCGAGCCTGCCACTTAGCTTCGCGTTTCTCAGCAAAAGCCGTGGCACCTTCTTTGGCATCTGCAGACGCAAACACCGGACCGGTTATTGTCTGTTGCCAAGCCATGAACGTTGCATCAGTGTAAGAAGCCGATTGAGCGAGAATTTCTTTTGTTGCTCGCACAGCGAGTGGGCCATTAGCTGCAATACGTTCAGCGATCTCGAGCGCTGAATCAAGTGCTGCGCCAGTTTCGGTCACGATCGTGACCATGCCCATATCCTTTGCCTGCTCAGCAGAGATGATGTCACCCGTCAGAGCCAGCAGCGCTGCATTTTGGTAGCTCATGACTCGTGGCATGCGGTACAGGCCACCACCAGCAGCAACCAATCCGCGCTTCACTTCAGGAATACCAAACTTCGCGTCACGACCGGCCACGATGATGTCGCAAGCTAGCGCTGTTTCACAGCCGCCTGCAAGAGCGTAGCCCTCAACAGCAGCAATGATCGGCTTAGCCGGAGGCGTTTGTGACAGATAGGGATGATCGCTCTTGGGTGCGTTAGATCCACCCGAAACGAATTCTTTGAGGTCCATGCCAGAGCAGAACGTGCCACCGGCTCCTGTGATGACTCCAACAACAAGCGAATCGTCAGTTTCAAGTCGATGCATCGCCTCTGAGATGCCATACATGACTGCGCCATTGAGCGCATTGCGCTGGGCTGGACGATTCATAGTGACGATGAGTACTCCGCCACGTACTTCGGTTAACAATTCGTCGCTCACGCGAACACCTCCACAGTCGATAATCTTGACACTAACGTTACTAGTCACGACCAAGTTTGGAAGCCGGTACCCCTAATCTGCGTCGAGAATCGCCTAATCTCGTCGAAGACGAGTGGTCTATGTCTCGCGTTCCCTCCACATCATGCTGGCAAGAAAGGCCAGCACACAAGCAATGGCCGTAGCAGACAGGCGATAGAACAGGGTTTCTCCAACCGGCTCTCCTTGTAAGGCAAACAGAGAAATGATGACGAGGGTGACACCGATCACCGAAATGGCGTAATTAGCTCGAACAAATGCCAAACACAGACCAACACCTGCCCCAGCTACAACACAAAGCCAATACGAGTGCAATGCGAAACCATCCACGCACAACACAGCTACCGCAATTCCCCCAACTGTTCCAACAAAGCGCCCAATCACTCGGGTTGTGGTGCCGGCGAAGTCTGGACGACTCACCCACGCGACTGTCATCGGGATCCAATACTCATGTGGAAATTCAAGAAAGTCTGAAAGTGCGGTTGCTACGACCATGACTAACGCCAATCGGATGCCATGTCGAAGGAAATGGTGTGGTGCGTCGAAACCCGATCGCAGGCGAAACCAGAAATTTGCAGGCTCGAGAGCCTGAGATTGCAGCGCAGTGCGATCCCGTATGAGAGCAGTCGCAGTAACAACAAGGAGGTGGATCGCCCCTCCGATTGCAACAAAAAGGCCATCAATAAAAATGCTGTGCCCTTGCGCCGGGGTACCAGCAAAAATGGCATACATCACCAATGCGAGCATTCCGTTCAACGCGCCACGTTGACCGACAGCGCCTGCGATGCCGCAAATAAATGCGAATACCGCAACGGTAAAGAGTTCTACATAACCAAAATCGGAACTCAGCCCACCCAGCACTGTGCCAATCGTTAACCACAAGCTGGTCCAAAACATCGAGCGCCAGTGATCTCCGACAGGTTCAGCAACATCGCATAACCCAGCTAAAAAGGCGCCAAGAACAAGCGGAACAGCGAGTGTCGGTTCACCAAAGTAAATGGTTGCCATACCCATCAATGTGCAAAGGATCGCCGCCCGAATCGGCCTAGCTTTGTAGAGGTTGCTTCGCTGAACTTTTGTGCTTTCCAAGAGAAGTTCGCGATATTGATCCACTATGACATCGTGTCAGTAGTTCCCGTGACAAGGGTGTTGAAACGCCACCGTATCCCGAAGGGATCACGCCTCACACGTCAGCTAGATTGACCATCAGGCACAATGAGCCTATGAATTCCGGCGCAAGCGTCACGATTGTTGACAATGATGAGCCCTATGTACGAGCAGCAAGCATTGTGATCGAAGCC
This sequence comes from Actinomycetes bacterium, assembly GCA_037137855.1. GTDB lineage: Bacteria > Actinomycetota > Actinomycetes > S36-B12 > S36-B12 > UBA11398. The sequence continues at coordinate 2,805 of JBAXJN010000085.1, forward strand.
CCTGCTTCAGTGATTTTCGATCTGTTGGCTGATCCTGCCCGCCATTGTGAATTCGATGGCTCAGGTTCAGTGAAAGGTATCCAGCCTCTAGCGCAACAAGCTACCTCTCGATTGGCCTTGAACGAAAAATTCACCATGAGTATGAAACGCGTGGTTCCCTACCGCATCGAAAATGAGGTTGTTGAGTTCGAGGAAGGCAGGCGTATAGCTTGGTGCCACATGGGCAAGCATCGCTGGCGCTACGAACTCGAGGTGGTCGATGCGAACACCACGATCGTCACAGAAACCTTTGATGCCCGCACAGCAAAGATTCCTGCTGCACTTAAGTTCATGAATGCCTACAACATGAATTTGAATTCAATACTTGCCACGCTGCCCAGACTCAAAGCCTTGGCCGAGGGCAAAACCTTAAATTAGGTAAAAGTAGTGAGTTGTAGGCGACGTGCTCAACTTCAGATGAACGTAGTGAGCACAGCCGCTAACTCGGCGGGCCGATCTGACTGCACTGAGTGCCCTGCGCCTTCGACGATTTCAAAACGTAACTGTGGCGCGCGAGACTTGAATTCGGCAACATGCTCCTCGGTCACAAAGGCTGATGCGCCACCACGAATCAGCATCATGGGCAGAGCGATGGATGAGACATCATCCCAAAGTTCATCGAAGTCTGGGCTCTCACCATCCTTAGCTTTTTCGTCTGATACCAACTTGTCATAGCGCCAGCCCCATTG
>JBAXJN010000086.1:0-3374 GCA_037137855.1 Actinomycetes bacterium
GAAGACGGACCGCTCACGTACGAAATGATCAATGATCGGCTACCGAAGGCAGTTGCTGAGTCAAAGCCGAATGCGTCGCCCGCAGCCTCGCATCCGTATTCGATGCGAGGATAATCATGGCACTTGATTTTGATGCGATTGGTAACTCGACTCAGCCAGCGCGCATCACTTGGAATTCTGATCGGGCCCTTCTTTATGCCGTAGGAGTCGGTGCTGGGCAGGAAGATCCATTGAAAGAACTCCAATTCACAACCGAGAATTGCGCAGGGATCACTCAGCAGGTGTTACCAACCTTTGCAGTGATGCTTGGTGTGTCCACACCGAATCTTCCAATGATGATGTACGGCGATATTGATCGCAGCAAGTTGCTGCATGGGCAGCAATCGATTCGACTTCACCGACCGATTCCGGTTCAGGGTGAAGGACTGCAAACCATGACCTTGACGGGTATCTACGACAAGGGCAGTGGTGCACTTGTCTTGCGCACAACCTCCGTGACAGATTTGGAGGGCAACCTCATCGTGGAATGCGTGAATGGCTCGTTCATTCGCGGTGAAGGTGGCTTTGGTGGCCCAAACGTTCCAGAAGCGGATTGGATTTCGCCGACTCGGTCAGCAGATCATGTGATTCATCAAAAAACGCGTGAAGACCAGGCGCTAATTTACCGCCTTTCTGGTGACCGCAATCCTTTGCACAATGATCCATCCTTTGCAGCGAGTGCTGGCTATGAGATGCCGATTTTGCATGGGCTGTGTAGTTTCGGTTTTGTCGGACGGGCCCTGCTACATGCCACGTGTGGTTCGGAAGTCGCAAATTTTCAAGCGATGTCAGTTCGATTCTCCAAGCCAGTGATGCCTGGACAAACGCTGACCACTTCAATGTGGGTTACGGGTGGAAATGTGCAATTCCAAACAAAAGTTGGCGAAGATGTGGTGCTTGATCGCGGAACAGCGGAAGTGAGCGCATGACCGGGAAGTTATTGCCTGTACCCACCCCAGAAACTCGTACCTATTGGGAAAAGACTGCTCTAGGTGAGTTGTGGATGCCGAAGTGCGAGACCGATGGATGGATCTTTCCGCCACGGGTGCATTGCCCCACCTGCGGATCTACCGAGTTTGACTGGAAGCAACTGAGCGGACGCGGGAATATTGCATCGTTCATCATCACCCATCGAGCTGGCGCGGGGTATCAAGGTGAAGTGCCGTATTTCATCATCTTGGTCGATCTCGATGAGGGCCCACGGTTGGTTGGCAATTTATACGGAGTTCCCGTGGAACCAAATGCGGTTGAAGTCGGGATGCCAGTCGAAGTGTTTTTTGAAATTCGAGAGGGAATACATCTTCCGCAATGGCGTCCAGTCGGATCAAAGGTAACGCTATGAGTTTCGAAGAAATAGTTATCGTGGGCGCTGCCGAATCCGAACTGATCGGCATAGTTCCCGATGTCTCAGCCACCGGTTTTGCAATTGGATCAGCACTTCGGGCCTTGGACGATGCGGGGCTTAAGCCAACTGATGTTGATGGCATTGCCGGGACATTACATGTTTCAGAGTTAGCTCTTCAGCTTGGAATTAAGCCGCGCTATGCCGATGGCACAAATGTTGGTGGCTGCTCGTACATGTTGCATGTCAGGCACGCAGTTGCGGCCCTTCGCAGTGGCATGGCTGATGTTGTTGTGATCATGCATGGAGAGTCTGGAAGATCTCGAGTGGGATCACCGCCTATGGCAATGGACATGGCTACCGGGTCCGGTCAGTTTGAACGCCCATACGGGATCGCTGGAACATTTTCAATGTTCACGATTCCCACTATGGCCTACCTGCACAAATATGGGCTGGATGAAACGGCTCTTGCTCACGTGTCAGTGGCGCAATCAAAGTGGGCAGCTCAACAGCCAAGGGCACTTCGACAAAAGGTTGTGAGTGTAGAAGACGTGATGGAATCCAAGATGATCTCTTGGCCGTTTCGTGTTCTTCAATGTTGCCCAGTAACTGACGGTGGCGGCTCTTTGGTGCTTACAACAGCAAAGCGTGCCGCAGACATGGACCTGAAATACACGCCAGTGGTCGTTGCTGGCACGGGCGAACTCGTTGAAGGTGCGGGCTCTTCTTTTATGGAAGACCTGACGAGTTTCCGGGCATTTCGTGAATCATCCGCAGAGGCTTTTCGCACTGCCGACATGACAGTTGGGGATATCGATCACCTCATGATTTATGACGCTTACGCGCATGTTCCGCTCTACGGCCTAGAAGATCTCGGGTTTGTTGGTCGGGGAGAAGCCTCCGATTTCATTAAGAGCGGAGCTACGAGCCCAGGTGGCTCCCTGCCAATGAACACGAATGGGGGTGGATTGATGTACACCCATACTGGAATGTATGGAATGTTCGCGCTGCAAGAAGCTGTTCGCCAGCTGCGCGGCACATCGCCTGCTCAGGTGGACGGTGTAAGCACGAGTTTCGTGCAAGGAGTTGGTGGAATGTTTGCCGCAGCGGGTGCGGTAGTTCTGCGAACCCAATAAGTTTGACATAACACGACTACGAAGGGTTACACGATGGAGCATTACTCAGCACCAGATATTGAGACTTGGAAAGAGGCGGGTCTGGATTTCTATGTTAAAAATCAGGTTGCCTACATAATCTTGAATCGCCCTCACATCAAGAACGCTGTGACGCATCCCTTGCGTAATGCGATCCTGAAGGCACTCGATGAAGTCAACATCAATGCTGATATTCGCGCTGCCGTTATTCACGGCGCAGGAGGCGCCTTTTGCTCAGGTGCGGATCTCACCCAACCCGATCACATCGAAATTCCAGTGGAACAGCGTCGTGGGGCGCGCCATCACATTGCCCGTGAAGACGGACTGATGTTCGGTTGGTATCGAATCATCGAAAAGATGTGGGCGAACACCAAACCAATAGTCACTGCTGTGGATGGCGCTGCTTACGGCTTTGGTTGCAACTTTGGGTTTGCGGGCGATTATGTCGTTGCAGGCGATACAGCCCGGTTCTGCGAAATTTTTGTTACTCGTGGGTTACCACTTGAGGCAAGCGGTGCGTATTTGCTTACTCGCAGTGTGAGCCCAGTTCGGGCGAAGGAAATTGCATTGTTTGGCGAGCCATTGCCGGCAGCAAAAGCCTTGGAGTGGGGCCTAGTCAATGTGGTGGTACCGGCCGCAGAAGTTTTGGCGAAAGCAACCGAAGTAGCTGAGAAGTTGGCTAATGGACCAACCATCATGATCGGCCAGATCAAGGCACAGATCAATGATGCTCTTGACCAGAACTTGCGTCAGACCTGGAAAGACGAGGTCACCTATCTTGGCCTGGGACCAGGTTTGGATGGCGAAGAAGCAGGGTTGGCCTTTAGAGAAAAACGCGC
>JBAXJN010000087.1:0-3297 GCA_037137855.1 Actinomycetes bacterium
GTCGGCTACTATTGCTCACCTCGAAATTTGGGCATTCCACGCAACGTAAATCTTGGGCTCCTTGCCGCAGTCGAGGGTGACTATACGCATGTTGTCATCGCGAACTCGGACGTCATATTTGCAAAGAATTCGATTGCTCAGTTGCTGTCAGTTTGTCTTGCTGATACCACAATCGGTTCCGCGACATCTTGGTCAAACAACGTTTCGATCTACTCGATTCGAAACGAAGACCCTGATGCGAACCTTGCTGATCAGGAAGTTGTTGATTGGGTAGGAGCATCGCTTTCTGGGTGGTACGGCTCTACAGCTATCGACATTCCTGCAGGAATTTCCTTTGCGATCATGATGCCCGTCGAGGCCGTGCGATCCGTCGGTTTGATGGACCCGGTGTTCGGGCGCGGATATTGCGAGGAGACTGACTGGAGCATTCGAAGCTTGGCTAACTCGTTACGTTTGACTCTCGCCCCAGGCGCATTCGTGTATCACCAGGGTCAAGGCTCCAACAAGGAAGCCGGCCTTGTAATGGCCGGCCACACAAGCGTGCCAGCGAACGAAGCGATTATTGACCTTCGTTATCCGTTGTTCCGGTCTCAAGTAGCGTCTTTCGTCGCGAGTGGAATCTTGCAGGAACTTCACAAAGAAGGACCACGCGAGTTGGTTCAACAAGCAGGGCGCCAGTTTGGATACGTGATACAAGTCGGTTGGTTTCCGCGAATTTCGGCCCCAGACATCTGTCACGTCCTTGTGAATCCCAGCGTCACGTCCCCTACTATCACGGCCACTTTCCGAGGCTTCACCACGACCATCGAACCCGGGTCTGACGCCGCAGCGTCTATTCGGCGGTTCTTCGGGCGTGAGCCTGAGGGGCTTGATCTTTTGTCGCGGGGGCCTCACTCACAGCAAATTGCTGCTGCTCTGGGGCATGACGGACCCATATATCCTGCGTACCCGGAGCGCGTATAGTGATTGGGCGGGCAAAGGCTCTCGCCGCTCCGGGGGCGGCTCGCGTGCCGTCCGAGCGGGTTATGTCCAAGTTCGGACCGCTGTGGTTTCGCGCCGACGATGATGTGATGCGGCCCGCAACGAAACACTCCGGTGTGTGGGAGGAAGGTGAGACCGAAGCGCTTCGCCGACTCGTTCAGCGTGGCTGCCGCTTCTTGGACGTAGGGGCGCACATCGGGTACTTCTCGCTTGTGGCGCACACGAGTGCTCCCGACGTGGTTGTGCACGCAGTCGAACCGAGTCCTTCGACGGCTTCGCTGCTGCGCTTGAATCTGTTTGCGCACTCTATCGACTCGACTGTCTGGGAATTGGGACTTGGTTCGCGGCGCGACACGTTGGGGTTCAGTGAGGCTGATCACAACCCTGGCGATGGGAGGGTCGTGCTCGACCTCGACTTCGCAGATGTTGTCGTCCCTGTGCTGCCTGCAGATGAACTCTTTCCCCGTGAGGTGTTTCACGTGGTCAAGATCGATGTCCAAGGCTTTGAGGATTTAGTTCTCGAGGGGATGCAAGGCGTCATACGTCGATCCCCAAATATCAAGATCCTTATTGAGTTCTTTCCTGGCGCGATCTTGGACCGGGGTCGAAGCCCGATGAACACACTTCAGTCGTACCAGCGAATGGGTTTCTCCATCGAAGCGCTTGTGGGTAGCAAAGTGTTACCTCTGTCGCTTGATGGAATCTTGAACACCTGCGCTGAAGCTGGCGCTCAAGGCTTTGTCACGCTGCTGCTCAGTAAGTGACGCACGGCCTGTTTGCGGTGGGTGGACTGAGGGCGCTAGGTCGATTTTGTGAACCGGCTGCCGGATGTTATTCGGCGAGCGAAACTCTGGGCGGGCTCCTCTACCAATTTCCAGCTGAGGGCAGCAGCGGCTAGGGACAGCCCCAAAATTAATAGCATTTTTGGCATCCATGGGTTGACATTTGCCGCTGCCTCAAACGGGCCGCGACCGTAGACAGACAAGATAATCGGGAAGTGCCAGAGATAGAGACCGTAGCTGCGCTCGCCTACCCAGCGCAGACCTCGATCGAAAATGCCGGTTTCAGTGTCGGTAGAAATTGGGCGGGCAGCAACTATTAATGCGGGGAGAAAAAGAACACCAATGAGGAAGTGCCAGCCTGTGAACCAGACCCAATGATTGTAAAATGAAGCCCGCTCAACCCATACGAGGGCAAGAACACTTGGTATCAACAAAGTTGTCAATGTAAGGCTCGCCGGAAGAAATTTTGGTGTCTTTAGTTGGGTTAGTGTCGGTCGTTTCAACAGGATCCACTTCATACCGATTCCCAACCCGAAAAGCGGCAGCAGGCCAATGAATTGTCGCGCCAGGTACAGCCTGGCGACTGATGTGTCGAACCCGCTGTCAAAATAGAGTTTTTGGAGTGACGCCCCAGATATGGCTACATAAAGACGATAAGCGAGTCCTATGCCGATTATTATTAGAACGCCCCATCCTTTCGTGGCGCGCGTGAAGATAGCTAGAAGCGGCATAAATAGATACAGCATCGCCTCAATAGTAAGCGTCCACAAGGCACCGTTGACGTTGAGGCTGCTTGACGTATCGGGGGTTAGGTAGTGCAAAAAAGCAAAGTTATAACCGACCTGTTTCGCGCCAAATTTTGAAAATAGCAAAGTATGGTTGGCAAAGAATAGGAAAAGAATTGTGATGTTGATGTAGTAGGCCGGAACGATTCTGAACACCCGCCGCACATAGAAATTCTTGAGCCCGTTTTGTGGTGGAGCCCTCCAGAAGTGATCTGCGAGAAGAAACGCAGAAAGCACAAAAAACAACGAAACCCCCCACGCGCCGAACCCTTCAAGGATCCACGATCCTCTAAATCGGGGCATGGTGCCTATCGACCATGAGTGGTGAAACACCACACTGAGTGCGGCGATGCCTCGCAGAATCTCGATTCCTGGTAGCCAAGTGCGCTGGGATCCAAGGAGATTATCTGTCGTTGAGGTTGGTGAATTTGGTGTCTTAAGAATGCGAAGATGCTTTCACACTGAAGGTGAGATCGCCAACCAAATCACTTGGCAGGGCTCTCCTAGATGTGGCTTCAGTGTTAGGCAAGCGAACCTTTCGACACGCTGTTCGAGGCTCGCACAAACCGATCTGCATCGTTACCGAGTAGCCAATGCCCAGTTTTAGTGCCACAAGCAACGATTAAACAGGCTGACGGCGAGTTAGCCCATCGACCACTGAGGTCGCATCGTCACGAGTCCGCCAGTTTCATACGGCTTGCCGGACATGACATCGAAACGCAAGGCCAGATGCACGTTGTCGTATTCGT
>JBAXJN010000088.1:0-3168 GCA_037137855.1 Actinomycetes bacterium
TATTGGCATTGACATGTAACACGCTGTTGAGTTCTCAAGGTACGGACGCGCACCAATAACAAAAGCTTTCGCTCGTTTTTGGGGCAACATTCCTAACTTACTTGTTTTGCTTAACTGCGTCAAATTACCGTTTCCGGACTTTTCCTTAGTTAAGCAACTGCTTCACGATGAACCGGCCTAGCTTGGCGCAAACAGTGCAAGAAACACTCAGCGGCTTGGTGTCCGTTTCTCCCTCGCGGGCATTGAGAACACTATGCCATCGCTACGGCAGGGTCAAATCGGGGTCTCGTACCGGATAAATCATCCCGAAACCACCTCGATTCCCCCTACATTCTTCTTGCCTCGGCGAAGCACTAACCACCTGCCATGTAAGAGGTTTTCAGTCGTTGGGCGCCAAGCTTCGTCGGTGATGCGTTCGTTATTCACGTAGGCACCACCTTCGTCGATTGTTCTACGAGCGGCGGACTTACTCGTCACTAAACCGCAACGAACCAGCAACTCCGAGATACCTGGTAGCTCGCCCTCGATGATTTCCCGGCTCTCGACTTGGCCGTATGAGGCCTGCCTCAAGGAGGCAGACAACACCGCTTCTGAGAGCTCACCTAGATCCCCTTGGCCAAACAGTGCTTTGCCGGCTGCCTCAGCGCCCTCTCGCTCCTGGCGACCGTGCACGAGTTCAGTGAGCTCAATGGCCAAGGCGCGTTGCGCTGCACGTTCGTGAGGACGCTCTAAGGTCACTGCCAAAAGTTCAGTTATTTCTTCTTTGTTCTTGAAACTGAAGGTCCGCATCAGTTTTGGGATATCGCGATCGTCGGCATTAAGCCAAAATTGGAAGAATTCATAGGGACTCGTAAGTGAGGGATCGAGCCAGATGGTGCCTGACTCAGTCTTTCCGAACTTCGTTCCATCCGCCTTGGTAATAAGTGGAGTCGTCAAGGCATAGACCGACGCCTGCTCAGTACGGCGGATGAGATCCACGCCTGCGGTGATGTTGCCCCACTGATCAGAACCGCCAGTCTGAAGCACGCACCCATAACGGCGGAAGAGCTCTAGGTAGTCGTAAGACTGCAGTAATTGGTAACTGAACTCCGTGTACGAGATGCCATCTTTAGCCAACCGAGCGGCAACTGCCTCACGATCAAGCATGCGATTCACACTGAAGTGCTTACCAATATCTCTTAAGAACTCTAGGACGGAAATATCCTTGATCCAGTCGTAGTTATTGACCACGATGGCGGCGTTAGGCCCGTCAAAATCATAAAAACGCTCGAGTTGAGCTCGGATTCGACCAACCCACTCCTGCACAATCTCCTGCGAATTGAGGTTGCGCTCCCCTGCCATCTTGGGATCACCAATTAAGCCCGTTGCCCCGCCGACCAAAGCTAATGGTCGGTGACCAGCTTGCTGAAACCGGCGAACAGTCAAAATCTGAGCCAAATTGCCGAGGTGCAGGCTTGGAGCGGTGGGATCAAAACCGCAATACAGGGTCATCGACCCCGAGGAAAGTGCCTCGTGTAACGCCCCCAGGTCAGTGCTTTGCGCAATCTGTTCCCGCCACAGCAGTTCTTCGATGATGTCCACAGGAGCATCTTTACGCACCAAGCTCAACTTTGTGCATGTGGCTCAACTTTGCGGGCTAAGAGTTGGTTTTCATCAGGGTGTCCGCAACTGCCCTGTCACCGGCAGTTATGACCCCTATTGAACTCAAACCAAGGCGAAAAAAGCCTGACTAAGAAACCCAGCGCTTTCGCTCATCGGCAATCATCGCGTCGAGGGCCTTGAGTTGCTCAGTCACACGCACGGGCGCGGTGCCGCCAAAAGCGTCTCGTGAATTCAACGAACCCTCAACAGTCAGCACGGAGCGCACCGCTGGTTTCAAGTAAGGGCTGATCTCGACCAGGTCCGAATCCGTTAAGTCCCATAACTCGATACCTTGTGATTCAGCACGTTGCACGCATGCGCCTGCGACTTCATGCGCAATTCGAAATGCCACACCTTCACGCACTAACCATTCGGCGATATCTGTTGCCAGCGCAAAGCCCTGGGGCGCGCTCTTTGCCATCAGTTCGGTGTTGAACGTCAAGGTTTGGATCATTCCTGTCATCGCCGGAAGCACAAGCAGCAATTGTTCAACTGTGTCAAATACTGGCTCTTTGTCTTCTTGTAAATCACGGTTATATGCAAAAGGCAATCCCTTCAGAGTCGCCAATAAACCTGTGAGATTTCCTATGAAGCGACCTGATTTACCGCGTGCAAGTTCTGCCACATCTGGATTCTTTTTTTGCGGCATGATCGATGACCCTGTTGACCAAGCATCGTCAAGCTGCGCCCACTGAAATTCACGCGAGGTCATCAAGATGACTTCTTCGCCAATCCGTGAAAGATGCACGCCAATCATTGCTGCAACAAAAAGAAACTCTGCGACCCAATCACGATCGCTTACGGCATCAATGGAGTTTGCTAAAGCTTCATCGAAACCTAAATCTTTTGCAACGCTTTGTGGATTCAAACCAAGCGATGATCCCGCTAATGCACCCGCGCCAAGTGGTGAGCGAGCAGTTCGTTTATCCCAGTCTGCTAGCCGCTCAAGATCACGGCTGAGTGCGTGAACATGCTTTGCAAGTTCGTGCCCGAAAGATACTGGCTGCGCGTGTTGCAAATGCGTAAAACCAGGTGAAGTCGTATAAACATGCGCTTTTGCTTGAACTAAGAAAGCTTCTTGCAACGCAATGACGTCATGAGCAATGTATTTAACTTGGTCGCGCAAATACAACCGAAAATCGGTTGATACTTGATCATTACGGCTACGACCAGCCCGCAATTTTCCACCTAGGTCTCCTAGTTTAAGCATCAAGTTACGTTCTATCGCTGTATGCACATCTTCATCTTGCGCATCTGGCACAACAGCACCCGAACGAACTTCAAGATTAAGTTCAGTCAATGCTTTCGTCACTTGGTCAAGTTCTTGCGTTGTCAATAAATTTGCCGCATGCAAAACTTTTGCATGAGCCTGTGTTTGTTCAATGTCGTATGGCGCTAAACGCCAATCAAAATGAACAGACCGACTGAGTGCCGCCATTGCATCTGAGGGTCCATCGGCAAAGCGTCCGCCCCAGAGCCGGGTTGGTTGTGCTTCAGTCACGACGTTCTCCTTTGGTTTGTATGCAT
>JBAXJN010000089.1:0-3001 GCA_037137855.1 Actinomycetes bacterium
CTCATAGAAACCGCGAACGCCCTAGTGCGAGCAGACCGCATCTGGACCCAAAAATTCTCTTGCACATGACGGATACTCAGGAAACCGTGCCCCGGCCCACAGGCAAGATGGGGCCCCGGTAATCAACAGTTAGGGCTCTGGCACGAGCCTTGCTGCACGTCATCAGGTTCGTATTTCTGTAATCAGGATCGAACGTCACCTCCTGCCCGATCCAGGGAGGCGATGTGAATACGGCATCCACTTCGGGAAGTTCAACCTCTGCCAGAATAATCCCGCTTAGAGCGCCCTCATAAACGTCGATCTCCCAAGTCAAACCGTCGAAAACGACGTTATGTCGAACCTTCTCGAGAACAATGCCGCCGCAATGGTGAGCCAACAGATCGCGTGCCTCGTCGAGAGGAATCCGGAACTCAAACTCCTCACGCCCGATGCCAATACGTACAGTCTTGATTGTAACTGTCGCGCGCGCATCGTAGGTGCGAACGCGGACTTTGTGAGAGTTCGTTGTTGCGACAAACCCGTCTGTGAGCCGTTGTTCACGCGTCGATGCAACACGCCAGCGATCATCGCGAACTATGAATTTTCGTTCGATTTCCCGTGCCATGTCTACCACTCTTCACGACCGACGTGTTTATCCCAGACTCCGCGAAGAGCCTTGGTCATTCGATAACCCACCAGTCTGCCAAACTTGGTTTTGGTCAGTCTCTGGCTTCGTTTGGTGTTTGTCCGCGCCGCTTTGTTTACCTGCAATGGTTCTCTCAGAGACCGAACTACAGCCTGTGAGATAAGCTTGCTCGATGTGATTTGTGACGTTATTATAAATTTATTGTGACGGGCACCTTGAGCTCCATCAAATGAGACAAACAAGGGCGGACAAATGTTTTTTTCTCCTTCGAAGTCACGCTGATGAAGAAGTTACACGTTACCTTACAGTCCCAAATTGAACGGAAATCCGGGTTGGGAACTGAACAACTGCGTAAGTGGCGCCAGAGGTTTGGCTTTCCACCAACGCAGACAGGACCCTCTGGCAGATCGGTATATTCAGTTGAAACAGTCGACAAGCTGATTTTGATAAGGCGCCTGTTAGAGGCCGGTTTTCGGCCAAGAGAAGTTGTAACGAAAACTTCCGGTGAACTCAAAAAGCTAATTCTTGGGATGGGTAATGGTCGGTCAGCCTCAGAGCAATCCGAACTTACTCGAACCCTTATAGAAATACTGAAACAATCTGATATCGAAAAATTTCATGCTGAATTGAAAAAAGACCGTTCACAAAAGACAATATTGGAATTTTGTCAGAACACGATTTCTCCTCTGATGATTTCTGTCGGAGATGCTTGGGCAAATAATGAAATTGATGTTTACCACGAACACCTCTGTACAAGTATCGTCGAACGATACTTGATTGGTGAAACCCTGAAGTATAGCCCGAAATTGGCTTATCCGGTTTTCTTGTTTGCCCTGCCGCCCAAGGAGTTGCATCAGCTTGGCTTACTAATGGCCGAGGCTGTCATCGCAGAACATGGCGGTTATATAATCAATATCGGGGCGAATGTTCCATTTCATAGCCTCAGGCTAGCGGCCCTTTCAATCAAGGCAGATGTTGTTGCTATCTCATTCAGCTTTTCTTATTCGAAGCGTGATGTATTGCCAACGCTCAACCATCTGCGTCGTCTGCTGCCGGCCCACATCCAGATTTGGGCGGGTGGTAGCGGTTTGGGTTTCCTTCGAAGAAGCCCAAAAGGTGTTAACATCTACGCGGGTCTTGCTGAAATCATTGCAGCCTGCCTTGGATTGAGGGCAGTTCAGCACGCTGGCTTCCCCGTCAAGGTTACCGATTAGAAGGTGTATTGGCAGTCGGCTCACTACGACATCTAGGATCGAATTGGCCGCGCTACGCTAACCGCAGATCCGGGTTAGGGCAGTCTGGGTACCTTGGGCTAAGTCAACAAGTTTACGACAGAGTTGAAAGACAGGAGGTGACAGACGCACCTGTCTTCTGAGGCACGACAACAACCACCGTCGCCCCCTGATGTTCGTCAGCTATTTTCTCCCAAGAATTGCGGTGAACGTTGCGATAGATGACCGCCTTGGTGACAGGGAGCCCCTGCAACTCCTTCGGGAGCTCGGACTTGGAACGGACTACCTGTGTTTCAATCAGAATCGACGGGCTTCCTCTGGATGTGGGTTTATGCTGGCTGCCTAGTGGCGATGTTCAAGCTTCCGGCTTGTTCAGTCGCTCGCGCATTTCCTTGCCGGGTTTGAATGCCGGAGCCATCTTGGCCGCAACCTCGACAGCTGTGCCGGTGCTCGGGTTACGGCCCGTGCGGGCGATACGCTCCTTTGCCGTGAATGTGCCGAATCCGCGGAGTTCAACGCGGTCGCCATTCCTGAATGCATCGAAGATCTCACCCAGCACGATGTTGACGATGCGCTCGACGTCACGCTGGTAGAGATGAGGGCACTTGGCGTGAAGTCTCTGCACCAGTTCGGACTTGAACATTGAGGAGGCTTTCAGTGCGGAAGTACGGGCGGACCGTTGCAAGTCACTGAACCGGCGTCAAGTTTTCTCTTGAGCGCTGCTCGACGTGAGAGTTGGAATGGGTGAGCGGTAGGCGAGAGAGTCTGGAAACAAACTTACCAAGAAAAATGTTTGCTTACTTGAAATTAGTTGTTGACGTCGTATCTGGGTGTGATACAAGTTCTGTTATTGAAGGCTTGATGAAGTGGCTGAGAGAGCAGATGCCTCGACCGACTTGCCGCCGAGCTCGAATGAATTCACGGGTCCTTCCCAAAGGGAAAGAATTGCGGGGGCGCTCAGCGCAGGCTTTCGCTAGCGACAGAGTTCCAGTTTGGGGTTCCGGTTTCCAGGTTCCACCCCGCTTCCGGCAACATCATCTGAACAGCATCACTAGAAAGAAGCCCCGCCGTGCGGGGCTTTTCTGCTTTCTGAGTCATTCACCCTCCCGGCGATCAGGGGTGGAAACCTGGGCTGGAAGCCCGC
>JBAXJN010000090.1:0-2856 GCA_037137855.1 Actinomycetes bacterium
GTGATGATCGTCCGGCTCGCACGTATGACGATCGTCCTCAGCGTTCGAGTGCGCCTCGTAGTTTTGATGATCGTGCGCCGCGTCGTGATGATCGTCCGGCTCGTAGTTATGACGATCGTGCGCCGCGTCGTGATGATCGTCCGGCTCGCAGCACCGACCGTCCAGCACGCACGTATGACGGCACTCAGCGCACCGCTGCAACTTCAGGACGCCCAAGTGTTTCTCGTAACGCAACCGATCGACCTAAGCGGGCTGACAAGCCACGTCACGGTTCAACCGGTCGCGGCGCAGCTGCAGGCGGTCGTTCGGCTAAGTCGGCAGCAGGCAAGCGCAGTTCTGCTCCGAGTGGCGCAGGAAGCCGTTACTCAAACTAGGCTCAGATCTGCGTGCTTATAGCTCGCTGAAGCTCGGGAGCCTTGATGATCAACTGGGTTGTACCTGATCAAGTATCAGGTCTGGCACTGTGGCCGCTTGCGGTCGTCATCTTGGTTCTCGTTGCGCTGAACATCATCAACAATCGGGTTGCTCCACAGACGCATTATTTGTTGTGGGCCTTTAGTTTTGCTGTCGTTTTTCTTGCTATCGGATTATTAGATGGCTGCAGTTGGACAGACATGGGACTGGGCCGGGGTTATTACGTCCCTGGTCTGATCTGGGGTGCAATGTGCATTGGCGCTATCGCGTTGGTGTATTTCGTAGGATCGCTCATCAGGCACACGCGAGCGGCTTTTCATGATGAGCGGATGGGCGAACTCAGCGCCCGCGGTGTGTTATTTCAGTCGTTGATTGAAGTTCCCCTTGGAACCGTGCTCCTAGAAGAGATCGCCTTCCGCTCTGTTCTCTTTGCAATGCTGGCCAGACGTTTTGGTCTCACCTGGGCGATCGTCATCTCATGCCTGATTTTCGGGCTTTGGCATGTTTTACCTTCGATCGGTACCCATGAACAAAATCCGGCTTTGGGCGCTGTCGTAGGGCAAGGACGCCGAGGAAATATCCTTGCTGTACTCCTCAGCGTGATCACCACCGGGCTCTCGGGGGCTTTGTTCATCGGTTTGCGCCTGGTCTCAGGCAGTGTTCTAGCCCCGATGGGCTTTCACTGGGGGACGAACGGTTTGGGCTATGCCTTCAGCTGGGTCCTCATAAGAATCCGGGATAAAGGGCAAAAATCAGTGCCTAAATGACAACGGTGGTATTTGCCTTTACGATGGGCACACTGTTGTTTGCATGAGAGGATTTAGGCATGGACGCTGCACGTGCGAACTTTGACCCTGAAGTCACCGCACTGTCTGATCGCGATTGCCAGATCCTGGAATTCGAGCGTCAGTGGTGGAAATACGCAGGTGCCAAGGAACAAGCCATTCGCGATCTCTTTGACATGAGTGCAACGCGGTATTACCAGATTCTCAATGGCTTGATTGATCAGCCAGCAGCCATGCAACTTGATCCGATGCTCGTCAAGCGTTTGCGACGAATGCGATCTTCACGTCAAAAGGCTCGTTCAGCTCGTCGTTTGGGCGTTGAGCTCGAGTCTCGCTAGTGCGATGAGTGCAACGCGAGCATTGCCAGCAGTGACGGCG
Organism: Actinomycetes bacterium; assembly: GCA_037137855.1. Classification (GTDB taxonomy): domain Bacteria; phylum Actinomycetota; class Actinomycetes; order S36-B12; family S36-B12; genus UBA11398. The sequence continues at coordinate 1,578 of JBAXJN010000090.1, forward strand.
GGTTCAGTCGCCGTTGGAGTTTTAGCAGGATTACTAGTTTTCGCACCCACTTCTCAGGCTGCCAGCCAACCAATTGTTGTCTGGGCTGATCAAATTCGAGCTGATGTGCTCAACTCTCAATTCCCGCAGGGCTTTCGCGACGTCAAACTGAAAATCGTGGTGAAAGATAGTTTGGCCGCAATCAAAGAAGACTTAGCAACCGTAAAACCAGCTGATGCTCCTGATGTGATCGCAGCGGAACATGATTCAACTGGCGAATTAGTCGATGCCAAACTTGTCCGAAGTATCACGCTGGGTAAAGAGCGGGTTCCGCTGTTTCCAAAAAATGTACTCGACGGATTCCGTTATAACTCAAGGATTTATGGCGTTCCAGTGCAATTTGAAAATCTTGCAATGGTCACAAATGTGAGTTTGGTTGCCAAGCAACCGGCGAACTTTAAGCGTGTCGTTACCGTTGCTTCGAAGTTGGTGAAAAGCGGAAAGGCTTCAGCAGGAATCGCTGTGGGGCAAAGCGACAGCGGCAATGCCTACAACATGTATCCATTCTTTAGCGGCCTTGGTGGCTATGCCTTTGGGCTTGATGCAAAGGGCAACATCAACACCAGCGATGTGGGTATCGCAAGCCCAGCCCTTGTTGCCAATGCTGCGCAGATTAAGAATTGGAATGACACCAAAGTCATTGATTCTTCGTTGACCACTCAAGCTGCCAAGGACGCGTTCATTGCCGGTAAAGCTCCATTTTGGATTACCGGGCCGTGGGACCTCAATGCGATTGTTGCCTTGCCATTTGGCTACCGGATCACGTCGGTGCCAAGTATCGTCAACGGAAAATCAACTGCACCTCTTCTTGGAATGAAGGGGTTCATGGTCACGATCTATGCCCAGGCCCATCAGATGAAAAAGGCTGCTGACACTTTTGTCGTCGAAGGGCTCAGCCGAGCCGGAGTTCAGGCGGCCTTCGCAAATGCTGCCCGCCGGATGCCGGCAAATATCAAGGCCGGGTCAGGAATCGATGATGCTCGCCTCAAGGCTTTCGGGGCTGCTGGGGCTGCCGGAATAGCAATTCCAAACGTGCCAGCAATGCAAAATGTATGGGGGCCGTTGGGTACGGCATGGGCACTCAGCACCAAAGGATCAGGTGCCACGGCTCCCGTTTCAGCCTTCACTGATGCTCAAACCAAGGTCATTTCAGCGATATCCGCTCGGGGCTAAAGCAGGCTTTATGCCTCTTCGCCTCTGGCGAAACCCGAAATTTCCATTTGCACTCTCTTGGTGCGAG
>JBAXJN010000091.1:0-2765 GCA_037137855.1 Actinomycetes bacterium
GCACACGTACTGAACTAAGGTATCTCACGTGGTCACTACACCCATTGGAACATCCGATGATGTCGGAAGAAAAGTTCTTGTCCAAGCCGACGGCAAGATCGTTGTTGCTGGTTACAGCGTGGGATCACCGACTGGTCTCGATTTTGCAGTTGTCCGCTACAACGCAAATGGAACTCTGGATAAAACATTTGGGAGTGACGGCAAAGTAACAACTGACCTCGGATCTGTTGATGAAGGCGGTTGGTCAGCTGCGCTTCAAGACGACGGCAAGATTGTCGTCGTTGGGCGAAGGTTCAATGGCGTAACCGATAACATCGTGGTTATCCGATACAACACCAACGGTTCTCTTGATACATCATTTGGAAACGGTGGAAGCACGGTCTACGACGGAGGAACGCCCGATCAGGCCCTAGGGGTCGCGATTAGGCTCGACGGGCAGATAATCGTTGTCGGTAGCTCACTTTACCTCGGGGACACTGACATCTTCCACGTTCGCTTTGACGCAAGTGGCAATATAGTCGACTTCAACAGCTTCGATTATTACGGTCTGAATGATGTTGGTAACTCAGTAGCGGTACAGCAAGACGGAAAATACCTTGTTGCAGGATACGCAACCTTCACTGACGGCTTCAAGTACATATCCCTCATTCGATACGGCGTTGACGGATTACTAGATGCAACGTTCGGGAACTCTGGCTCTGTTATCACTGCCGTAGGTATAGCTGACGATGTTGCACAGTCTGTCTTGGTTCAACCAGATGGAAAGATCATTGTAACCGGCAATACGGTCTATAATGCCACCGGTCGTGATTTTCTGACGATGCGTTATAATCAAGATGGCACACTTGACAGCACGTTTGGCCTATCTGGCGTCACCAGCACCGATTTGGGTTCCTTGGATGAAGTTGCTTGGGGAGCCACGCTTCAAACCGATGGCAAGATCATCCTGGTAGGAAGCCGTTTAAACGGCTTAAATGACGATCTGGTATTGATCCGCTACAACTCAAATGGTTCTATCGATACTACATTTGGAGACGCTGGATCAGTGATAACTCCTGCGGTATCAGGAGTAGGCTTCAGTTGGAGCATAGCCCTGCAATCTGACGGCAGGATCGTCGTCACGGGCGCTTCGTCTAACGGACTTAATCAGGACATTACAACACTCCGTTTCAATACAAATGGGACTATTGACGATACGTTTGGCGGTCAAGTTACAGGGAATGACGGTCAAGTTACAGGGAGACCCATCATCACATCGAATGGAGGTGGCGCGACGGCTTCGGTTTCGGTCAGCGAAAACTCCACAGAGGTGACGTCCGTCACGGGAGCCGACCCAAATGCGGGCACTACGCTCATCTATTTGATCGTCGGGGGAGCAGATTACAACAAGTTCCAGATCGACGAATTGACTGGCATTCTGACCTTCGTCAACGCCCCTAACTTTGAAGCTCCAATAGATATAGGAGCGAACAATGTCTACGAAGTGGTCGTAAGGGTCTCTGATGGAGCACTGACCGATACCCAGACCTTTGCCGTTACCGTTACGAACCAGACAGTGGAAACAGTAATTGGTATAAATGGTGACGACACGTTCGTTGCTTCCAATGACATCGAGGCATTCAATGGCCTTCTGGGATCAGACACTATTGATTACCGCGCCGCCTCTGGAGCGATCTCAGCAAGCCTAGCGATATCCTCTAAAAATACCGGAGCAGCAACCGGAGACACGTATGTTTCCATTGAGAACCTGACAGGCACGTCATTCAATGACACGCTCACGGGCGACGCTAACGCCAACATTCTGACGGGTGGTGCGGGAGTAGACAAGCTGGCGGGTGGCACTGGGAACGATACATACAATGTCAATCTGACGGCCGCAGGTAAGCTTGAGGATAAAGTTGTCGAGACCTCCAAGCTGGCAAGTGAAGTTGACAGAATTATATTGTCTGGAACATCCAATAATGCGGTTGCGGCGACCCTTAAACTTGGTGCCAACGTCGAGGATATAGACGCCAGCTTAACAGGTGGCAGCCGTCTCAACTTCACTGGAAACACGCTTGCAAACAGCATCATCGGTAACGACTGGGGTAACGTCATCACAGGAGGAGCGCTCGGTGACACGATGGATGGGCAGGATGGTGGCGACCTCTATGTTGTCGCTTCAGCAGCAGATTTAAACGGCGACACAATCAACGATACAGGAACCAGCGGCGTTGACGAGTTCCGGTTCACTGGAAAATCAGCCGCCACCCTTTACCTGATTGCGGTTGGGCTCGAACGGGTGACCATCGGCACGGGTAATGGCGCAAATGCCATTGCGACGGGTACAGGGGCTATCAACATCAATGCCAGCGGTGTTGCCAACGGCCTAGAGATGATTGGCAACAACGGCGCCAATGCTCTTACCGGGACGGGGCTCGACGATGTTCTTCAGGGTAACTCTGGGAATGACAATCTGGACGGCGGCGCGGGCAACGATGATCTCTACGGCGGTCTGGGCAACGACATCCTCACTGGCGGTTTGGGAATGGACAGCTTCGTCTTCAATACGACGCCGAACGCCACAAAGAACTTGGACACCATTTCGGACTTCAACGTGGCTGATGATACGATTGGGCTGGAGAACGCGATTTTCGCTGCTCTGGGTACAGCACCAGGTACTCTTAGCGTGGGAGCCTTCGTCATCGGGACAGTGGCTCTGGATGCTGCTAATCGGATCGTTTACAATTCCGACACCGGAGCTCTGTTCTACGACAGCGATGGAA
>JBAXJN010000092.1:0-2624 GCA_037137855.1 Actinomycetes bacterium
CTTATTCAAACGCCAGAGGAGGCCCATCGATGCTGATTGAAACACAGGTAGTCCGCTCAAAGTCCGAGTTGCTGAAGGAGTTACAGGGGCTCCCCGTCACCAAGGCCGTCATCTATCGGAACGTGGACCGCAAGGCTTGGGAGCAGATCGCGAGGGAGCATCAGGGTGCGACAGTGGTGGTTGTTGCAATGACCTAGAAGTTGGAGCCGTGGGCTGTCCCGGTTCCGGTTTGGCAAAGTGCCCCGCTGGTCATAGGACAGCCCCCCTGTTGATCGCATTCCGATGGCGAGTTACTGAAGGTCGAATTTTGAGTGAAGACCGTGGCGTCAATTTCAACTAGACCATTCGCACAATGATCAAGAAATCAGCCAAGGCCAAGAAGACCAGGCGAGGCCGCCCTTCGGCCGACTTGCCGCCCGCCATTGATAGGATTCGCAACGCTGCGCTCATGCTGTTTTCCCGGAAGGGCTATGAGGGAACCAGCGTCGCTGAAATCGCGACCTTGGCTGGCGTCGCAAAGCCGCTCATCCATTATCATTTCAGTTCCAAGGAAGAACTCTGGTATTCGGTCATTGATGAGGTGTCCGTCACACTGCTGAAGGAGTTGGAGGCATTCCGAACAGCCGCCATCGGTTTACCGCCAGAACGGGTCATTGCCATGCTGGCAGCTACCAGTGTGCAATTTGCCTATCGCTACTTCTATGTTGTGAGCATTGTCGATGATGAAGCGAGGTCAACTGGCCCTCGGAGTGACTATCTTTTGAAGGTATTGCAGAAGCCGAGCCTCATTTCGGCAGGTGCAATCGTCGATATTCTCAATGACATACTGCGCAAGGGCAAGGAACCGGTTCCTGCCGAGCATTTTGTCCCGGTGCTTATGGGAGCGGCAAGTTTCCCGTTCGTAAACCAGAAGGCGATCAAGGGGACATTCGGCTCTGACGTCAGGGATGAGGACTACGCGCGACGTCACACCGCATTTCTCACGAGCTTCCTGCGCTCGCTATTCATGGAATGAACTTGGCGCTTCTGCAGTTCGTTCAATGGCAGATGGGGAAGGAAATGCCGCGGATATCATTCGATCCGCGGCATCTTTGGTTTCAGTTATATCTCTGCGCGACCACTGGCGCCGAGGCTTTGCGGCTTCTGCAATTCCTAGGGCGATGGATTACTTTGGCACGACGTTATTGACGTTCATGAGCGGGCGTCCCCTCAGGCATCCTGGTCCGTAGGGGAACTCGGAATTCAAATGATAGTGATACATGTTCCTCTTACGACCTTCCCAGTTGACCACGCCAAAATGGCCGTGGCACTCGTCAAGTTCGTCATTGGTAACGACTTTTCCGCCTTCCCCTCGTGGTCCATAGATCCCGAAGCCATCGAGAGCATAGCCCAAGAGCGGTGAATGCTTTTTGGGGGTGCCCTGGTTCGGGAAGCACTTCCAGGACCATCCATGATAATGATACTGGCCGTTTGGTGTGCCGGGGTAGTTGTAGGGATGACCAAAGCATGTGTCGTTCGGCAGTAAGGCTAACGGATCCCCGTAGGTGGTTGTGGTTCCGTTAGCGATGTTCACATGCCACACGACGCCGGTTTGTGTTGCCACTCCGGACACCAACTGATCAATGCATGTCGGCACCACGTTGTAACTCGGCGACCTGGGAACGGTTATGTCCAGATTATAGGCTGCAATTGGTATCTGGTCAGCCGTCTCATAGGGAGGGGAACCGGGCGCTGCTTTATAGTATGGATATGCCGCAGTTCCTTCTTTGACTGGAAACTCACCCGTTACATGGTTTGGCAGATTGTTTCCAACGAAGCGACGGGTGTACAAGCGTCGTATCTCTTTGAAACGATGATTGCGCCAACGTACATTTCCCTCAACATAGGGAATTTCCGATACCACAATGTCAAGACCATGAACCCAGGAATTCTTCGACTCTGTGTAGACCGGCGCCACACCATTATTCAACGCAGTGAGCCCGGGGATGCACAGGAACTGCAGGTTCCTTCCGGGTGTATCGGTCGGCGTACCAGCCGGCGCGGTCTTGAACACCTCAGGGTTGCTGGCAGCAGGAGTTGCAGCGGCATCATGACTGAATGCCGGTTGAACACCGGACATCACGCACGTCACGACGAACAAGCTGGGCACCAAGCTGCGGTAGAGCCATTTGAAAGTGTTGCCGACCATCGTTATTCCGCTTCCTTCTGAGGACATTCTCTGAACACTCGAACTTTGTTTGATGCCGCCAGACCTCCGCCCAGAGAGGCAACAACCTGGATATCCCAGCCATTGCCTTGCAGCTTGGGGGACCGCGCGCATTCGCATCTGAAGTCGTTGTGGTACGTATTTATCCTTCTTTGTATTTGTTATATCGTTCGATATAACACGACAGTTGACCAGTCAATCGGAAGATTGGCCTGGTGCATTCCCTTCTCACCAAACCTGGTGCGCAAAGCTGAAACGAAGATGGTCTAGGCCGACCGAAAGGGGCCCCTTTTGATGCAACAGACCCCCCAGCGCCTCGCCCCCGCTCCACTAATCTCAGATCCTTCGCGTTTGTCGTTCAGTGGTAGAACGGCAGCTTCCCAGGATGCTGTGGCCGTGATCGAACCCAGTTATCCCT
>JBAXJN010000093.1:0-2581 GCA_037137855.1 Actinomycetes bacterium
TCGTCCAAGCGGTCCAGGTGGTCCGGGTGCGGGTCGTCCAAGCGGTCCAGGTGGTTTCCAAGGACGAGGCCCTGGTGGGCCAGGCGCTGGTGGCGCTAGTCGCCCAGGTGGTGGCGGTGGATTTGCTGGTCGCCCAGGTGGCGCACCAGGCGGTGCACCTAGTGGCGGCCCTGGTGGCGCACCAGGTGGATTTCCAGGTCGTCCAGGCGCGGGAGGTCGTGGCACAACAGCTGGCGCGTTTGGTCGTCCCGGTGGACGTCCGTCACGCGGTCGCAAGTCCAAGCGCGCAAAGCGTCAGGAATTCGACAACATGCAGGCGCCTTCGCTTACCGGCGTTCGCATTACACGTGGCAACGGTGAGGTTGTTCGTTTAGCACGTGGATCAAGCGTCACGGATTTTGCCGATCGCGTCAACGCGATGCCTGCAGATCTCGTGAAGGTATTGATTGAACTTGGCGAAATGGTGACTGCAACACAGTCGATTGATGACGACACGTTGCGCCTTCTGGGTGAAGAACTCAACTATGTCGTTGAAGTTGTTTCACCCGAAGATGAAGATCGTGAACTCCTGGAGTCATACGACCTTGAATTCGGTGAAGATGAAGGTGAAAGTGAGGAACTCATCGCGCGACCACCAGTGGTCACCGTTATGGGTCACGTCGATCACGGTAAAACTCGGTTGTTGGATTCGATTCGCAAGACCAACGTCATTGGCGGCGAAGCTGGCGGTATAACTCAGCACATTGGTGCCTACCAAGTAACGGCACAAACACCAACTGGCGAGCGCAAACTCACCTTCATTGATACACCAGGTCACGAGGCCTTCACAGCTATGCGTGCACGTGGTGCTCAGGTCACCGATATCGCGATCCTCGTGGTTGCCGCCGATGACGGGGTTAAGCCGCAGACCATTGAGGCGTTGAATCACGTACAAGCAGCGGGTGTGCCGATTGTGGTTGCAGTGAACAAGATCGATAAAGAAGGCGCTGATCCAACAAAGGTCCGCGGCCAGCTCACCGAATATGGCTTGGTTGCTGAAGAATACGGCGGTGACACGATGTTCATCGATGTGTCAGCGCTCAATGGCACAGGTATTGATCAGTTGCTTGAAGCAGTCATGTTGACCGCGGATGCAGCCCTTGATTTGCGTGCGAATCCACATCAGCCGGCTCAAGGTGTAGCAATTGAAGCTCACCTTGACCGTGGCCGTGGTCCAGTTGCAACGGTTTTGGTTCAGCGTGGAACCTTGCGCGCTGGCGATTCAATCGTCGCTGGCGATGCATTCGGTCGCGTTCGTGCAATGCATGATGACTTGGGCAATGTCATCGAAGAAGCTGGTCCGTCAACCGCGGTTCAGGTTCTTGGATTGACGTCTGTGCCAGGTGCTGGTGACAGCTTCTTAGTCGTCTCTGAAGACCGCATCGCACGCCAGATTGCTCAGACTCGACAAGCGCGTGAACGTAACGCGATGTTGGCAAAGAATCGCGTGAAGCGTTCGCTTGAAGACTTCCTTGAGTCTGTTGAAAAGGGTGAAGTTGCCCAACTGAACTTGATCATTAAGGGCGACGTATCCGGCTCGGTTGAAGCGCTTGAAGAGGCACTTACAAAAATCGATGTCGGTGATGAAGTGTCAATGCGAGTCATTCACCGTGGAGTCGGTTCGATCACCAAGAATGACGTCACGTTGGCCGCGGCTTCTAAAGCCGTCATCATCGGATTCAACGTTAAGCCAGAAGGCAAGGTCGCAGACCTTGCTGCTCACGAGGGTGTAGATGTTCGTTTCTACAGTGTCATCTATCAAGCACTTGATGATGTTGAAGCAGCGCTTCAAGGCATGCTCAAGCCGGAATACGAAGAAGTGCAACTCGGTACCGCGCAGGTGCGCGATGTGTTCAAGTCTTCAAAGTTCGGCACTATCGCTGGTTGCCTTGTTCAAAGTGGCGAAATTAGGCGTAACTCAAAGGCACGTCTCATACGCGATGGAGCGGTGATTGCTGAAAGTGTGGCAATCGCGGGCTTACGTCGATTCAAGGATGACGTGACAGAAGTGCGCGACGGGTTCGAGTGCGGTATTAACCTTGGAAGCTTCCAAGACGTCAAGGTTGACGACCTCATCGAAACTTTCGAGATGCGCGAGAAGCCGCGTAAGCCATGAGTAAGGCGCGCCAGCACAAACTTGAAGATCGCGTTCGCGTGATCGTGGCTGAAACGCTCGAAAAGAGAGTGAAGGATCCCCGCTTGGGATTCATTACGATCACTGACGTGCGCATGACGCCCGATCTACGCGAAGCTTCGGTTTTCTATACGGTGTTTGGTGATGCCAAAGAGCAAGATGAAACAGCGGCAGCTCTTGAATCTGCAAAGGGACTTTTGCGTAGCGAAGTAGGCAAGCAAACGGGTATTAAATTCACCCCGTCCCTTGCTTTTTTCGCTGATGCAATGCCTGAAAATGCACGACACGTTGAAGAGCTGCTCCGCAAGGCCCAACAGGATGACGAAAGAGTCCATCTTCAAGCCGCGCAGGGTACGTACGCCGGAGATGTTGATCCTTATCGTCACCCGCGTGAGGTTGACAGCGAGG
>JBAXJN010000094.1:0-2553 GCA_037137855.1 Actinomycetes bacterium
CCAATCAATACCCATGGCGGGCAGCTCTCCGAAGGTCGACTCCATGGGTTCGGGCACGTCTATGAAGCAGCAGCTCAATTGCGCGGTGAAGCAGGCGATCGTCAAATCCCTAATGCGGAAGTGGTTGTTGTAGCTAATGGTGGCGGCCCAATTGCTGGGAGCATGTTGTTAACCCGAGGGATTTCGAGCTAGCCATAAAGGAGAACCGATGAGTCAAGCACTGCGTGTTGGTTTCATCGGCTTGGGCAGCATCGGTAAACCGATGGCCGAACGCTTATCAACGTCGGGTCATCCGTTAACTATTTGGGCGCGTCGCCAAGAAGTTCTCGAATCATTTGCTCCGGAGGTTCAGCGTGCCCAAACTCCGTTCATGCTTGCCGGGCAATGCGATGTCGTAGGTCTTTGTGTGTTCGACGATGTGGCAGTGGAAGCAGTGCTGTTTGGCAATGACGGCCTGATAGGTGGGCTAGCCCCCGGTGCCATCGCCATGATCCACAGCACGGTTCCGCCTATGTTCGTTGAACGTATGGCGAATCGCGCTAAGGCGGCAGGAGTACACGTTTTGGATGCTCCAATTAGTGGTGGCCCTGATAGTGCCGGCCGGGGCGACCTCACAATCATGCTTGGTGGCGATACGAATGTCATTGAAAGCATCAGACCAATTCTTGAACACATGGGCTCAACGATCATTCGACTTGGTGGTCACGGTGCGGGGCAACGCGCCAAACTTATGAATAACACGTTGCTCACGGCGCAACTCGCTTTAGCTGCGTCGCTGGTAGATGTCGCCAAAGACCTCAAGATTGATTATGAAGCGCTGTTGCAGGCTATCTCAACGAGTTCAGGTCGTAGTTTCGCGATCGAAATGTTCCGCAACGGGGTATCAGCAGAAAGCATGGCCGCGACCGCGGGACATCGAGCCTTAGCCAAGGATGTGAACATTCTGCGGTCAATTATTGAAAATGATGAACTTTTACTTGATGTTGCTGAGATATTTACTCATGCGATGGATTACGTTGAAGCATCCCGTGTACACGAGTCATAGGTTCTCGAAAGGATGAGCATGAGCCTCAGCGGAAAAGTTGCTTTCATTACTGGTGGCGCCATGGGTTTTGGCTATGCCTTCGCCGAAACTCTGGGGCGCGAAGGCGCATCTGTTGTCATTGCTGAGATCAATATGGAAGGCGCAGAGTTAGCTGCTCGTCGCTTGCAGGATCAAGGAATTCGCGCTATTGCCTTACCGTGTGATGTTTCTGACGAAGTTGCCGTTGACACAGCAATTGCCAAAACTGTTGCCGAGTTCGGCGGCATCGACATCTTGATCAACAACGCCGGACTGCACTTAACGAAATACAATCTTCCTTTCACCACCTTGGCTCGTGCGGATGTGCGGGCGTTATTTGATGTGAACTTGATGGGAGTAGTCAACTGTTCGGTTTCGGCTTTTGAAAGCATGAAGAGCCGGGGCGGCGGAAATGTTATTAATATTTCGTCAATGGCCGGAAACATGGCTTCGTCTCCTTACGGTGTTTCAAAAATGGCAGTTCGAGGATTGACGATCGCTTTTGCTAAAGAATTTGCTGATGCCGGGATCCGCGTGAATGCGATATCTCCAGGATTAATGGCAACTGATAGCGCGATGGCCGATCTTCCCCCTGCAATGGTGACTTCAATTATCAACGATATGCAATTCATTCATCGACAGGGTGAAGTTGCAGATATCGTTAACATGATGATGTTCTTGATATCTGACAAAGCGAGTTTCATAACCGGTGAAACCTTCAAGGTCAGTGGCGGAGCCGCGCTCTCCAGTTAAAAGAAAGCTTGGCAATGTCTAACCTCTTATCGGCGGCAACGGTCGTTCTCGTGCGCGAAGGGAGTGTCGGAATTGAGTTACTTCTAATGAAACGGCCAGAACAAGGCTCCTTTGCAAACGCTTGGGTCTTTCCTGGCGGCCGAGTCGAAGTTGAAGATGTGAAGGACGAAGATGACAGCGAAGTCGATGTCGCTCGCCGAACAGCAGTCCGTGAAACTTTTGAAGAAACTGGGCTGGAGATCAATGCTTTAGGTCTCTCGCATGTTGCTGTTTGGCTGCCACCACCTCAAGCGCCAAAGCGATTCCATACTTGGTTTTTCATTTGCGAGGCTCCGCTCGGAGCAGAGGTTCGACTGCCGGATGGCGAGCTCGTAGATCACGCCTGGATGACCCCGGCACACGCACTTGCGAGCCATCAAAATCAGGAGATCTACCTGATGCCTCCTACGTTCGTGTCAATTCACGGTCTATTACAAGCGAAAACTATTGCTGAGGCGTTGGCCGCAGGGAGCGCCGCAGAAATCCCGCTCTATGAAAGTTTTATTGTGCAGGTTGATGAGCGCCCAGCAGTTGTCTGGATGGGGGATAGTGAACATCCAAGTTCCCAAGGCGGTGTTGGCAAGCATCGGCTGGTGATGGGCGAGTTCCCGTGGATATTCGAGAATTGTCAGACGTAGCAATGTATGTGGACCACGCTGCGAAGTGAGGGCCTTTAGAATGTGTATAAAATAATATAA
>JBAXJN010000095.1:0-2392 GCA_037137855.1 Actinomycetes bacterium
TTGATCTTGCGCAGGTCATCAACATCAAAGCCGAGCTTGGTGCGTGTTTTTGGCAAGAAACTGGTCAAAAAGATGTCTGCATCTTTAACGAGTGCATACAAAATCTCGCGACCTTCATCACTTGCAAGATTCAATGCAAGTGAGCGCTTTCCACGGTTGTAGTGCTTGAATAGCCATGCAGCACCGCCTGGTTCAAGGCTGCCACCCGCGAAAACTCGCATAGGATCGGGCGAATTTGGGTTCTCGATATGGATTACATCAGCACCCCATTCAGCAAGTACTCGTCCGGCTGACGGACAAAAAGCCCACATCGTTAAATCAAGTACTCGAACACCCTCAAGCATGCCCTCATTCATATGCGCTCCCGTAGTCAAGTGGTTGGCTGGGAACCCTTGGTGAGTTCCCGATCGCGACCTATATAGAACTTAGGTTTAAGTCATAACCGCGGCAACCGGAATCCAATAACTGCTTGGGCTTGTGGACCAACGATGACGCACCGGATGACCAATATGCAGACATTTCGGATAGTGCTCAACAAACCAAACGATTCAGGTCGGATAGCAAGCAGCGTGTACTTGTTATCCGACCTGAACGCTAGTTCTATTTTTGGCGCTTAGGCGATAATCCGTGATGCGCGAAGTTCTTTGATTCGTGCTGCATCAAGACCAACAAGCTCGGTTAGAATTTGGTCAGTGTGTTGCCCAAAGTCTGGAGCTGGATTTCCCGGGCCGGCATCTTCGTTGAACATCACGGGCGGCATGACAACCACAGGTGTTCCTGGCTCGTTAGTGGGCCTGCGAATCATGCCGTTAGCAATTGCCATTGGGTCATCAGACATTTCAGCCGTATTTTGCACCGGCGCCCAGACGCCCTTTGATGGAAGCAAGATGGTTTTCCACTCGGAGAGTGTCTTGGTGGCAAAAACATCATCAAGAATCGCCATGAGCGCTGACGAGTTCTGCATGCGATTTGCTGTTGAGTCAAAACGCGGATCAGTGATGAGTTCTTCCCGGCCAATAAGTCGCGCAAGGTCTTCGAATTCATCTTGGTGATCACCTAGGAATGACATGTAGATGAAACGCACATCACTGGTTTGGTACCACGTGCCAGACCATTGACTTGCTGATCGTTCGATAAATGCACCAAGCATGGCCGAGCCCGGGGCTAACTGAGCACCGATAATTGCTGGTGCATTAAACCAGGCCGCAGTGCCCATAAGTGAGGAATCAACCACAGCTACTTCGCCAGTACGTTCGCGCTTCAAGAGTGCAGCGCAGATGCCACCGGCAAACGCGAGTCCTGACATTCCATCGCCGTGGCCAACCATGCCAGGGGGAGTGTGTGTGCCAGTTACCACCATTGCTGAGCTAGAAAGTGATCCGCGTGACCACCAGCTGGCGGCGTCATATCCGCCACGCAAGTTCTCTGGGCCAAGTGGGCCAGCTCCGGTGCCCTTCGCGTAAATCAACTTCGGATTGATTTTCTTAAGATCCTCAACGTCAAAACCGAGCTTGATCCGTGTTTTAGGTAGGAAACTTGTAATAAACACATCTGACTTCTTGACGAGTTCATACAACATTTCGCGACCTTCATCACTTGCAAGGTTCAATGCAAGTGAGCGCTTTCCGCGGTTGTAGTGCTTGAACATCCATGCGGCACCTCCGGGTTCAAGGCTGCCACCGGCGAAAATTCGCATGGGATCGGGTGAGTTCGGGTTTTCGATGTGGATTACATCAGCCCCCCATTCAGCAAGCACCCGAGCCGCCGAAGGGCAAAAAGCCCACATCGTTAGATCAAGTACCCGAATACCGTCAAGCATGCCTTTATTCATGAGCACTCCCGTAGTCAGATGTGTGGGCCGCACAATTGTGTTTGAAATATGCGATAGCGACCTAGAGAGAACTTAGTTTCATCAAGTGATTGCGGCAACCGGAATACACAATCTGATCCACAGGCTTTTGGGATTCCTATCCGCAGGATTGTGTCTTCACACACTGTGTGACTTCTGCGTCACTTCCCAAGGTTTAGGGCCTACAGTGCCAAAATGATCAGGCGTCCTCTTGCACTCGCGGCATTGACCGCGTTACTCATCCCATTTCTGGGGGCACCCCCAGCCCAAGCTGCGAGTCAGGAAAGTTTTACTACTCCGGGATTGACCGCATGGGTGGTGCCGAGCGGGGTTACTGCCATCACGGTCACGGCAATCGGTGGCGGAGGCGGTGGCGGTGGCAGTAGCGCCGGCGGGGCGGGGTGCACTGTTGTTTCGACATTTTCGGTGACCCCGGGGCAATCAATTCGGCTCTTCATCGGCGGTGGCGGTGGTGGTAACACTGGCGGTGGCGGTGGTGGTGGATCGACCACTGTTGATTTGCAACGCATCTGGGGGCTCGTT
>JBAXJN010000096.1:0-2349 GCA_037137855.1 Actinomycetes bacterium
ATCGGGAGCAAAATCAACGTGCCAGGAATGCCAATTTTCGCCGCGATGCGCTCAGCAAAGAAATATTGAATGGCAAGACATCCGGCTAGCCCAATGAGCCAAGCACCAGCAAACAACACTTGTAGCTCTTGCGCATCTCGTCCAATAATGTCTCCCGCTCCTACACTAAAGCCCATCACGATGGTAGTTCCACCTACGAAAGACAGCATCGAAGCAGATAACAGGTAGCGCCAAATTGGCACACCGGTGATAAATCCCCAAGCACTCTTGAATGACTCTGGATAACTCTCTGCTTTGGCTGTTCCTTGCGCTGCGTGACTTCCGCGCAATACCCGAGGCAACCAGATAGCAATACCCACGCAAACGATCGGAGAGATGATGAGCAGTGACGTGAGCGAAACGTCTAAGTTCTTTAATATTGAAGGACTCACAAATGCCACACCAAGTCCCAAGAATTGGCCTACATAGGTCCAGGCCACCAACCAGCCGAAAATTTTCTGACCTTCAGCGACGTTGAACTCATCACCGGCAAGGCTCCAGATGAGTAAGGGCACCAAGAAATTTAGTTGATCAGCCAGTAGCCAGATGAGGCCGGTAGCAATGATTGGCGTGATACCTGCTGAGATAAATACGAGAGCGACAACAAAGACCAAAGCATAGGCCAGTGATACGTAACGCAAGACTCGCAATCGAGCTGCTTGATCCACGAAACGGAACTGAGCCAAGCCAAGCAAGATCAGGCCTAGGCCACCAAGCGGGTAGATGTAGAGCAGGGACTGTGTTCCGGCGAGGGCAATCATCTGGCTCGATGCGACAACTTCTGTTACGAAGCCCGCGAAAAATATTGCAGCAAGCGCTACTGCCATTGGGATTGCACGACGTTTGAGTGACGCTCCACCCATTTCGGAACGAAACTCACCGTGCTCACGTCGTTCAATGACAACCTCAGGCACGATGGCCTCGTCACCGCGCGCCTGTACTTCGGCCTTACGCGTGGCTAAGAAATCCCAGGGATCGTCTGTACTTTTTGTTTCTGATTTGTTCGACACAGGAACCTCAAGGGCAGGACTCGTTGATTCGCTTGTCCGCTTGGGAAGAAAATCCCAAACGTCATCCGCCCCTTCGTCTTGTGCCATGAGAAATTACTGAGTAACTCGTTGGGCAATAATCCTGATCTGCTCTGACCAGTCGTGATCCGGGCTAGTCAAAGAGAACAGCCCCGCGGATGCGTTTTGCACCACTTCTTCAGCAAGCGGCAAAATCGCCGCGGTCTCAGATGCATACGCAGCGGTCATCTGATCACGAAGGTCAGCAGTGTCAACACCTCGAGGAACCTTGTTCACTACTAAGTAAAGCGCTGGTACGCCAAGTTTGCGAGCAATATCTACCGTGACTGCTGTGCCTTGGAAATCCTGGCGGTCTGGACGCAGAATCAACAGCAGGATGTCACTGATCGTGATGGACAGCAGCGTCTCTTCATTCAAACCTGGGTGAGTGTCAATCAGTAGGTAGTCCAACTCAAGGTCCTTTGCCAAGTCACGGAAACCATCGTTGAGGGTTCCGACGTCGTAACCTTCACGCAGGACTCGTGCAATATCTCCGGCTTTCATGCTGGAAGGCACAAGGAACAAGGCTCCACCTGGTGCAACTGGTGCACTCGCGGCAATCACCGAAGTCACATCGTGCGCAGCATCTTTAATCGCAATTTTGCCCCACAGGTAATCATTCAGGGTGTTGTCGAGATCATCGGAGAACCCAAAAAGCACATGGATTCCTGGGCTCTGAATATCGGTATCGATCACGCCAACTCGATGACCCATCGCAGCCAACTGCCCGCCAAGGTTTGACGTGGTGTTGCTCTTGCCGGTGCCACCACGAAATGAGTGAATGGAAATAACGGTGGTCATGAAGAACTCCCTCAAATCAAACGGTCAGCGGAACGCTGTTTATCGTAGGGGGTGAGCTCGTTAAGCGTCGCGAAAACCCCTCGCGCCACTAGTCCAATGCGGCAAAAAGCTGAGCCCGACGGGCCGCACGGCGTCTTTGCACCATACCTCGGCCGCCAACCTCTTTGGCTTGATCAACTACGCCTTTCATGAGTTGTTCAACTCCATCATTTGCGTAGACCCACGCCCCGGTATCCACAGCAGGATCAGCCAGCCATTGGGTGACCAGGATGTCACCGGCGTGGGCTTGCGATGCCGGACGAAATTCAGGGATGTAGGTTCCAAAACCTAAGCCAAGCTCAGTGAGTCCTGCTCCGACAAGCGCCAGCGCAGGTTGATTCGCTGGCAGTCGAACCTGAACATATTCAGCCCCTGATCGACGCATCTGCTCCATCGCTGAATC
>JBAXJN010000097.1:0-2311 GCA_037137855.1 Actinomycetes bacterium
AACATACTGCCTCACTGCACCGCACCTGGTCGAGGCAGCTGTGAAACTGGTTGCCTGAGCATCGAGTGCGCCGGTAGATGCACCCGACATCATGACGGCCATGAACCGACGCTGAAACCAAGGGTTGACTGTGTTTGTGAATCGGTATGCGTCGGCAACTGTTCGCGGACTCATCCTGATTGCCGGACTGGCACTCGCATCAGTTCAGTTTCAGACTAGCGTGTCAGCCAACGCTCTTGATGCAGACGGGCAATTCCACCCCCGCCTCATTCGCAGCATGACTGCGATCTATCTTGTCGTCAACAACAAGCGTCGACTGGTGGCCAATCCACAGGTCTTCACGGACTACAGGTTTCAAGAGGCGTGGATTGAGCAGATACCCGACGACGACCTCAACCGTGTCGGTCTCGGGCCAGATTTGGTTGCCGGACCCGTGCTTCGCGACCCTAGTAATCGCATTTGGATCGTCTACCAAGGAACTCGCCGGCTAGTAGTCGGACCGGATGCGTATGGTCCGATGTACCTGCGCCCCGACGATGCGATTGACGCAACTCAATCAGACCTTGAGGCATACCCAGAGGCGCGCTCCTTCGGAAATAGGCAAACGCTAGTCCCCCTCGGAATGAGCGTAATCCTGGTAGCTGGGGGCGTGTTGAGTTGTCTCCGACGGGTTGCGTCAATTCCTGAAAGTCATGCGAAATCAGCGATTGGCTCGAAATTCCTCAGAGCATGGCACCTTTGGGGTGATGTCGCAGTCTTGGTGGCAATCTCTGCGGCGCTCAAGTTCTGGTTCGTCTCTCTCTATCCTTGGCTTCCCGACGGCGCTGACGCGCCAGCGTACGTAGGAGGTGCACGCTACCTCCAGGCTGGAAACAGCATCATGACCGAGGATCAAAACGGAACTTTCGTCAGTGTCACCTCAACAATGTACCCAATGCTTCTTGCATTGACTGGTTGGGTAACAATGCTTACGAACGGCAATGTGATCGGGTGGAAGTTCCTCCAAGTCGTATGTGCTTCATTGATGCCGTGGGTAGTTGGAGCACTTGGACATGAACTCTACGGTTTCCGGACCGCAAGAGTTGCTGCAGTGATTGCGACACTTTCACCCCTCTGGTTTTACAGCGCAGAACTTCTGCAATATGAACTCTGGTTAGGCCTCGCCATAGGTTTGGGAACTCTTCTGGTGTGTCGAGCCGTATCAACCCAGAGACACCGTTATTGGTGGGTGCTGTGTGGTGTTGTATGGGCCGGAATCCTGTTCCTTCAAGTGAAAACCGCGGTCCTGCTCGCACCAATTGGCCTCATTCTCTGGTACTCGATTTTCGTTACGACATCCAGAGCGAGCCAAAGTGGTACCGAGAACATCACGCCCAGGGGGAATGCATCGAGACTGGCACTCGACCGCATGCGACTAATTGCAGTATCAGCAATCCCGGTCGTCGCCTTCCTGTCGATATCAGTAAGTCCGGTAATTGCATGGGGATTCCGCAATCTCAGTGTCCATAACGAATTCATCATCGGGTCAACGGGGAGTGGAACGCTCCTGTGGATGGGAAGTCAACCGTCTGCGACTGGGGGCTACATGCAAATATCCCGGCCCCAAAGTTATTACGAGCGCGAGAAGTTGTTTCCCAACCAATCGGTGACGCGGAACGCGCGGATATTTGCCAGCCTTGCAATCGACAATATCGTGCGGGATCCCACCAAGTTTGCCCTTCTCGGCATGACCAAATTAGAACGATTCTGGTGGACGATATCGCCTGACCTCCTCGGCGAATACCTGGAAGCAAGGACAGTTTCGTTTCTCGGTGGACTGGTCACATCAACCGGAATCATGCTTCTTTCAAAATTCACTCAGTACGTTGTGTTATTCTTAGCATGCATCGCAATCATGCGTGCGCGAAATACTCTTGGAAATGATTCAATTCATACAAGAAACATCTCTATCACGATTATAATTATCTTGACATTCTGGATTACTCACATTGCCTTCATTGCGGAACCGAGATACCGTTTGCCGATTGCACCCTTGATCCAGGTATTTGAAGGCGCCGGATTGGTGATGATGGTGACCTCTCTGCAAAGGTTTGTGACACGACGCGTTGGTCGAACGGAGGGTCTCGCTCCCGACCAATTGGACTCAACCGTTGCGGTCTAGCCAGCGGGTTCGAAAAACAGGCACCATGCGCAACCGATGTTCCGCACCGCACAATCCATCTGCACGGGATCCGGGACACTCGTGACACCCGTATTGACACAGGCATCGAACGATGAACCCTCAAGGCGGCGCAAACAGTGCGCGTTTGAT
>JBAXJN010000098.1:0-2150 GCA_037137855.1 Actinomycetes bacterium
ATGTTGTCGATTGCTCCTCACGTCTGGACTTGGGGTGAAGTCGAATGCTGAAAGAACTAAAAAAGCAGCATGCGCTGATTTGGGCCTTCGCAAATCGAGATTTCGCCACCCGCTACCGGTCAAGCGTGCTGGGCTGGGCTTGGTCGTTAGTCCAGCCATTAGCCACGTTGGCAATCTTCGCCGCAGTCTTCAGCATCGTTTTCCGGGTTCAAGCCCCAGTGATGGGCAACGGCAAAACTTCGTACGCAGCTTTTCTCTTCACTGGAATGGTCACGTGGAATCTATTTTCAGGTTTGATCAACCTTTCCATCACTCAACTCAAGAGCAATGGTGAGTTGCTGAAAAAGGTGCAGTTTCCGGCCTATACCCCCGTTCTGGGCGCGAGCATCGTTCAGTTGATTCAGGTGGCCCTTGAGATTGTCGTGCTGTTAGGAATGTTCCTGATTCTTGGCAACATCGGTGTCACATGGCTGATTGCAATCCCCATTTTGATTGGCACCGCATTCTTTGCACAAGGAATCGGGCTGATGCTTTCAATCATGAATGCACGGTTTGGCGATGTGATGTATATCGTTAGCGTGCTGCTAGGCGCGCTGTATTTCTTAACTCCGGTGTTGTATCCGATGAGTTTGGTTGAGACCCATAGTTCAGCCTTGGCCTGGGTTGTGAAACTGAATCCAATGTCTTGGTACGTGCAAGCAATGCATGACTCGATGTATACGCTCACGGCTGTTTCGTTTCTTGAAGTTGCTGCCTTGCTCGTTGGCGGACTCCTAATGTTTTGGGCAGGGTTTGTCATCTTCAATCGTTACAGCGAAGACATTGGGGAGATGCTGTGAGTGATTACGCAGTTGAAATCACTAATGTTGGCAAGCGCTTTATGCGCAGTAGTGAGCGCCGCAATTCCATTAAAGAACGCATTGTTCGCGGGCAAGGTAAGCGAGCCGAAGAATTCTGGGCAGTCAAGGACGTTTCACTCGATATTCCAAAGGGCAGTGTGTATGGCCTGATCGGACATAACGGCTCGGGTAAATCGACACTGCTGAAGATGATTGGCGGGATCTACCGGCCCACTGAAGGCACCATCGCTAGTCAGGGCCGCATCGCATCGCTTATCGAACTTGGTGCCGGCTTCCATCCTGAGATGACGGGCCGCGAAAATATCGGTCTCAACGGATCAATTTTGGGTTTGCCTCGCAAAGAAATTGCAGAAGTAACTGATGAGATAATTGACTTCTCCGGCCTTCGTGAATTCATTGATGATCCAGTGAAGCACTATTCAAGCGGCATGTATGTGCGCCTCGGTTTCGCAGTCGCCGTGCACATGAAGCCAGACGTCTTACTTGTTGACGAAGTACTTGCCGTTGGTGATGAAGAATTCCAGCGCAAATGTTTTGACCACCTTTACTCCCTACGAAAAGCCGGGAAAACCATCATTGTGGTCAGCCACGGTTTAGGCCAGCTGGAAGCTTTGTGTGACGAAGTTGCGTGGCTTGAACGTGGCTCTCTGCAAGAAATTGGCGAGCCAACAGATGTTGTCGCAAGCTACCTGAAGCGAGTAAATGCTGAAGAAAGTGCTCGCAATCCGCTTGCCGAGGCTAAGCGTGAAGAGCAAGACCATGAAGGCGGTTTGCAAAGCGCGTTACGGTTAAAGAGTGTTCAGCTCACGAGTACGGAAGGTAATGCACTGAACCATGCCGAGACCGGAACGACGTTTACCTTCAAGATAGGTATGACCCTGTATGACACAGTTCTGGGTCCAAATATCAGAGTAGCCCTGCAACATGAATCTGGACCGCTCCTGACCATGATCAGTAATCACCGTCTCGGTTTTGATTTCGGTTATGTGCCTGCCGGTGAACACACAGTTGAAATCGATCTTCTCGATAATCCTTTACTACCAGGGCGTTATCGCGTTCATGTTGATGTGTTTGATCACACTGGTGCGAAGTTGCTTGATTCGTGGAATGAAGCTGCAGAGTTTCCGGTTCGTAGTGGTTCAGGGGAAATCGGCCAAGGATTTGTGCAGCTCCCAGCCGAATATCGAATGAACTAATTGTGATCAGTGAAACGCATCCACTGATCAAGGCCAAGCGTCGTGCTGGCCGGGTCAAGCGGTATGTCAAGCGCAAGGTCTACGAAAGAAACAT
>JBAXJN010000099.1:0-2040 GCA_037137855.1 Actinomycetes bacterium
CACTCTAACTTTGGGCTCAGGCGCCGTCGCGAAGGCGCGCAAGTGAGTCAACGAGATCCTGAGGGTATTCGCTGGTGACGCTCATCCGAGCACCCGAAGATGGGTGTTCGAAGCCCAAAGTGACGGCATGTAGCCACTGCCGCTCCAGCCCCACTTTCTTGGCCAAAGATGGGTCGGCGCCATACGTGAGATCGCCAACACATGGATGACGCATGGCAGCCATATGAACCCGAATCTGATGGGTCCGACCAGTTTCAAGGTGCACTTCAACTAAAGAGCCGTGCGTAAAAGCTTCCATGGTTTCGTAATGGGTGACACTGTCCTTGCCGCCAGCAATGACGGCAAAGCGGTAATCATGGTGTGGATGACGCGCAATTGGTGCGTCAATAGTGCCACGCAATGGATCTAGCTGTCCCTGCACAACTGCGTGATAAATTTTTTCTACTGATCGGTCTTTGAATTGCGCTTTCAAACTTGTGTAAGCACGCTCACTTTTCGCGACCACCATGACACCTGATGTGCCAACATCAAGTCGGTGCACAATGCCTTGACGCTCTTGTGCACCTGAGCTTGTGATGCCGTAGCCTGCCGCCGCCAAACCACCAACCACCGTTGGTCCTGTCCAGCCGGGACTTGGATGAGCCGCGACGCCAACAGGCTTATCAACAATCACACAGTCATCGTCGTCATACAAGATTTTCATTCCCGGTACCGGTTGCGGCACGGCATTGAGATTCTTGTCGACATCCAGCGCTTCAGGGTCAACCTGTAATAGTGCGCCGGCAACAAGTCGGTCACTCTTGATAAGGGTGTGCCCGTCCATCAGCACATGGCCTGCATCCACCAGCGCCGCCGCTTTCGTACGTGACAGCCCTATGAGGCGTGACAGCCCAGCATCGACTCGCTCGCCTTCAAGCCCTTCTGGAATCTCTATCGATCGAATCGTCATGATGCTGCGCTCACTGTCCCTTTGTAGTCCGTGCCGCGCAAGGCCAAGAACACCATCAAGATCGCGGAGAAAGTAATGCTCATGTCGGCAACATTGAACACTGGAAAATTTGGTAACTGGATCCAATCAACCACATAGCCCTGTCCTGGACTTGGGTAGCGAGCCAGACGATCAATCAGATTGCCCAGCAGCCCACCTAAGAGTCCACCAAGCCCGATCGCCCAAGCGATACTGCCCAAATCTTTCGCCGATCGAATAATAAAGATCGCAACACCAATAGCAATCACGCTGAAAATCCAGGTCGAACCAGTGCCGATACTGAAAGCCGCACCCGTATTTTGAGTGTAGGTGAACTTCAATAGCGGACCAAGAATCTCGATCGCACCCTCACCACCAGGCATTAAACGAGGCCGGAGAGCCGAAACTGCCCACGCTTTGGTGAGCTGATCAAGGACGACCACGCCGATTGCAACCGCCGCTAGGACCAAAATTGGCCGGCGACGAACTGCATTACTCACCCATGCATTCTAGGTGCTAGAGCATCAAGCGTTCTTCCGCCTGTTTGCACACTAAGCACAGGGTTGCCCGCGGAAATGCCTGCAATCGGTATTTACCAATTGGTTTGCCACAAGCCTCACAAGCCCCATAAGTGCCGTTATCAAGCCTGGCAATCGCATGATTAACTTGTAGCAACATTTCGCGGGCATTATTGGCAAGTGACATTTCATGTTCACGCTCAAAGGTCTTACTGCCAGCATCAGCCTGATCGTCTCCAGCGCCTTCGCCCGAATCACGGATCAGATCTGCAAGCCCGATCTCAGCATTGACGAGTTCTTCTTCTAGGCGTGAGATATCCCCCTTGAGTGCGACACGAACCTCTTTGAGTTCAGCTGCAGACCATGGGGATTCGTCTTCTCGGACCAAAGGTTTGCCATTCGGGGCCAGCTGCTTTTTCGGCTTATTGGCTGAAATCGTCGGCACTATGCGCTTGGCAACCGGCTTCGCTGGCTCTTCAACGACAACCTCGACTTTGATGGCCTTTGGAGTTGGCTGAGCCTTCTTCGCCGCTGCTTTTGCGACGGGAGCCTTAG
>JBAXJN010000100.1:0-2034 GCA_037137855.1 Actinomycetes bacterium
GCGGTAGATGGCCCAGTAGCCGGCAGTGCTGGTGCAGTTCGCGTTCCAGCTGCAGCAGGAGGGAGAAGGGCACATCCCATTCATTGCGGCGGCGCCGCATCTTCAGCTGGAACACCTCCAGGCAGCGGCCGAGACGGCGAGAGATGGTGCTTTGGTTGCAGCCCAGCGCCCTGGCGGCCTGCTTGCCGGTGCGACGCCAGAGGACGAAGTCGAGCGAGGCCAACTCCTCGACACCCACCATGACCGGCACAATCAGCGGATGGTGTACATAGGGCTTGCTGAATTTCGTTGGCGGGCTTTTCCGATGCGCCAAAGGCGTATCTCTTGGCCCGCACGCCCAAGCAGTAGTGACCACAGTTTTACTCTTAGAAGCTGACTAAGCAGCCCACAGAAGTGCTTGACGGAGCCGGTTAGCGCACAAATTAAGTATCAGGATGTACACAGTGACAAGAATAGTCAATAAAAGGCGCAGTAGCCTCAGGATCTTCTCCGCATTCATCACAAAGAACGCCATCGTGATCACCGTTCTTGATGTTTCAACTAGCTTGGTCAGAATCCGATCAAGTCCGTATTTCCGCTTTCCCGTTCCGATCCTTCCCTCAATCACCGAACGCTTTCTTAAGTCAGATTTGAACAGCTCCTGCTGCTCTGGTGTCTGCATTTCGGCTCCTGCTTGCTTCTTGCGTGGGCGGCCACTGAGCCTGATGTTATTGTCTGCACAGAACTTCTTGTTGTCTGATGTCATATAGATCGAATCGGCACAGATTCTCGCTGGGTAACATCCTCGCTCTTCCTTGTATTGCATGGCACGTGCGATCAAGTCGTTGGCTTCATTGTAGTTGTCCCAGCTGATCCGATCCACATCAACAAATCCGTTATCATCAGAAATTGAGATCTTGGCCCCGAACTCAGTTTTCTTGCCGGCTTTGCCTCTCACGATCGGTCTTACGTGCGGTTTCGAAAGATTGACGATCCTGTCATCGATACGCCGGCTGTCATTGTCATACATATCCTGCTGCTGCCGATAGATCTCACTGGCGATCAGCAGTTTGCGGTACAGCTGTGAGCCAAGCGCCGAAAGCACTGCGCCGCAGTGGATCATGCCGTCAATTGCTCTTAGGTTACGGCTGATCTCGTTGAGCTGGAAGCGCTTCGCCTCGCGGATCTCCTCACGCTTTGGCTTCTTCTTCTTGATGATAGCCAGAAATAGATTGTGAGCTTTATCGCGATTGCAGCGGGGCTTACGTCCGATCTTTCCCTGCAGCTGCTTGAACAACTCGTCAATCACCTTCTCCGTTGTTTCTCGCGATTCATCAAGAAGTCTCAAGTCCACAGGATAGGGGATGTCATCGGGCACGCAGGTTGCATCAAGGATCAGAGTGCCCCAGTTGCTATCGGCCTCAAGCGATGCTGGCTTCACGCCAAGCTCTTCCTCAATGGCCGCAAGATGCTTCTGTTGTTCTTGATCTGTTCCGTCTTCCTGCTGCGATTCCGCCAGCAGCTCCTGAATCATCGCGATCCCATTAGCCTTAGTCATATTATTGCAGACCTTCATCAGGTCAGGGCCAATGCGCTTGCGGAAATGCACCATCATTGATGGGTCAAATGGCGGCAGTGGCTGGTAACCGCTCAATCCAATGAAAAATTGCAAGTAGGGTGATTCTGTGATCAGCGCCACTGTCTCCCGATCCGTCACGCCCAACCTTTGCTGGATGTACACCGCTCCGAATGCCATCTGGAAGGGCTTGGCTGGGGCTCCTGTCTTGGCGGTGAACTGGGGCGCATAGTGGCTTTCCAGTGACATCCACGGAATCAACTTGTGGAGCAGAACCCAGCGGTTGTTGGGATCCAGCTTTCCACCAAAGGGCGAGTGAAACTCCTCAATCGACAGCTGACCCGTGTGCTGAAAAACGTACATTTGCGTGCCAGCAGGATCTTCTAAGCCAGAAATGGCTGATTGCGGCTCATCCTAACGCGAGACTGCCCCTGGAATCAACTGCTGTGCAATGGATCTGGGTAATTCAGCAAGCCCTA
>JBAXJN010000101.1:0-1963 GCA_037137855.1 Actinomycetes bacterium
AACAGGTTTCATAAACCAACGGTGGCGTGCCTCCCTTTGGTCACAGCACACAACTGCGTGTGTTTGTTGATCCGGACTTGTTGCAATACGACGAGGTGTGGGCTGCTGCGGGAACGTGGAATGACAACTTTGGTGCGAATCCGAATGACATTGTTCGTGTTGCTGGTGGAGTAGTCACCGACCTGAAACGTTCATCCCTGTAAGTTGAATACATGGTTCTTGAACATGCACTCCTAGATGTCATCTCGGGGTTAGAAGTCGAGTTCGAGGAGGCTTTCTCTCGGGCACGAGATGTCATCTCAAAATCACCTGGTTTCATTAGCCTGAAGATTGTCCGAGGGATTGAGCGGCCAAGCTCGTATCTACTACTCGTTGAGTGGGAATCGCTCGAGGATCACACGATTGGGTTCAGACAGTCCGCTCGATATGCGGAATGGCGGGAGTTGTTGCACCACTTCTATGACCCGTTCCCAGTCGTCGAGCATTTTTTCGAAATCCAGTCTTAAATCCAAAGTCGGTTGAAGCACTGATAATCGAAAGGTTTCCTAAACCAATGGTGGCGTGCCCCCCTTTGGTCATGCAACCCAACTGCGTGTGTTTGTTGATCCGGACTTGTTGCAGTACGACGAAGTGTGGGCAGCAGCCGGAACGTGGAACGACAACTTCGGTGCTGCACCGGCTGACATCGTGCGTGTTGCCGGTGGCATTGTTACCGACCTGAAGCGCGCTTGAGCGGAAGTGTCATATCAAACTCTGTCATTCCGTCACGTTCACGAGTCTCGGCTTCGCCCGTTCTCACGAATCCATGACGGATGTACAGATTCTCTGCATACTTGTTTCCTTCTGTGCAGCTCAACTCGAGTCGATGGCTACCTGAATCATTGGCCCAAGCGATGACGTGTCGCACCAGGTCATCTGACACTCCGCGGCCACGTAGTGGTGGCGCAACCCACATAGATACGAGGTGCGCAATGTGGGATTCGTTTGACCTCAGTACGCCGATGAGACCCCGATGCGGGCTACCACTCTCAAAGACGAAGTAAGGATTTCCTTCAGAACGAAGCATCGCTTCCCAATCCGCGAGAGAGCGTTGAATGGTCTTCTCCAGAGTCGAACCAAACGCATCGGGAGAGTCAGTGAGTGCGAGCAATCTGAGATCTCGCAAAATCGGTGCATCTACTGGAGTAAGTCGACGAATCATTGGTCAGATTATTGCAGCCCCTGCAAGCGAATCCCAATGAGTTTCCAAACACAAACGTGGCGTCCCTCCCTTCGGCCACAGCACTCAACTGCGTGTGTTCGTTGACCCGGACTTATTGCAGTACGACGAGGTGTGGGCAGCAGCCGGAACGTGGAATGACAACTTCGGTGCTGCACCTGCGGACATTGTTCGCGTTAGCGGTGGAGTGGTCACCGACCTGAAGCGCACCTAAATCATCGATTCCTAAAGGCTCGTTGAAGTTATCCTCGACACATGACCGATAGACCTGTGCTTCACCTCTCGTTGCCAGTGGATGATCTTCTCGCTGCAAGGTCTTTCTACGAACACACACTCGGGTGTCGTATTGGACGTGAGCGAGAAGACTGGTTTGATGCCTGGTTCTACGGCCTACAGCTAACGCTGCAGTTGAGACCGCTTGAAGTAATGACTGTCAGCCAACAGGGTGTTCGGCATTTTGGAGTCGTCCTTCCCTCATTGACAGAGTTTGATGAACTTGTTCATCGGGTTGCTGCATCCGGGCATCCGTGGATTTCAAAACCTGAGAAACATGTCGATGCCGAGTTAAACGGAAAACTTGGAGGGAAACTCGCAGATCCCAGCGGAAACATCATTGAAATCAAGTTCTATGCGGATAGCGCTGACTATTTGAGTTGAGTTGCTTAAACCAAACTTGGCGTGCCTCCCTTTTGAGGTGAGCCCGTTGTAGTGGTCCAGTTGGTGTGCGACTTTGTTGCCCGGTTT
>JBAXJN010000102.1:0-1947 GCA_037137855.1 Actinomycetes bacterium
CGAGTTTGCGTCGACTTTCCTGAACCATCGGGTCCCTCGAGAACTATGAACATTGTCAAACTATCCCGGAACCGCGATCTTCTTCGTTGCAGCTTTCTTCGCAGCCTTCTTCGCGCCAGCTTTCTTCACGGTGCGCGTAGTGAGGTTGCGATCTGCTGCTTTTTTAGCCACGGTCTTCTTCGCTGCAGCTTTCTTAGCCGTAGTTTTTTTGGCAACCCGCTTAACCGTCTTCTTCGTGGGACCTTCAAGTGCTTCTTTGGCCCGACGCTCTGACAAGAGATCAGATGCGCGATCGATAGACACCGTCATCGGGTCATCGGCTGTTCGAAGGGAAGCGTTCGTCACTCCATCGGTGACATACGGACCAAAGCGACCATCACGAACGACGACGTGCAAATTGGTTGTGGGATCTAGACCGATTTCACGAAGGGGCCCAGCAGCCTGGCCACGACCTCGACGCTGCTTTGGCTGTGCATAAAGCGCAAGTGCCTGTTCCAGGGTGATTGTGAAGATTTCATCTTCACTACCGATGGAACGTGAATCAGTACCGCGCATCAAGTAGGGGCCGTAACGACCATTTTGAACAGTGATTTCTTCACTCGTGGTCGGATCGATTCCCACCTCGCGAGGAAGACTCAGCAACTTCAACGCATCTTCGAGTGTGACTTCGTTGAGGTTCATCTCAGAAAACAGTGAAGCGGTGCGCGGCTTATCGGACTTCTTGGCACCTTCTGCGAGCACTTCGGTGACATACGGTCCGTAGCGCCCAGACTTAGCCAGCAGGTTCAGGCCAGTTACGGGATCAACGCCAAGTTCGCGATCGCCCGTTGGCTCAGCGAGAAGTTCTTCTGCCTTAGCCGCATTGAGTTCATCGGGAGCTAACCCAATAGGAATATTTGCTCGCTCTTCTCCGCGTTCAACATATGCGCCGTAGCGACCTACGCGAATATGGGCATCGGTGCCTGCGATTGGCATCGTTGCAATGCTTCGAGCATCAATAGCACCGAGGTCTTCGGTGAGTGGCTTGATGCCAGGGAAAGGCCCAGCAAGTGAATCGCCTCCCCGCCAGAAGGCTTCGAGCTGATCAACCTGATTAGCCTGACCGTTCGCAATTTCGTCGAGCAAGTTTTCCATATTCGCAGTGAAGTTGTAGTCAACGAGTTCAGCAAAGTGCTGCTCAAGTAAGCGGACTACCGAAAACGCGATGAAACTTGGAACGAGTGCCGAACCCTTTTTCCAGACATAGCCACGATCAACGATCGTGCTCATGATCGATGCATATGTTGAAGGTCGCCCAATACCGAGTTCTTCTAGGCGCTGAACGAGCTTGGCTTCAGTGAAACGTGAAGGTGGGCTGGTGGTGTGACCCACGGAGTTGATTTCTTTCGCAGTCAGCGTTTGACCTTCACTCAACGTTGGAAGTTCATTTTCGTTCTCTGCACCCTCTTCAGGAATGTCTTTCAGGGCAGCATAGAAACCAGGGAACACCACCACGGTGCCAGATGCTGTGAATTCAACTTCTGTTCCGTCAGTTGCTGTGCCCTTGATCTTTGCAGTGGTCGTGGCAAGACGAGCATTAACCATCTGTGAAGCAACCGTGCGCTTCCACACCAGGTCATACAACGCGAACTCATCGGCATTTAATTCGCGACGAAGCTGATCGGGAGTTTGGAATGCATCGCCAGCAGGACGAATTGCCTCATGTGCTTCCTGAGCGTTCTTTGATTTGTTTGGAAAGACGCGTGGCGTGGCTTCTACATATTCGGGGCCATACAACTCTGTGACCTGAACGCGAGCTGCGTTGATCGCCTGAGCTGACAAGTTGACCGAGTCAGTTCGCATATAGGTGATGTAGCCGTTTTCGTACAAGCTCTGGGCAATGCGCATCGTGCGCTGGGCACCCCAGCGAAGTCGATTGGATGCTTCTTGCTGCATCGTTGAAGTAGT
>JBAXJN010000103.1:0-1876 GCA_037137855.1 Actinomycetes bacterium
CCATCAGCTATGAAGACTCCAGCGCAGCTGTGACGGTCACCTTGAATGCAAGCGCAGCCGTCGCTGCTACAGCATCCGGCGGAGATGCTCAGGGTGATGTGATCAAAGGCTTCGTCAATGTCATCGGCTCACAATTCGCTGACACGTTGAAAGGCGTGGGCTCATCCATTCTGACTGGCAAAGGCGGCAACGACACGCTCATAGGCCAAGGAACCGATACGGTTGCCTATACCGGTTCGAAGAATGAATATACCATCGCCTTTGACGCAGCCAAAGGCGCCTACACCATCACAGATCTCGTTCAGAGCCGTGATGGCGTCGATACAGTGTCTGGCGTTAAATTCCTTCAGTTTGCGGATCAAACCTATAAGCTTCCACCAGCTGGATCCTTGCCCATTGGCGCAGCGCCCACGACCGGTCCGCTTGTGGCCTATTCGCCGTTGAATGCAAATGTGACCAGCGATCCGAGTACGCGGTACTATCGTCCTGCTGCGACAAGTTGGAGTGGCGAGCAGCTTTGGACGATTTCAGCAACGTCGGTTGCTTCTTACATAGCGCCAACCACAACTGCGCCTAATCCTGTCAACAGTGTTGATGTTATCATCACGCCACAAAACCGTCTTGGTGAGCTTGGTATGTCTGGCGCAACGGTTGTGCCCAGGACCAAGGTCGCAAGCAGCTACAATGATTTGAATGTCAGCGCGGCTTTCGCGATGACCTTTGGCAAGACCGGAAGCAATGTTAATTCCGGGGTTTTCTGGCTTGATCTGGGATCTGCGACCAGCAAGACATATAGCCTGAACTTCAAGCCCTTCACCTTCACGCCTTTTGATGTCGCTCCTAACTCTGGAACACCAGGCGCGATCACGCTTGGGACAGCAGTCACGCCGACTGTGCTCAGTGGCTTCACCAACACGTCCAAGTGGGTATGGAACGATAGCGCTTCAGGCTTTGCTTTCGCCTGGTCTAAACCCAACGCATCAGTTACAACCAACAGTGATGTGTCGATCGCCTTCTTTGACGCGACGGGTTCGCTGAACAAGCAGCAGTCCATTACGGGTCTTGGCAGCCAGATCACATGGGGTCTTGCGGATGACCTGAATGACTCAACCACGAGTGGACCTGGTTTTTATTTTTACACCGTAGACAACTCCAGTGCGACAATCACGTTTGCGAAGAAGTTCGACAAGAGTGGCGAGCTTATCGCAGACTTTACGCCTCTTTCATTCAGGACCCTGTTTGATGTTGGAGGCATTAAAGCCAGCAATTTCATTTACACTAATTACAATACCGGGACCACGCAGTGGCAGAATGTCGAGTTCGCTGTCTCGGGTCTGCGGGGCGGCGTTAATGTAATCGAGTTCTACAAGACCGACGCCAATCTGGTTCCTCTGGTGACCCAGGAGCTGACGCTGACGGGCGCCGTCGTCAATAATTACATCCAATCTGTGCGTCTGCCCGGTGGCCTTAAAACTGTCTTTGCCTATCAAGATGGCAGCAACCTGCATCTGACTGAGCTTGGCGATGACGGTAAATTCATCCAGGACATCACAACCAATCTTGGCGCCAACGCCACTTTTGATCGGTTGCGTAGCCTTTCCAATGGCCTTCTGGAAATTGAGTTCCGTACGCCAGGCGCCACAGCCAACACGACATTGTTGAATACACAGATCTTTGATACGCGCACCGGCCTGTTGTCTACATCTTTGACCGGCCAGTTTATTGCGGGCCAGGCTGGCGTCGCCATCACCACCAGTTCCGACAATGCTGTTGTTGTCGCAAAGCCTAACGAGGTGATTACGAATACGGGAGCTAATGGCACCATCAGCTATGAAGACTCCAGCGCAGCTGTGACGGTCACCTTGAATGCAAGCGC
>JBAXJN010000104.1:0-1837 GCA_037137855.1 Actinomycetes bacterium
TGCCTACAAGAAACTGTCCGGTCCAACCAGCCTGCGCTGATCGAACCGGACAAGTCGCTTTCTAATTTCTGGCAATAACAGTAAATGCAGCTACACGCCAGCTGTTTCGTAACGTCGACGGTATTCGGCTTTCGATGTTTCCGAGACGTCAACATCTTTCGATAGCGCCCGCAACGCCCCAACTGTTGCCTGCTCGCGCGGGGTGTGCTTGAAGGGATCCCAGTTGAAGAACTTGGCGGTGTTCTCCCAGGAAATCTTGTCAATTTCCTCATCAGTGCAATCGGCTTCTTCGAGTTCTTCAAGAAGCAACTCGGGTGAGAAGGGCCAAGTACTATCTGAATGAGGGTAATCACATTCCCACGAGATGGTGTCGATACCGATACGGTCGCGATTCTTCAATGCTGACTTGTCAGTGATGAAGCAGGCGAGGAAGTTCTTCTTCCAAACATCAGAAGGTGACAAACCTGGTGGCAAAGTATCCAGCCCTGTCCAAGCTTGATTGGTGATGTGTCGATCCATGCGATCAAGGAATCCAGGAATCCACGCCAGCCCACCTTCGGACATTGCGATCTTGGTGTCAGGGAAGCGACGAAGCACTCCACTGAGCATCAAGTCAGTTCCGGTGATGGTTGAAATAAGCGGAGCAAGGATCACGATGTCATCAGGACGAGTGTCCTTTGGACGCTGAAGCAACGAGAACCCACCAGCAATATGCAAGCTAGCCACGATGCCATGGTCATTGATGGCCCTGAAAATTGGATCCCAATGACCAGAAGCAAAGTCGGGCAACCCCAACCCGTAAGGGGTTTCTGGGATGCTCACCGTGACGCAGCCCTTCTTAGCGATGCGATGAATCTCAATGACCGATGCCTCAATGTCGTAATACGGCAATATGCATAGCGGCATGAATCTTCCCGGATACGTCCCTGCAATCCCGTCAAGGATGTAATCGTTCACTGCTCGAATTGCGGTCAGGCTCAACTTCTTGTCGGGCAATGACGCCAAGTGAGTTCCAGCAAAACCAGGGAAAGTGGGAAAAGTCGTAGCAGCAAGAACACCATTGGCATTCATGTCGCGTACTTTCTCGTGCAGGTTATAGACACCAGGACGCATTTCAGCGTAGCCAACTGGATCAAAACCCCACTCTTGCTTCGGCCAAGACACCACCGCACCTAGTCCGCTGGCGCCCACCGCTACATTTTGGAATATCCACTCTTCTAGTCCGGTTTTTTCATTACGAACCAGACGAGGGGCCTGATCCTTGAGGCTTGTCGGCCAGTGACCTTCAAACATGTCAGGCGGTTCAATGATGTGGTCATCCGTACTGAGCAAAATCATGTCATTCAATTTCATGTGGTAATCGCCTCCTTGTATCGACTAAGTGCACTCATCGGCTGTCGCTCGCTACTGCAGTGTCAATTTTAACTTTACTATTTTCGCGCGTAAGCATGAGGTTTTTACACAATATTCAAACATCAGGCCCAAGTGCAATGCACCTTCAGGTCATCATTGGTGGTCATCTTCAGCTCAGCGCAAATGCCGTGAAGTTACTCAAATAAGCTCTTAGTGGTCATTTAGTAGCACCTATACAGACGCATACCGACGTTTCCGCCAACATCAATTTCCCTTATCCCGTATCTGAACATCCAACGCTCTCGTACTTCCTCGTGAAGCATTAGAAGCGCCCAGCAATAGACCAACAATTGGCTACTCGCTGAGCGCCAAGCCCACGTCGTGCGCAATCAGAGGTGCGCGCTACCGCCGCCACCAACCGGGATCGATTGTCCAGTGACCATGCGTGCGCGATCAGAACAAAGGAAGGCAACCAATGCTGCCA
>JBAXJN010000105.1:0-1816 GCA_037137855.1 Actinomycetes bacterium
CGCTTGTGACCATCTTCGTTACGTGCGTAACCGTCGTAGGCACCAACGATGCCAGCGAGTTCAGCGCTGCGCTTGTAGGCGGAACCTGTCATCAGGCTCGTGATTGCGGCAGCAAATGCGCGGCCACCTTCAGAGTCATAAGGAAGGCCAGTTGCCATCAGCAAAGCACCAAGGTTTGCGTAACCCAGGCCTAGCTGGCGATAGCGACGGGTGGTGTCGCCAATTGGGACGGTTGGGAAGTCAGCGAAACAAATCGAGATGTCCATTGCCGTGATGATGAACTCCGCAGCCTTTGCGAAGCGCACTGCGTCAAAGGAGCCGTCTTCGTTCAAGAACTTCATCAAGTTCAAACTTGCAAGGTTGCACGATGAGTTATCAAGGCTCATGTATTCAGAACATGGATTGGACGCATTGATCCGGCCCGTTTCTGGGTTGGTGTGCCAGTCGTTAATGGTGTCGTCGTACTGGATACCAGGATCAGCACATGCCCATGCAGCTTCGCTCATCTTGCGGAAGAGCTCCTTTGCATTGATCGTTTCCACCACTGCACCATCGGTGCGTGCTGTCAGACCAAATGGCTCGTCATTTTCAACGGCGCGCATGAACAGATCACTGACGCGCACTGAGTTGTTAGCGTTTTGGTACTGCACGCTGACAATGTCTTTGCCGCCAAGGTCCATGTCATAACCAGCGTCGCGAAGTACGCGAATCTTGTCTTCTTCGCGCACCTTGGTCTCGATGAATTCTTCGATGTCTGGGTGATCAACATCGAGCACGACCATCTTGGCTGCTCGCCTGGTTGCTCCACCGCTTTTAATGGTTCCAGCTGATGCATCTGCGCCGCGCATGAAGCTCACTGGACCTGATGCGGTGCCGCCTGAAGACTTCAGGAGTTCCTTGGCACTACGGATGCGCGAGAGGTTCAAGCCTGCGCCTGATCCGCCCTTGAAGATCATGCCTTCTTCGCGGTACCAGTTCAGGATCGAATCCATGGTGTCGTCAACGCTCAAGATGAAGCAGGCGCTGACTTGCTGTGGTGAGTTGGTGCCCACGTTGAACCACACTGGTGAGTTGAAGCTAAAGACTTGGTTGATCAACATGTCGGTGAGTTCAACCTCGAAGATGTCGCCGTCAGCTTCGGTGCGGAAGTATCCGTGCTCGCGACCAGCCTTGGTGTAGGTAAGCACGACTCGATCGATGAGCTGCTTCAAGCTCCATTCGCGGTTCTCTGCGCCCACTGCCCCACGGAAGTATTTGGTGGTGACGATGGTTGAAGCATTGACGCTCCAAAAATCAGGGAACTCAACGCCGCGCTGCTCGAAGACGATTTCGCCGGTCTTCCAGTTCGTCTGAACAACGTCGCGACGTTCCCACGTCACGGTTTCATACGGATGCTTGCCCGCCTGGGTATATAGGCGATCCATGACCAAGCCCGGCTTGTTCAGGGTGTTGTGGATGAAGCCCTCTTTGGTACTGGCCGGGGTGCTGATGGTGACCGACATGGGTGGTGCCTTTCTTTCAGGTTCGGATACGGACCGGGAAGCCTCTTTGGGACTGCTGTGGTGCTTTACTGCTGATTCCTGCTGGTACTGCTTGGCTCTTGGCCCAGTGGTTCGCCTTCTGCACGCAGCAGGGCGATCTCGGCCTCGAAGTCTTCTAGGGTGTCAAAGGACCGGTAGACGGACGCAAAACGCAGATAGGCAACTTCGTCGAGTTCACGAAGCGGCCCCAGGATGGCTAGGCCAACCTCTTGAGTAGGCACTTCTGATGCGCCAGCGGCGCGCAGCGTGTCTTCTACTTGCTGAGCAAGACGCGC
>JBAXJN010000106.1:0-1682 GCA_037137855.1 Actinomycetes bacterium
TGATCGCTTCAGATGGCATGTCTGTTCCTGAACTTATCGAGGTTCGGGGTGAAGTCTTCTTTACGAACGTGGCATTTGATCAACTCAATAGTGAGCAGGCAGAACAAGGGCTCGCACTTTTCGCAAATCCAAGAAACGCCGCAGCTGGAAGCTTGCGTCAAAGAATCGACAAGCGCGAGCAAGACGTCGCTGAAGTTCGCGAGTCTGCAACGACTGAAAGGCAATTGGCGCGCGTTGTCACGTTGCAGCAAGATCTCGATCGTTCAGTGAATCGACTTCGTCAATTGCAGCTCACGTTGCATGGCATTGGAGTAGTCACCGGTCTTGAAGTTACAAAGCAAAGTCAGGCCTATGAGGTGCTAGCCAAGCTGGGGCTTCCCACAAGCGAACACTTTCAGGTGCACCCAGACGATAAAGGCGCGCGCGACTTTATCGCTTTCTATGGCGAGCATCGTCATGATGTTGCGCATGAGATAGATGGCATCGTCATTAAAGTCGATGAGATCGATAAGCAGTCTGAACTTGGTGAAACTTCGCGCGCACCACGATGGGCAATCGCCTATAAGTATCCGCCAGAAGTCGTGCGCACTCGATTGTTGGATATTCAAGTCAACGTTGGCCGTACTGGTCGAGTAACTCCCTTCGCCGTAATGGAACCCGTCAAAGTTGCTGGTTCTATGGTTGCTATGGCCACTTTGCACAACGGATTTGAAGTTCTGCGCAAGGGTGTACTCATCGGCGACATGGTGTTTCTGCGTAAAGCAGGCGATGTGATTCCCGAAATTCTTGGTCCTGTTATTGAAATGCGAACAGGCGAAGAACGTCCCTTTGTCATGCCGACGCATTGCCCTGATTGTGGAACTGAACTCAAGCCAGAGACGCAAGGAGACAAAGATTTACGTTGCCCTAATGCGCGAAGTTGTTCAGGTCAGTTAATAGAGCGACTGGCAAATATCGGTAGCCGCAAGGCGTTAGATGTCGAAGGGCTCGGGGAGAAGTCAGCAATTGCGATGGCACAGTCAGGCCTTGTGCAAGACGAGGGTGACTTGTTCAACCTCACCGAAGCAGACTTTCTTACGAGTGGCTACTTCACCAAGGATGCGGACAAGAAACTCAGTGAGAATGCCAAGTCGATTCTTGAACAACTAGAAAAAGCTAAGTCACAGCCCTTGTGGCGGGTGCTCGTGGCTTTATCTATTCGACATGTTGGCCCGCCAACTGCACAAGCCATCACCAAAGTCTTCAACAGTATTGATGATCTGCAAGCAGCCTCAGCCCAAGATCTGGCCGGAGTCGAAGGGATCGGTCAAATTACGGCCGATGCAATCGCTGAATGGTTCGGCGAAGCATGGCACCAAGAGGTCATCAGAAAATGGCGTGAGGCTGGTGTGCGCATGGCAGACGAGCAAGTTGTGGCTGGCCCAACTCCGCTTGATGGGCTGGTCATAGTGATCACCGGAACGGTCGAAGGTTTCACGCGAGAGGGCGCTGAAGCTGCTGCTGCGGCCCTTGGCGCAAAGGTGACAGGTTCAGTTTCTAAGAAGACCTCGTTAGTAGTGGCTGGCGAAAATGCTGGCTCAAAGCTCGAAAAAGCGCTCAGTCTTGGCATCCCGATCCTTGGAACGGCGAGTTTCCTCGTCTTGCTGTCGGATGGGGTTGATGCGGCACTGAATAAGGAAGCG
>JBAXJN010000107.1:0-1558 GCA_037137855.1 Actinomycetes bacterium
ATCAGTGCAGACAGAATCAGCCCACGCCACTGAACTGATCAACCCAACGACGGGTAAGGTCTTTGCCCTGGCTCCCGTGACGAGTGATCAAGACGTCGACCGGGCCTACCAGGCAGCAGCAACCGCATTTCCCTCATGGCGCGATGCGACACCTAGCGCTCGCCAATCTGCACTCTTGAAGATTGCTGATGTTCTTGAAGCACATGGCGAAGAACTCATTGCACTCGAAAGTGAAAATACAGGTAAGCCCGTAGCGGTCACGGCTGCTGAAGAGCTTCCACCGATGCTTGATCAGATTCGTTTTTTTGCTGGCGCAGCCCGCATTCTTGAGGGTAAGTCGGCCGGTGAATATATGGAGGGCTTCACCTCTTTCATTCGCCGGGAGCCGATAGGGGTTATCGGTCAAGTCACTCCTTGGAACTATCCGATGATGATGGCTATCTGGAAGTTTGCGCCGGCTATTGCCGCCGGAAACACAGTCGTACTCAAACCCAGTGACACGACTCCCGTGACAACCATTCGGATTGCAGAGTTGATCGCCGAATCTGGAGCCTTACCTCCTGGAGTGTTCAATGTTATTTGCGGAGACAGAGAAACTGGTCGAGCCGTTGTCGAGCACCCGATTCCTCGCATGGTCTCAATCACAGGTTCTGTGCGCGCAGGAATAAACGTCGCCGAATCTGCTGCACGTGATCTCAAGCGAAGTCACCTTGAGCTTGGGGGTAAAGCGCCAGTCGTAATTTTTGATGATGCAGACATCAATGCTGCGGCGCAATGGCTTGCAGTAGCCGGTTATTTCAACGCCGGACAAGATTGCACTGCTGCAACACGAATGTTGGTTCATGACAAGGTCTATGACCAATTCGTTTCAGCCATGATCGATCAAGCGCGGGCAACAGTTACTACTTTTGCAGATGGGCCGGCGGGTGAAGGCTTTGTGCCACCAGTCAATAATGCAAGTCAACTCGAACGAGTGCTGGGATTCCTAGATCGAGCACCAAAGCACGCAGAAATCGTGGCAGGTGGGATACGTCAAGGTGAGCGCGGCTATTTCATTGAACCGACAGTGGTTGCCAATCTCGAGCAGAATGACGAGATGATCCAACAGGAAATCTTTGGACCAGTGATCACCATTCAGCGGTTTACTGATGAAGCAGACGCCTTACAGAAGGCCAACGGAGTTGATTACGGCTTGGCATCAAGCGTTTGGACGACGAACGTAGGTCGAGCGCTGCGGATGTCGAAGTACATCGATGCGGGCACTGTGTGGGTGAACACCCATATTCCAATTGTGGCGGAGATGCCTCATGGAGGGTTTAAACACTCGGGATATGGCAAGGACTTGTCCATGTATGGCTTTGAGGATTACACCCGAATTAAGCATGTGATGGCTAGCCTTGACCTCTGATGCAAGCCCGCGACACCCATAGGGGCTAGTCGAGGCGAATTCAGGTAGGTAGGGCAGTAAGTTATGTCCTATTGTCTGCCGGTTGTTGGAAGAGTCCATGCATAGGAGGAGTCAGTTGCCAGAGAATCGTGATTCGGTCGCTCGTGAAAC
>JBAXJN010000108.1:0-1542 GCA_037137855.1 Actinomycetes bacterium
CCGCTCATATTCTGACAAAGGCGCAAATGCCCGTCTTTATGGCAAATTGAATTGTGCAATGTTTGCCTCTATCGCTCGGCGATGTTGATGCGACCTGTCAAGTCACCAGCTCCACCGATTTGCGCTTCTGGTCGGGGGTCACTGAAATGTAACGCTGAGTGGTGGACAGTTGCCGGTGCCCAGCCAACTCCATGATGGTCTTGATGCCCACAGAGTGATTGGCGAGGGTGGTGCTGAAGCCTCGGCAGCCACTGTGACTGGTCGCCCCTTGAAACCCTGTAGTGCGGTAAATCACCTTGATCAGCTGGCACAGGGGTTTGCGCTTAAGTCCCGCAGCTGTCGATTGGCTTTCTGGCTTATCAGCATAGGGTCGGTCTTGTTCTTGGAAGGGTGCGTCTCCAGATAGGCAGCCACTTCCTTGCCAATCTTAGTGTTGGCATAAGGGTTCAGTATAACTTAATAAGTTCGTACGCACTTGACGTGCGCAATTTCCACGTGGTGGGGATCAATCCATGCTTAGAGCTTTTTGGATCGTCTTTTGGACGCAACTACTTGGGGCTTCCTTCGCGGCAGGTCAACAAAAACTGGTGAACCTTGCAAGTGAAGGGGTAAAGGTTGGTGCCGTTCCTGATGGGTGTAGATCCGCCAAGACTGGGAGCATGGGAGGCGAAGTAAGGTGGCAGGTTCGGAAAACCTCAGAGACGGTTCTGGGAGGGACGATTGCAGAAGTAAGTCAGGAAAAAACTGACACCAAGTATCCACTGTGCATACTCGATGCACTGAGGGCTACCGACATAGACGTAAGTGTCGACATAACACCAATTGCGGGAGATTTAGACCGCGCAGGCGGGATCGCTGTTCGGCTCATTGATCCTTTGAACTATTATCTCGTTCGAGCCAATGCGCTGGAGCAGAACGTGCGCCTTTATCACGTTGTCAATGGAATTCGAACGCAGTTTGCTGGTGTAGAGGCTCATGTTTTCTCGGGTATGACACAGCGTCTCCGGCTAGTTGTTAAGGGAGATGAATTCAGCGTCATGTTCGCAGGCAAGAAGCTTTTCAATGTGAAAGACAAGCGGTTTCAGAAAGAAGGTGCTGTGGCCCTTTGGACAAAGGCAGACAGCCTCACAGAATTTTCCAACGTTACTGTAGAAATCCTTCAATGATAATGTAGAACCAGGCTTGCCTAGCGTAATTAGCTTATCAGCTCCACCGCTTTGCGCTTCTGGTCGGGCGTCACCTCTATGTATCTCTGGGTTGTTCCCAGTTGACGGTGCCCGGCCAACTCCATGATGGTCTTGATCCCAACGGAGTGATCGGCCAAGGTTGTTATAAATCCCCTGCGGCCGCTATGGCTTGACGCCCCCTGAATTCCCGCATCCCGGTAAATCACGTTGATCAGCTGGCATAGTGTGTTGGCTGAGAACCCCCGGCGATGCCGATTGCCTTTCTGGCTGACCAGTACAGGCCAGTCTGCGGATGGGGTGGGGTGGTTCTTGATGTATGCAGCGACCTCCCGCCGCAATTTCTGGTTGGCGTAGA
>JBAXJN010000109.1:0-1529 GCA_037137855.1 Actinomycetes bacterium
CAAAAAGGTGCTAGCCACCACATGTGGGCACTCTGCGCCGACGGTAACAAATGACCAAGTCATGGGTGGTTTGGAGCCTGAATCGCTGTTTGGTATCCAAGACTGTTTGACAGCTTTGCGATTTGCCACACTAGCGACTCTGACAGATGACTCATGCGATAGCACATGCCTGCAGTCACGATCTGCAGAGTAACGCTGAAAGAAATGACGTCCATGCATGCACCGTTTGCTTTGCCGCCGCCTGCAAAAATATCTCCCGAACGGCACTATGCCTGGTGGTTGATTATGTGTTTGTGCGGGGTCGATTATTTCAGCACTCTCGGCTACCAACCGTCGATTGCATTTGAAGGCGCGGGAATCCTCGCTCCATTTGCCACCATCATTCTGGTGCTGGTAACCGTCTTTGGTGCACTGCCAATCTACCGATACGTCGCTACACAAACGCCCGATGGTGTTGGATCGGTCGGCATGATCGAGCGACTTTTTAGCGGTTGGACTGGCAAGATCGTGGTGCTCGTGCTGATTGGCTTTGCAGGGACAGATTTCGTCATTACCAAAACGCTTTCTGCCGCCGACGCTGCGGCACACCTCATCAGCAACCCGCTCTTCACAGCCAACACCCCAACATGGATGCAGGGACAGATGAGTATCTCAGCCGCTTTGCTGGTCCTTTTGGGTGCGATGTTTTTAAAAGGCTACGACGAAGTGGTTGGAGTAGCGACTGTCTTGGTAACGGTCTATTTAAGCCTCACGCTCGTCATTATTCTGGCCGGACTCACGTACTTTGTGACCCACCCCGATCTGCTATCGCACTGGCTTGCAACGATAGCCGAGGGCAATTACCACACTGCGCACATACCTCTTCAAGGCAAAGGCTTTTGGGTTGTGCTTGGAATATCCTGCCTCATTTTTCCTAAGCTCGCTTTGGGAATGAGCGGTTTTGAGACAGGAGTTCTCCACATTCATCTTGTTCGTGGAACAGTTTCTAACCCTTCTGATGCAGGCGCTCGCATCGCCCATACGCAAAAACTCCTGCTGAGCGCCTCGCTGATCATGTCCTTTTTTCTCATCGGATCGGCACTGGTCACAGGTACCAATACACTCATTCCCGCTGATGAATTGTGTGTTCGCACGGACGCAACCGGATCCATTCACAAAGATGGGGGCGGTCGAGATGGAAAGGGACGGGCCGTCGATCGAGCCTTGGCTTACCTTGCACATGGCGAGAGTCCGCATAACTTTTGCCCACTTTTTGGCCCCATCTTCGGCACTGTCTACGACGTCAGCACGATTCTGATCCTCTGGTTTGCCGGTGCGTCAGCGATGGCGGGCCTTTTAAATATGGTTCCCCGCTACCTACCGCGTTACGGTATGGCGCCACAGTGGGTGACCGCGTATCGGTATTTAGTGATCGCATTTACTGTCATTAATCTGATTGTCACATGGTTCTTTAACGCAAGCGTTGCGGCACAAGGAGGCGCGTACGCTACAGGCGTGCTTGTGCTGATGACAAGCGCCTGCATCGGATC
>JBAXJN010000110.1:0-1526 GCA_037137855.1 Actinomycetes bacterium
AATTGTTGGCACTTCATCTCCATTCGTATCTTCGTTACTGATCTTTATTCACGCTTAATTGCCGACCCACGCGGTCGGGTGTGTTGCACCCGTTTCGCATAGGTGATGCAAATAGTTTTTCAACTTTTTACACGCACAAGCAACAACGCTCTAAAAGAGCAGACGTGAAGGGTAACTCAGCCACGCTTATAGAGTCAAAACGGGGCTTTTACTCCTGCCTGCAGGCCAGGGGCTAGATTGCCTGGTTTTCCTACATCCGGGCGTGTCGCACCGAGATGCAAAAACCCCCAGTTTCCCAGGGGTTTTGGCATTACAGATGGATTATCGAGGTACTTCGACCTCATCGAGGCGAACGGCCTCACCGGATCCCGCTTGATCAAATGGTGTGAAGTCGTACTCATCGTAGGCTGCATAGACAGCGGCCTTTGCCTCTTCCGTTGGCTCAACACGAATGTTGCGATAACGGGCAAGACCAGTACCTGCTGGAATCAACTTACCGATGATGACGTTCTCTTTGAGTCCGAGCAATGGATCACTCTTTTCAGAAAGTGCGGCATCTGTTAGTACGCGAGTTGTCTCCTGGAAGGATGCAGCTGATAGCCATGACTCAGTTGCAAGTGATGCCTTAGTAATACCCATAAGTTCTGGGCGACCTGAGGCGGCCTTTCCACCGGATGTAACTACGCGACGGTTTTCAGCTTCAAAGCGACCGCGCTCTACGAGCTCACCTGGAAGTAGATCCGCGTCCCCTGCTTCAAGCACAGTGATGCGCTTTAACATTTGACGAACGATTACTTCGATGTGCTTATCGTGAATGCCTACGCCCTGTGAGCGATATACAGATTGAATCTCGTTGACCAAGTGAACTTGAGTTGCACGTGGTCCAAGGATACGA
The DNA here is from genome assembly GCA_037137855.1 of Actinomycetes bacterium. Taxonomy (GTDB): domain Bacteria; phylum Actinomycetota; class Actinomycetes; order S36-B12; family S36-B12; genus UBA11398. Next base: position 896 of record JBAXJN010000110.1, read on the forward strand.
AGAACCTGCTTAGGATCGATTGCGCCGACGACCATCTTCTGGCCAACTTCAACGCGAACACCATCTTCTACAAGTAACTTCTGACGACGAGTGATTGGGTAAGCGACTTCTTCGCCACCATCATCTGGTGTAACGATAATCTTTTTACCCTTTGCATCTTCGCGGAATGAGACAACGCCTGCAGTCTCTGCAATCGGTGCAACACCCTTTGGAGTACGCGCTTCGAAAAGCTCGACAATACGTGGAAGACCGTGAGTGATGTCATCACCAGCAACACCACCAGTGTGGAAGGTACGCATTGTTAGCTGTGTACCAGGCTCACCAATTGACTGTGCTGCAATGATTCCTACTGCCTCACCAACTGCAACGAGTTGACCTGCTGCAAGAGAGCGACCGTAGCAAGCTGCGCACTGTCCGACCTTGCTATCGCAGGTTAGAACTGAGCGGATCTTGACTTCATCGATACCGGCTGCAACGAGCTCATCAATATTGCGATCGCCCAAGTCAATGCCGGCCTTAGCAATAACGACGCCGTTGACCTCAACATCATCGGCCAGTGTGCGACCAAAGACTGAAGTTTCAACGTGGTCAAACTTAACTAGACCACCTGATTCTTGGCGAACACCAATCT
>JBAXJN010000111.1:0-1500 GCA_037137855.1 Actinomycetes bacterium
AGAAACGATGCAAGCAGTCAACCAACGTTCAAGCCCCGAAGGCCAGTTCAACGTTTAAGTTCACCTGTTTCGCGGACGTGAACTTGGGTGTGGCACTTTGGGTTGATCGCGAAATCAGGTGCAACTTTTTGTTGAACGGTGTTCCATTCGCAACCTTGCTCGGCACTCCGTTGCTCCTTAGGAGTTTACCACAGGACCTGTTGCCCGTGGGACGCTTGGCTCTCCTTTTTCGACGCTTCTAGACCGTGAGGTAATCCGTTTCGTGCAGACCTTCGGTTTCCTGGGTGGCGTGCCTGTTGATCCTTGGTCTGTTCACGAAGTCGCCTCATGCTGCCTCCGTTTGGTTCGGTAAGCTTGGCCAGAATACGGGCGGTCCGCGGCCTGCTTTGAATTCGCTGTGCGACACGAGCCTTGCTCCGCATTGTGGGCAGCGACACGTTTCTCTGTATCCAGACTCTTCGCAAATCTCCTGCCATGTCCTTGCTTGCTGCTCTTTGCACGCCGCAGGCATTCCGAGTGCTTCACGAGCTTCGACGATCTGCGAATGCTGATTGCCACTGTAAAGCCCGTAGCCGCGAACCGTTTGCAATCGACGCGGCGGCACATGCTCTAGCAGGCGGCGAATAAACGTGCCGACTGGAAGACTGGTCACTCCTTGCTCTTTCCCGTCCCCTCCCTCATGCGTACCAATCCGGTAGCGGAAAGTCACTTGACGATTCTCGAGAGACAGCAGCCTAGAGTTCCCGATCGGTCCACCCTTGAGATACCTCGCCAAATAAGTTGCCACACCAGCCCCAGTCGGATAGCGACTGAGAATCTTGACGTTCCAGTAAACCTTGGTCAACTTCTTCAGCAACACATCGAAATCTTGCTCAGTCATCTTCGGCGGAAGTTTGATTTTGCCCGATGCAATCTTTTGCTTGAGCATCGCTTTGAATTTGCCTCGGAACTTAATCATGAGTACCTTGCGAGGCAACAAGCATGACTTTTTAAGTTGAAGCCATCGACCAGCAGGGCCCAGTCCACCGGCAGTGACGAGTACATGCAGGTGGATGTGCTCCTGAAGCGTTTGGTTCCAAGTATGCAAGGCGCAGAGCAAGCCTACTCGTCCGCCAAGATACTTTGGATCGCCTAACAACTCTTGCAACGTCTCTGATACCGCGTGAAAGAGGACTTCCGAAAACTCGGCCTTGTTGTATCTCCATACGCTGTTAAAATCATGAGGCAGAGTGAAGATGCAGTGATGGTGCGGACAGACAAGTAAGCGTTGCTTCCACTGACTGAGCCATTGTTCACGTGGCAGCCAAGCGCATTGCGGGCAACTACGATGACGGCAAGAGTTATAAGCGATCTGGTGAAAGTGCCCGTCTGGACAACTGTTAATATGACCACCCATCGCAGCTGTTCGGCAATTCATTATCTGAAGTGCCGCGTGGCTCATCGCATTCGAAACTGAGTTGTGTAAAGCAAAATCAAAAAAGTGTTGTTGCAGAATGCGTT
>JBAXJN010000112.1:0-1493 GCA_037137855.1 Actinomycetes bacterium
GGTCGCCTGCCGGATTGCCCAGGTCAAAGTGCCTCTCAAAGTTTCACGAAGGATCGCCCGACAGGCCTCGCCGATGGTGGTCAGCTTTTGAAGAGCCCAATCATGCACACAGCTCTGCCCGAGTTGACGCATCAAGAGGCTGTACGCCAGCATGACCAAATACATGTGCCTTGTCTGGCCCTGGCCATCGCGTAGCTGACAGTCACCCATGCCAAGCTCTTGCTTGCCGTCTCGATGAAAGGTCTCTGTACCCGTCCAGCGTTCCCGGTAAACCCCAAGAATCCGACACACTTCCCAAGTCAACCGATTCGTCACCAACACCTTGCACGGATTTGCATCGCCCTTGTGGCGCCATAGCACCACAAGGCGCACCTTGTGGTTCACCTTGGGGATTCGCACAGAGCAGGTGAAATACCACTGCCGCTTTTCCCCATGGCGGATTTCCTTGCGGTCAGCCTGCGGTATGGTGGCCGCCAATTCATTCGCCTTGAGGGTCATGCCTTTCCATTCAAGCTTACGGTTCACCTTCAAGTCGCCTACATAACCACGGGAGCGACCTGTCTCGTCTTTCCTGGAATGGATATGATTCAGGTTCTCCGCATTGGTGAAATAGCTGTCAAATGTAAAATCGCCCGGGATACCCTTGTCGCATACCCAATCTACCAACTGGCAAAATAGGGTCGTGTGGTCCTCAAATTTCTCACCCGTAGCATCGCACTGCTCCCGCTTCTTGAATCGTTTGAAATCCAGGGGATAATGCTTGTTACTGGTGCACACATAATTAATGATCAAATAGTCGTGAGCAATCTTGTTGCGGTGTTCCGCATGATCCCAATACCAACCCACATCCTTGATGAATTGCCCTTCATGGTCGATCAGCACATCATCTATCGCAATCACTCCATGCGAACTGTACCGCGTCGATGGACTTTTTTGGAGCCATTCCAGGCGACGCTCATTCAGCTTGGCCGCATCCCAATTCGAACCAGTCAAAAATCGATTCAGGCAGGATTGATCGGTGGTCTCGGCAAACTCCCGGTTAATGCCTGACACGCTTTTACGCTCAGCAATCATCAGGCCAGTCAGGTATTCGCCTAAATGCCGGCGCTGTGGCTCACAGGAAAACAGGTCGCCAAACTCTAGCACTGCCGCACGCACTACTGCAGGTAATTCTACTATCCCTGGCATGGTTCGACCCTCCATGGTCAAACAAAAACTGTTATACGCCAGCTGCATTTGAACCCAAATTACCTATTTCTCCAAGGCCAGTTTCAAGTTTGCAAAAGTCCAGTTAAGAAAGTTCATGGGGAGGCATTCAAGGCCAAGGTTGCCCTAGAATCGGTTCGGGGGGACCTGACCGCCAACCCAGGTATGCAGCCGGTTCGGCATCCACCCGACCCTGGTAAACCGGTGGCGAAAGGAACTGATCGCCGGGGCAGGCACCATTTTCAGCCCCGTCCAGGACACTCGTGGCGCCAAGAAGGCGTCCGACC
>JBAXJN010000113.1:0-1419 GCA_037137855.1 Actinomycetes bacterium
CGAACTGGCGGGATTGATGGTCGACGCGGATGTTGACGCGTTAGTCCGAACATGAGCATTGCTAGCCTCGGACAAACACTACTAATTTCTGGCTGCGCACTTTTAGCGTTTGCTATTCTGTACTTCATTGCGGCACGAATGCCGCGGGCAACCATCGTGCTCTTTTTAATGCTTGTGACATTGACGACTGGTTCGATCGGTTTCTATCCTTCGGCGTCGCTGCTGGGCGCCTCTATCTATCCTGCTGATGTTTTCACCCTAATCTTTCTAAGTTTCGGGATATTCAGGCAGTTATCGAATGGCCATTGGTCAAAATTGAATATAACGGCTGGCTTGCTAACGGTTTTAGTAGGGTGTGGCTTGCTTTCCTGGTTTATATTAGACGACCTGCAAACTGCGGTCAATCACTGGCGAACGTTGCTATTGAGCCTAGGCGTATTTTGGTGGGCAACCGCTCAGAGTCAGTGGTCGAGTCGTTTGCTAGCTCCCGTTGTTTGGGTGGCCCTTGCTGGCGCAACCATACAGACCGGGTTGTATCTGGTTCACGGGTTTGGTTCCGCAAGCGATGGACACTGGCAGGAAGGCATCGGATGGGTTTCGGCCCGTCCCCTCGAGGCCTCAGGTGCTCTCATCATGCTTTGTGGACTGCTCCTGCTGATATATCGGCCTGGCCCATGGCGACCTTTTCGGGTAGCTGCAATTGCGTATCTGGCCGTTTCGGTCGTGCTTTGTCAGCACCGATCAGTATGGGTCGCCGCCTTGGTCGCAGGCCTATTCGCTCTTGTCATGGTCTTGAAAGCACGCAAGCTCAGTTCGTTTCTTCTAGTTCCGGCGGTCGCGCTCGGCGCACCATTGACCATCTGGACCGTGTCGCTCCTAGCCAACTCAAGCGAACTTGAATCATCCGCAACCAACACTGGAACTCTGGATGCCCGATTCTCATTTTGGTCGGAGCGAATGGCGGTTGCACGAACTACCACGCAATGGCTATTTGGAGAAGTATTTGGGCCGACTCCCATATCGACCGACCCACGATTCACAATTGAGGCTCATAGTATGTATATCCAAATTATCACGACATTGGGTATCGTCGGCCTTATATTGTTTCTTGCTCTCCTAACACTGTCCATTAGACTTTTGGTTTTCAAAACTGGTCAAGTGCATTCTGTCCTTTTTCCGGCTATCATCGTTTTTGGGTTCTTCTATACCTGGCCCGCCTGGTCCTTCATGCTACTCGCGCAAGGCCGCGGCCCCGATCCAGAAGCTCCGTCCACGATCGACATCACATCGTCGGCTGCGAATTCGATGGCGGCGGTTGATTCCACGCGCGTCCGAGAATGGGCGACGTGATGCGAATTTCTCTCGTTGGTCCGTGCTCTCCACAAGATATGGTCGACGCCTTCTATCCCGAGTTCACCG
>JBAXJN010000114.1:0-1381 GCA_037137855.1 Actinomycetes bacterium
ACGGGATGTCCACCCCAAGTGAATCCATGTAAGAAAGTATTCGTCCCATGCTTAAAGGGCTCAAACAGCCTCTCACTTGCAATCATCGCACCTAATGGTGAATAGCCGGAAGTGAGCCCTTTCGCGCAGGTGATGATGTCAGGTACGACGCCGTATCTTTGCATCGCGAAATATTCACCAACACGACCAAACGAGGTGATCGTTTCGTCCGCAATCAGCAGCACGTCATATTCGTCGCAAATTTCACGGACTCGTTCTAGGTATCCCGGCGGTGGAGTGAAGCAGCCACCTGAGTTTTGCACGGGCTCGAGTATCACTGCTGCAACGCTGTCTGGACCTTCGAACTCGATTGCTTCAGCGATCCGGTTTGCGGCGTACTGGCCAAAGGCGTAAAGGTCATCCCTCAAATGTTCAGGAGCGCGATAAAAATTAGTGTTAGGCACCCGAATGGAACCAGGAACCAGAGGCTCAAAGGGGATCTTTGCCACTGATATGCCCGTGAGTGACAGGGCTCCCTGTGGAGTTCCGTGGTACGCAACGTCTCTGCTGATGACCTTATGCTTGGTGGGCTTGCCGGTGAGTTTGTAATACTGCTTGGCTAGTTTCCAAGCAGACTCGACTGCTTCACCTCCACTGGCAGTGAAAAAAATGCGGTTGAGGTCGCCAGGTGCAATGGATGCAACGCGTTCCGCAAGTTCAATTGCCCGCGGATGAGCAAGGCCCCAGATGGGAAAGAATGCGAGTTCAGCGGCTTGCTTGGCAGCGGCTTCTGCCAATTCGGTGCGTCCGTGACCTACTTGAACGTTGAAGAGACTCGAAATTCCGTCGAGATAGCGTTTGCCGTGCTCATCCCAGAAGTAGCAGCCGTCACCTTTGACGATGACCGGAAGGGGCTCTCCCTCGTAAAAGGAGCCATGTCGGGTGAAGTGCATCCAGAGATGGTCTTTAGCTCTGTCGCCGTAACTACGTTCACTACTTGTTGTGCTCATCGGGTTCCCCAGGTGTAGATCTGTTTGCGTAACTTGAGATAAACAAAGGTTTCAGTTGCTCTGACGCCTGCGATGGCTCGGATGCGACCGTTAATAATGTCGAGCAATTCAGCATCGTCGGTTACGACGAGTTCAGCGAGCAGGTCAAATGATCCGGCTGAGATAACGAGGTAGTCGATCTCAGGAATTTCTTCAAGGAGATCTGCTACTCGCTCAAGGTTGCCATCAACTTTGATCCCCACCATTGCTGACCGAGAAAAGCCAAGAGAAGCTGGATCAGTGACCGCCACGATTTGCATGACCCCAGCTTCGGTCAGGCGCTGCACTCGCTGGCGTACCGCAGCCTCAGACAAACCCACGGCCTTGCCGATGGTCGCATATGGACGACGACC
>JBAXJN010000115.1:0-1330 GCA_037137855.1 Actinomycetes bacterium
TTTTGGCAATGAAGTGTGGTGTCGATTTGAAATGCAAAATGGCGTTCCGGGCGATTTTCGGGGGTAACTTACCCGGAGTCGCGCATGAACATCGGCAAGACATTGTTCTCTCAACTGATGGATTTTCTGCCGTGGAGCACCTTTACCCGAATCGTCGAACGGCATGGCGGCGACCATTACGTCAAATCGCTCACCTGTGCCGATCAATTTCGCGTGATGGCGTTTGCGCAACTGACTTACCGCGAGAGTCTGCGCGATATCGAAGTCTGTCTGTCGGCGCAGGCCGCCAAGCTCTATCACATGGGCTTTCGCCACGAAATCAAACGTTCGACACTGGCCGATGCCAACGAGAAGCGGGATTGGCGTATCTATGCCGAGTTCGCCCAGCGCCTGATCGCGCAAGCCCGCACGCTGTATGCGCACGACAGCTTTGGCATCGAGCTTACAAACACCGCCTACGCGCTGGATTCGACCACCATCGATTTGTGTCTGTCGCTGTTTCCGTGGGCCTTGTTTCGCACCACCAAGTCGGCGGTGAAGATGCATACGTTGCTCGACTTGCGCGGCAACATCCCCAGCTTCATTCACCTCTCGGACGGCAAGCTTCACGACGTGAATGTGCTCGATGTGCTGGTGCTGGAAGCCGGCGCGATTTATGTCATGGATCGAGGTTATCTCGACTTCGCACGGCTTTACCTGATACATCAGGCACACGCCTTTTTCGTCACGCGCGCCAAGTCGAACACCCAGCTTCGGCGTGTCTATTCGGCCCCGGTAGACCGCAGCACGGGCATCATCTGCGATCAAACCGTCGTGCTGACCGGGTTCACCAGTCACAAGGATTATCCCGAGCATCTGCGTCGTATCCGTTTCAAGGATCCGCAGACGGGCAAGAGGTTGGTGTTTCTCACCAACAACTTCACATTTTCGGCAGCAATCATCTGTGCGCTCTACAAGCAGCGCTGGCAGGTGGAACTGTTTTTCAAATGGATCAAGCAGCATTTGCGTATCAAGAAGTTTTACGGCAATTCAGAGAACGCAGTGAAGTCACAGATATGGATCGCAGTTTCGATTTATGTGCTCGTCGCCATCGTCAAGAAGCGGCTCAAGCTGGACGCTTCGCTTTACACTTTATTACAGATATTGTCGCTCACCCTGTTCGAGAAATTGCCCTTGCAGCAGGCGTTTATGGCAAACGAATACACTGCAACAGTGGGAATACCTTGCAAGCAATTGAATCTATTGGGATTTTAACCGGACAGTAGTGATAGAATCTATCGTGCTTATCCGGTTAGCTCCCAAGGCCACTAGATGTAGTATTGGATCGTGT
>JBAXJN010000116.1:0-1326 GCA_037137855.1 Actinomycetes bacterium
TCAGTAGTGTCCGGACGTTAAATGAACAAATTCAGCTGGTTAGAGAATTCGTCGTTGTTTGATGCGCTGCTGGCGGTGGAAAGCAGGCTATTTAAAGGCGTTTGCTCAAACATGGTTAGGCTCAAGATCTGTAGCATTTCGTAGAGGCTGGCCGAGATGTTCAACCGCTTTTTGACGATGGCGACCAACACGTACACTGACACGGCGATCCAGATCTGGGTCTTCACGGCGTTTTCTGAAGTGCCATAGAACTGCTTGATACGAAGATGCTGCTTTATCCATTTGAAAAAGAGATCCACCTGCCAGCGACACCGATACAGCTCGGTGATCGTCAGGGCCGGAAGTGTGAAGTTGTTGGTGAGGAAGATCAGCCGCTTGCCGGTCTTCGGATCCTTGAAGCGGATACGCCGCAGCGGGGTCTCGAAGCCTTTGAGCAGTAGAAGCCCGTCAGCACGATGGTTTGATCGCAGACCAGGCCCGTGGTGCGATCCACCGGATGGGAGTAGCGACGCTGGGCTTTGCGGTTGGATTTTCCGCGCGTGACAAAGAAGCTGCCGGCCTCGTGGAAGCGAAAGAGCCGCTCGAAGTCCAGAAAGACTTGATCCATGAGGTAGAACGCACCGGGCTCGGGCAGCAACTGATCGAGGACATTGACCTCGTGCATCTTGCCGTCGCTGATATGGATAAACGTCGGGATATTGCCGCGCAAGTCCAACAGCGTGTGCAGCTTTACCGCAGCCTTGGCGCGTCGAAACGGTGCCCACGGAAAGACCGACAAGCACAGGTCGATGGTCGTGGTATCCAGCGCGTAGACCGTTTCCTTCAGCTCGACGCCAAAGGGCTCGTCGATATAGAGCTTGCGCGCCATGACGATCAAACGCTGCGCAAAGTCGGCATAGATGCGCCAATCGCGCACTTCGTTGGCATCGGCCAGGGTGCTGCGGGAAATACGACTGCGAATGCCCATGTGGTAGAGCTTGTCGCGTTGCGCTCGCAGGCAAGCCTCGATATCGCGCAGGCTTTCTCGGTACGTCAGTTGAGCAAACGCCAGGCACAGAAACTGTTCGAGACAGGTGAAGTTCTTGATCTTGTGCTCGCCCGCATAGAGCGCCACGCAGCGGCGAAAGGTGCTCAGCGGCAGATGCTCGGTCAACTGCGCAAAAACCAGCTTGCCTGCGTGCATAAGCGATACCCGCGAAAATGGTCTTCGCAGGGTCGCAGCAGGGTCTAATGAAGCTGAAATCGAGACCAGAACAAATCGTGCTTTATACCAAATGGCTCAGAGAGTTACGCAACCGCGCTAGCTCAACGTCCGGACACTACTGA
>JBAXJN010000117.1:0-1319 GCA_037137855.1 Actinomycetes bacterium
GTGAGTAAGTCTTGAGTTGCACCTGCATCCCGCGGGTGATGATCTCGGGGTCTGGCTCGACGCCGATGATGTTCCCTGAAACCGTCATACCGCCACAGTCGATGATTGCAGCGCAGTAGGGCACAGGAACGCCCTTGGCATCGTGATGAACGATGGTGAAGGTCTTTAAAATCCCAGTATTTGGCACTTCAAACTCTGCAAAAGTGTCTCCGAAGCATTTTGGGCAGGCATTGTGCCGTCCAAAGAACTTGGACTTACATGCTGTGCACTCTTGCGCAACCAAATGTGGCTGCGGTTCTAGTGCTAAATAATTGACGATAGGAATCGACAAGGTTCCTCCTCGGGCTCATAGTTATAAGAAGAACTTAGGCAAAAAGCACGCTCCCCGTAGGCAACTTTGACTAATTGCTACATGAGTGAACGAAGTTGTTCAACAGTTGTCAGGGGATCCACCCCAGCCGGAATCGTAATGTCCAAACTCGTAACTCCAGACTCCTTGTATGCCGCCAGGCGTTCTGCCACAAACGAGGACGAACCAACCAAAGTGGCCTGATCTAGCCACGCCTGCGGCACCGCGGCGGCGGCCTCTTCGCGCTTGCCAGTAAGGAAGAACTCTTGGATAGCTAAAGCTTCATCGACCCATCCCATCCGCTGCGCCAGATCGTTATAGAAATTGGCATTTCTGGCACCCATGCCACCTACATATAAGGCAATGTGATTTCGCATACCTTGGAGCAAGGCTTCCCTGTCCAGATTTTCGCCAATAGCAACCGTCGTGTTTGCCACGATATCCAGGGCTGGAAGTTCAGCTGAACGATTTGCTAGTCCGGGCTTCAGTGCCGATCCAAAGACCTGCGCTGCTTGTTCTGGCACCCAGAAAAATGGCAGCCAGCCTTCGGCAATTTCGGCTGCTGTTTCCACTGACTTATCGCCAAGAGCAGCAAGGTAGATCGGCACGTTTGCGCGGTCGGGTGTGTTGATGAGTTTTAGGGGCTTGCCAAGACCAGTTCCGCCGGCCTCCTTGGTGAGCGGCACGCTGAGGGTGTCACCGGAGAACTCCACCACCTCACGGGCCACGATTTTGCGAACGATTTCAACAGCTTCTTTTGTGCGGGTAAGAGGCTTTGAATAAGCCATGCCGTGGAAACCTTCAACCACCTGTGGCCCCGATGCGCCAAGTCCAAGATGGAAGCGACCACCACTGAGGTGATCACAACCGGCAGCCGTCATACCAAGCACGCCAGGAGTTCGGCTGTATACATTTAAAATAGCGGTGCCCAAACCAAGCGTGGTCGTCTTAGCAGCGAGATAGCCGATCG
>JBAXJN010000118.1:0-1315 GCA_037137855.1 Actinomycetes bacterium
CACCCGTGTAAGGGTCCCAGACTGCAACGACAGGTGCTCCGCCTTGGCCTGCGCCGGTAACTACTTCGATGTTACCAGCGTTGCCGATATCGCCTGCTGCAACGAAAACGCCACCGGTGAAGGATGCGGGGTATGCATACCATTGACTGAGGATAGAGCTGGTTGCACCATCGAAAACTTTAACATGGGGAGCGCCACCTGGGCCAGCACCGGTAACTAAATCGAGGATGCCATCGTTGTTGAAGTCGAAGGATGCAACAGTGACACCACCGGTAAAATCTTGAGCATAGGCAAAGAAAGATCTAATTACAGTAAGGCCATCGCCATTGAAGATACGAACTTCTGGGCCACCACCAGCGCCTGCGCCTGCGATGATATCGAGGATGCCATCGCCGTTGAAATCACGGACTGCGATGAAAACGCCACCGGTAAAGGCTTGATCGAAAGCGAAGAATGATTGAAGTACTTCGCCGGTTTGGGAATCAAGGACAGCAATTGCTGGCCCGCCACCGGGGCCTGCTGCTGCGATGATATCAACTTTGCCATCGTTGTTAAAATCGCCGGAGACAACTCGAAGTTCACCGGTAAATCCGGGGAAGGGGACTGCACTACCGATAACAGCGCCGGTATCAGGATCAATAAGAGAAACAACGCTCGCCCCGTTTTGGCTTGTGGAAGCGCTACCCGTGACAAGAGGCGTTTGCACGGTGTTGATTGCGATCGGGGGCGTAAGTGTTGAAGCGGTGCCTTGGTTTCCAACCGAGTCAAAGTAGTTGTTGCTGACAGAAATAGTTCCATCTGCTTTGATGCCAAGTGTCGGAGTGAAAGTAGCAGTATAAACAGTGCTGTTAGATGCCACTGGGGTGGAGAGGGTGCCATTGGTCACGGTGATGATGCTTGAAGAAAACCCGGTCACGACTTCAGAGAAGGCGAAGGTGATGGTCGAGGTTTCATTAGCTTTCAGACTGCCTGGGCTTGCGCTGATGCTCAGCGTGGGCGCAGTGTTGTCCACGGTAAATGAGTTCGTGCTTGTGGCTGTGCCAGCAATGGTGGTAATCGAAATAGTGCCCGTGGTTGCGCCCGATGGAACCGTTGTAGTAATTTGAGTTGGTGAATTTACGGTGTAGGTGGGTTGAGCCGTGCCATTGAAAGATACCTGCGAGACCTTGGTGAAATCAGAACCAATGATGACTACGGGGGTACCGGTTTTTCCAATGGTTGGGGAGAAGGATGTAACCGTGGCTAGATTATATACAGTCAAAGTTACATCGTTGCCTGTGCCGCCCACATAGGAAATTTGATAAGTGCTGCCATT
>JBAXJN010000119.1:0-1291 GCA_037137855.1 Actinomycetes bacterium
GCATGAATCGTTAAGTGAAACTATTTATCCAAGTGATACCTAGTCACCCGCTCCACCTCATTCTTAGACCCCAAAATTACACTGATACGCTGATGCAGTTGCGTAGGTTGCACTTCCAAAATGCGCTGCAGGCCATTGGTGGCTGCGCCACCAGCTTGCTCGATTAACCAACTCATAGGATTGGCTTCATACATCAAGCGTAACTTTCCAGGCTTCTCTGGTTCACGCTTGTCCCACGGGTACATGAAAATTCCGCCGCGGGTCAAGATGCGATGAACGTCGGCCACCATAGATGCAATCCAACGCATGTTGAAGTCTTTGCCGCGCGGACCTTCTTTTCCAGCCAAACATTCATCAACATAACGTCTAACAGGCGCATCCCAATGCCGCATATTGCTCATATTGATGGCGAATTCTTTGGTGTCTTCTGGGATCTTCACGTTTTCTTGTGTCAACACAAACGAGCCTTGCTCGCGGTCCAATGTGAACATGGCCACGCCGTTTCCGACGGTTAACACTAAAGTGGTTTGGGGGCCATACACGCAATAGCCAGCAGCTACTTGCTGCGTACCAGGTTGCAAAAAGTCTTGCTCGGTCACTGCAGTGTTATTACTCACCTTTTTCAACACGCTGAAGATGGTGCCAATGCTCACGTTGACTTCGATGTTGCTAGATCCATCTAGTGGGTCAAACATCAACAGGTATTCGCCTTGCGGGTAGCGATTCGGCACTACGTGAATGCTGTCCATCTCTTCAGACGCCATGGCGGCCAAGTGGCCGCCCCATTCATTGGCTTCAATCAATACATTGTTAGCAATGATGTCGAGCTTCTTTTGGACCTCACCTTGTACGTTTTCGCTTCCAGCCGAGCCCATGACATCGCCAAGTTCACTGCCTAATGCGCCTTTGTTGACGGCATGGCTAATGCTTTTACAAGCGCGCGCTACCACTTCAAGCAGTAAACGTAATTCAGAGGGAATACGACCTTTAGCGCGTTGTTCTTCGACCAAATAGCGGGTGAGAGAAATACTCATCGTGCGTCCTTCATGTCTTATTGAGAAAGGGCGCGTGAGACAACCTCACGCACGTCGTTGCTTAAGTCGGGTTTGGCGGCGACACGTTCGATCGCGACTTTCGCGGCTGAGCGATACGGCTCTGCCAAATGGCTCCAACGATCCAGCGCCCGTGCTAAACGCGCAGCGACTTGTGGATTCGTCGCATCCATTTCTAAAACGCGATCACTCCAGAACACATAACCTGCTGCATCGCTGCGATGGAACGCACCAGGGTT
>JBAXJN010000120.1:0-1205 GCA_037137855.1 Actinomycetes bacterium
CGATGGGGGCGACTTGACCTGCTATTCAACAACGCAGGCACAGGCGTGCCGGGCAGCGTTTTGCTGGAGGATGTTCCGGCTGCAGACTGGCAGGCAGTGGTGGGCACGAACCTGTCTGGTGCGTTTTTCTGTATTCAGTGTGCCTTTCAAATAATGAAGGCACAAAAGCCTATGGGAGGCCGGATTATCAACAATGGTTCGATCTCGGCTCATGTTCCGCGGCCGAATTCGGCACCCTATACGTCTACCAAACACGCGATGACGGGCTTGACCAAGTCAGCGGCCTTGGATGGCCGGAAATACAACATCGCCGTCGGTCAGATTGATATTGGCAATGCGGCATCAGCTATGACGGAAACGATGGCTACGGGCATGCCACAGGCCAATGGGACCATTGCCCCGGAACCTGTCATTGATGTTGCCATCGTAGCTGGCGCTGTTCGGCACATGGCCTCTTTGCCTCTCGAAGCCAATGTCCAGTTCATGACAGTCATGGCAACAAAGATGCCCTTCATCGGCCGCGGCTGAATGGAATGCTTCTTTGGTGAGAAGATTGGCTAAGAATAAAGGCATGCAGAAAATTGCGAGATAGCCTTCACCAGAAACCAGCTTAGCTGGGAGGACGCCCTTGCAGTTTCATAGCGCGCATGAATAGGGGTCAACTGAATGGTGTAGCTTGCTGATGTCGATCATGCGACGATTTGCTCGTTGAGCTTCGGCAGACGCCCGTGTTCCGACATCGGGTCTGGTGGGCAGTTAAAAACTCAGTGAACTCCGCTGATCTTAAGAAGGTGAGTTAGATGATGAAGAACATCCGAGTTTCGGAATGGCAGAGTAATCATCGTAATAATTCTCGGTCTCTACTGTTAGCTATTTCATTTTTTATCTTTCAATAGGTGACGGTCTGCATGCCGGTTCAGCGCTTGCATTGTGCAAAGATACTCCGCCAGTAGAGACATCGAGTGTCTCTATCGACCTCCTGATACGTTGAGTATTGAGCCTGTTACGTAAGAAGCAGCTGGCGAGAGTAGCCAGATTGCCGCCTCTGCGATCTCCTCCGCTGTTCCTGCGCGTTTCATGGGAAGATTGTGTGAGAACTCTCTGGCAAATGAGGCACCATGAAAGTCGTCATGAATCGGAGTGTCAATCACCCCGGGCCGAATGGCATTTACCCTGATGCCTTCCGTAGCGACTTCGCGTGCAAG
>JBAXJN010000121.1:0-1192 GCA_037137855.1 Actinomycetes bacterium
CGCACTGCTACTGATTGCACGCGGCCTGCTGATTTGGCTTCGCGACCAATCTTTTTCCACAAAACTTCAGAAACTGGATATCCGTAGAGACGGTCAACGATGCGGCGGGTTTCCTGCGCTTGCACCAAATCCATGTCGAGATCGCGAGGGTGGGATACCGCTTCGCGAATTGCATCAGCAGTAATTTCGTTGAACACCATGCGTTGAACGGGAACCTTGGGACGCAACACCTCTAATAGGTGCCAAGAGATTGCTTCACCCTCTCGGTCCTCGTCCGTTGCGAGCAAGAGTGCATCGGCACCCTTGAGTGCAGCTTTCAAATCCCGAATCGTGGCAGCCTTTGACGGGTGCACGATGTAATAGGGACGAAAGCCATCATCGACATTGACAGCCAATTTGCTCCAGGAGTGCTTGCGCTCACCTTCAGGAAGGTCGGAGGCCTTTGAAGCCAAGTCACGCACATGGCCGACTGAGGCCATGACGATGTAGTCATCCCCCAGGTATCCCGCGATCTTCTTAGCTTTCGCCGGTGATTCGACGATCACGAGCGTTTTGTCGTTGGCCACTCAATCCCCTTCAGTTGAAGCGGAGTCTGACGCTAAGCCACTGCCCTTTGTCAAGTTTGAGCGGGTCCACTAGGGGCTTGACGCTATTTAACCAACAATCTAGTCTGTTGGTATGACCATCACTGTAGGAGTCTTTGAAGCCAAGACCCGACTTTCTGAATTACTCGAGCTCGCTGCAACAGGGGAACGCATCGTGGTGACCAAGCGAGGCGTGCCCTTCGCCACGATCGGGCCACCCCCTACCCGTGAAGACCAGATCAAGGAATTCATTGAACTCGCGCGTGAAATCCGAAGTCGAACCAAGCCCGGGCCTGAGACGGCCAAAGAACTTATTGAGGAAGGCAGAAGATATTGAGTTGCGTCATCGATGCCTCAATCATGGTGTCTTACCTGGTCAAAGACGAAACAACCGACGCCGTCGAGTCGATTATGGCGCCGCTCCTTGTTACCCTCAGCCACGTTCCCACACTGTGGGTGTATGAACTTGCATCGGCATTACGAGTTGCTGAGAGAAAACAGCGGATCAGTGAAACTGACATAAATAGCTACTTGGAAGCCATCCCGCTTTTGATGGTTGACCATCATCACCCCAAGACCGAAATGATCGTTGAGATCTCCCGAACAAC
>JBAXJN010000122.1:0-1174 GCA_037137855.1 Actinomycetes bacterium
ACGCCATCGTTGGTTTAAGCAACTCAACTCAAATAGTCAGCGCTATCTGCATAGAACTTGATTTCGATGATGTTCCCGCTTGGGTCTGCGAGTTTCCCTCCAAGTTTTCCGTTTAACTCGGCATCGATATGTTTCTCAGGTTTTGAAATCCAAGCATGCCCGGATGCAGCAACCCGATGAACAAGTTCGTCAAACTCTGCCAATGCGGGAAGAACGACTCCAAAATGCCGAACACCTTGTTGGCTGACATCCGTTACTTCCTGCGGTCTCAACTGCAGCGTTAACTGCAAGCCGAAGAACCAGGCATCGAACCAATCTTCTCGCTCGCGTCCAATACGACACCCGAGTGTGCGTTCGTAGAAATCCCGCGCTGCGTGAAGATCATCCACTGGCAACGAGAGGTGAAGCACTGGTCTATCGGTCATGTGTCGAGGATAACTTCAATGATCCCCTAGGAATGGATGATTTAGGAGCGCTTCAGGTCGGTGACTACACCACCAGCAACACGCACGATGTCCGCAGGTGCAGCACCAAAGTTGTCGTTCCACGTTCCCGCAGCAGCCCACACTTCGTCGTATTGCAACAAGTCCGGATCAACGAACACACGCAGTTGAGTGCTGTGACCAAAGGGAGGCACGCCACGTTTGGTTTTGGAAACCTGTCGTTACCTGAACATCTCTAAGTTCTGGCGGACGTCTAGAAGATGGTGCGCGGCCTCATGGAAGCCTTGGGCAGCCATCCATCCAATAGTCACTTTGGCTGCCGACACTGGACTGTAAACAAGAGTGCGATTCTCGAAGTTGTGTGGAAGTGCTGCGATGGTCTTCGAGAAGAGGCCTGCTGCGAACGCAAGGTCGTCCGCAGCATCATCAAGAGAGTCGAGTGAATAAAAGCCGAGATTCACGCGCTCATCGCGGTAAATCGGTTGCCCCGTCGGATTGTCATCGACGGATGCAAGGATGGTGCGCTCCCTCAAACTAATGAGTACGTCACGCAGGTGCCCCGCATACTCAACGATGCTCCATCGACCGGATTCAGGGCGGACCATTGCCATCTCACCCGCCTCTTCAATGACGCCGATGAATGCCGAGACTGATTCATTGATTCCGCTGATTGCTTCAGCCCGACTGACGCCATCCCAGACGAATCCACATTCGGGGCAAGAGTGCGGCTC
>JBAXJN010000123.1:0-1167 GCA_037137855.1 Actinomycetes bacterium
AACTCATCGAACTCGACAAGTCCGGTATAAAAATCTGAGACATAGGTCAGCACGCAAGCGTGTAAATGGGGGTTGTCAGGAAGGGGGG
Organism: Actinomycetes bacterium; assembly: GCA_037137855.1. Lineage (GTDB taxonomy): Bacteria > Actinomycetota > Actinomycetes > S36-B12 > S36-B12 > UBA11398. The sequence goes on from JBAXJN010000123.1 coordinate 89, forward strand.
TTACTGATCTGGTCCAAGTGCAATGCGGCATGTCGTGGTCGGAGTTAGGTGCCGCATCGCGCAACTGGATGTCTTGCGAACCACGTGGCACACCTTGCACGATTGATTCTTCGGGGCTTAGCACTAAAGGCATTGAGACAGCCTGAACGTCTGGCCCATCTTCGAGTTGATGGAAAGAAACCGACATGTTGAAAATCACCTCCCCGTTTTGAACAGCTACGATGCGGCGGGCGGCATATGAACGCCCATCGCGGTCGCGAAAGACCTGTAATTCGATTGGCAGTGAACTGCGTCCTGCACGCAAAAAATATGCATGAAGTGAGTGCGGGACTTGATTTGGCTGCACAGTTTCGCAGGAGGCGAGTAATGATTGCGCTGCGACTTGGCCACCATATAAGCCAGGAAATCCTGAATCGATAGCTCGCGTGATGAAGTTATCTTCATCGACGCGATCGATTGTGAGGATGTCTAGGATGCTGTCCATTTACACAACCTTACGCGCGTGGGTTTGAACTCAACAAACTCGCAGGTGTCAACACTGCAGAAGTTTGCGTGTGAAATATTGAAACGGCCGGTGAAAAACCACCGGCCGTTTCAATATTTTCCTAGAAGCGCTGAGCACCATCAAGACGGATGGTGTAGCCGTTAAGGAAGTCGTTTTCACAGATCTGGAGTGCGAGCTGTGCATACTCATCAGGGCGACCCATGCGCTTTGGGTTTGGGATAAGTGCGCCGAAACGCTCATTGAGCGCTTCGGCTGATGCGTCTCCGTAGGCATATGTGTGGAAGGTTCCTGGTGCGATGGTCATCACGCGAATACCGGCAGGTCCTAGATCGCGAGCTGCAGTAAGGGTCATACCGATAACTCCGCCCTTGGCTGCTGAGTAAGCAACCTGACCGACCTGGCCTTCAAAACCAGCGATTGAAGCGGTGCCAATGCAAACTCCGCGCTGGTTGTCCGCAAGAGGCTCGTTTTGGCTCATGACTGCTGCTGCACGTGAAAGTACAGTGAAGTGACCGATGAGGTAGATCTCAACCGTGAACCGGAATGACTCGAGTGCAATCGGAACACCATGGCG
>JBAXJN010000124.1:0-1165 GCA_037137855.1 Actinomycetes bacterium
AGTTCATCACCGCTCAGGAGTTTGGCGAGTAACTGATCCAGGAGCTCCTGATTTGCCTTCTGGCGAGCCACTGCATCTGACTGGCCAAATTTGGCGTAAGCATCGATCAATAAAATTTGCCCAAGCTTGTCGCCAGTGACTTCACCATATGCAACCGACTGAATTGGGCCCATCGCATTAAGCACAGAACCAATCGCCGTGAGGTCAATGGTTACTACACCATCAACAGCGGGGTAGCTTCCACCTTCCCAGGCACCAGCCATTTCACGCGCGCTGAATTCCAGATTCGGGTGAGTGTTTGCCACAACCATTGGGCTGTAGCGCGGATTGATATCGAAGAATGGGTTTGCTGATGGACCCCACCATTTCACGGGGGCATTCAATGGTGGAAAGAGTTCGGTGCTCGTTTGGCCTTTTATTGGAATCGTGATTCGGCCTTGGTCGAACTCAACAAGAATCAGCGTGAGCGGAGCGCCGCCTGCTGCACGCATCTCGGCTTGGTTGCCGATCGCAATGAGATAACGACGCGGACCGTTCGCACCTAGCGCATCTGGCAATTGAGGAGCCAGATCAACAAGCGCCTTCATCGCATCTTGAATAGGAGCGATCGTGGTTAATGCCTTGGCTTGAACTGCAGCCAAGGGGCCAGACAGCGGACCATTGGCCTGCACCGCTAGAAGATTGTTATACGTCGCTGAAATACCAAGATCAATCGACTTCACTCGCGGTGGCAGTGCTTTCAAGGCATCCACATCAATTGCGCCGTTATTGAAAATCTTTGCAGTGCCAGACTTACCCGAGAGATCACCAAACAAGGTGAGCATGTCATCCGTGCTCGCGGTGATGTTTTCAACTGCGTCAGTCAGGTGTTCCCAGTTATGAACGGCAGATGAGATCCCGGGGATGTATTCCAAAACCGTCATATTGAAGCCGTGCGCGGAGTCGATGATGTGAGTGGAGGCACTCTGCGCTTGGGCTAGATCTGCCTGAGCGGCGGTATATTCGCCCGCTGAAATCTGATTAGCGACACCCGTCAGGCTGGTTTGGTAACTCCGGGCGCCAATGCCCAGGGAAGCCAACGAGGTAAAAATCGACACCTGAAGCCAGATCACGAAGATTCCGACGGCTACGCCCGCACTTATCCCAAGCCAGATGCGGGGAGTAA
>JBAXJN010000125.1:0-1135 GCA_037137855.1 Actinomycetes bacterium
ACGACAAGAAGGCCGGGCCGTTCAAGGTGTAAGTCGAGTGGATCACGGTGGAAAAATAATGAAACCTCTGCTGCAAAGAACGAGTAGATTCCAGTGATTTACTTGCAGAAAGGCGATTCGATGTACCACCGTCCTTTTCCGATTTTCTGCATCGGCATTGTTGTCGTGTTTTGTCTTCAATTATTGCACGCTCAACAACCCAAACCTGTGCGGAATTCTCAGGAGTCTCTCAAGCAGACCGCTCAACAACTTGCCCAGGCTTTGCGGTCGAAAGACGAAGTGGCTGTTCGGAAGCTGGCCGCTGAGTCTGTCGTCATGCTCGGAAATCTTGCAGGTGTTCCAGAAGTGGCCGATGAATACCGGCAGGCTCCCGAACAAGTCGAACCGCTGACCAAGGCCGAGGCGTTGGCCGGTTTTGAGAAGATTCTCCAATTCGTCCAGAAGAACAAATGGTGGCGGATTGATCTGGACCCGACGGAAACCGAACACCTTCCACGGGAAGTAGCGACTTGCATGATGGGTTGTCTGGCTGGGTGCCGGGCGAATGCACCCAATGAAGATGCCCTGCTCAAAGAAGCCGTTGAGGCCGGTGACTATCTTCTCTGGACTCAGCAACAGGCTGGAACCGGCGTGATTCCTTTTCCGGCTTATCGGGGAGGCAAGAATAAGGCTTTTCAGGCGGCGGATCGGTTTCTGCGACTGGCAAAGGAATCCGGGCATTTGGACGAAGTGGTGAAAAACGGTTGGGCTTTTGATGATCTCACGGATGGTGGGCTTCAATTCGACAACGGACTTTGCGGGGTGGCGTTGTTTGAACTCTACGAGGTCAGCAATGAGAAACGCTTTCTCACGGGAGCCATCGCCACTGCTGATTGGGCAGCGAAGCGTTCCTGCGTGACCAACTGGAACTACAACAGCTTCAGCGTCTACTTGTTGGCGACCGCTTATCGAGTCACGCACGAATCGAAGTATCTCCAAGCCGCAAAGGAAAAGGCCCGCCTCGGCGTTCTACCGGGCCAACTTCAAGACGGCCCCTACAAGGGACGCTGGGCCGATCAGCACAATGCTCGTCCTGCTTACCATTACATCATTGTTCGTGGGCTGACTGCGCTGTTCGCCGTACTCCCTGACGATG
>JBAXJN010000126.1:0-1103 GCA_037137855.1 Actinomycetes bacterium
ATAATCCGCAGATCAATGTGGCACCCGATGTTGCTGCGGGCCCAAGTCAGCCTGGCTGCGACCCCCGCCCTGCTGGCACATACAAAGTTGCGAAGGGCGACTCGATGTACATCATTCGCAAAAAGTTCTGCGTGTCGCTTGGCTCGCTATTGAGTATTAACGGTTTCAATAGTTCTGGAGCATTGTTGTACCCAGGGCAAATTTTAAATATCCCTGCTTCTGGCAGCTGAGCAGTAGAACTTCAATGGCTCGCATAGTTGTTGCCCAAATTTCTGATCCGCATATTCCTGGTCCTGGCGACGCACTCTTTGCTGGCTCAGATCCGGTGGGTAACCTCACCCTGGCACTACGGCATGCATCGCGACGAACCAATTCCATTGTGATCACAGGAGATTGTGTTGCTCGGTCGGGTACCGACAATGAATATGAGGGATTAGCCAAAATCCTGAAATCGGTGGGCGTGGATGTCCTATTGTGCGCGGGCAATCATGACGATTCGCTCAAAATGCAGCAGATCTTCTCGTTGCCATCGTGCAACGGGCGCCTTGATTATGTTGTTCCCCAGGTCGTTGGCAATTTGGTGGTGCTCGATACTTCACGTGCCGGTCGTGAAGATGGGTCGCTCGATGTCGCACAGTTGGAATGGCTCGACGATGTACTTGCTGATGGAGAGCCAGCGCTCATCGCGATGCATCATCCGTGCTTTCGTGTTGGCGGACCAACACTTGACAGTGTGCGTCTTGACAACACATCAATATCAGGGCTGAGTGAAGTTGTAGCGCGCCACAAAGTGCTTGGGGTAGTAAGTGGGCACGCGCACATGACAATCTCTGCGCCGTTTGGGGGCACCACCGCGTATATCTGCCCGTCGGTGGCCTACGAGTTTTCAATTAGTGGGCGTGATTTGAACTATCGCCCTGGGTTACCCCAGTACATGGAATATTCGTGGGGAGAAGATGGCTCGGCATTCATGGCGCGCGTGGTAACAGTCGCACCCGACGAATCACTCTTGCTTATGGAGCACTTTTAGCGGGCGGTATTACGGCGACGACGTGAGTGGCGGTCAAATGCCAACTCGATAAGTTCGTCGAGAAGCTGCGAGT
>JBAXJN010000127.1:0-1101 GCA_037137855.1 Actinomycetes bacterium
TGTCTCTTGACCTTGATATTTTGACGGTAAGAATTCCACCGCAAGATAACCCAGAGTGTGAATTCTTTTGGCAAAGCGGTGTAGATGGAAAACTGCGGTTCAAGTGTTGTCAGGACTGTGGGTATTTCTCGCACCCCCCAACGCCTCGATGCCCAAAGTGCTTAAGCACCAAAATGGTTCCTGAAGTTGTTTCCGGTAAAGGCACCGTGCTGAGTTTTACCGTCAATGTTCAGCAGTGGGTCCCTGGTCAAGAGCCATACATGATTGTGTTGGTCACGATGGATGAGCAACCTGATCTGCGTTTAACAGCGCTGGTTGTGGGAGTTCCACTTGATTCGGCTCCTGGTGACGTGATCGGTCGTCGAGTTGAAACCCGGTTCCTTGCCCGAGACGGAATTTATTACCCCACTTTCGTTCCGGAAGGATCGCCCGCATGATCAACAATCCAGAACGCCTTTCATTCATTAGTGGTATCGGGCGGTCAGCCTCAGGCCGGCGCCTTGGTCGCACCGCAATGGATCTCACCCTTGAAGCGGCTCTTGAAGCCATAGAAGACGCGGGTTTAAAGCGTGAAGACATTGATGGCATCGCGACGTATCCGGGTGGCGACGCTATTGCCTCTCGCGGTTTCGGCGGCCCTGGCGCGCAACAGCTGCAAGATGCGCTCCGTCTTGATTTGAACTACATCTACGGATCAGGCGAAGGTGCAGCCCAACTCGGGGCCATGATCGAAGCAACCATGGCTATTGCGTCAGGTCTTGCTAAGCATGTTCTAGTTTTTCGCACCGTTACCGAATCTACGATGCAAGGCATGAAGGGTCGAAGCCCAGGTCAAGGCATGCAAGCAGCGTCAGGCTTCATGGAGTTCTTGGCGCCTTTTGGCGCGATTTCAGCAACGAACTGGTTTGCCCAAGTTGCGCAATTGCACATGCATAAATACGGAACTACACGAGAGCAACTTGCGCAGATTGCATTGACTTGTCGCACGAATGCAGGCGCTAATCCACGCGCTGTCTATCGCGACCCTCTCACGATGGACGATTACTTAAATGCGCGAATGATTTCAACTCCTTTATGTTTATTGGACTGCGATGTTCCGGT
>JBAXJN010000128.1:0-1078 GCA_037137855.1 Actinomycetes bacterium
ATTTTCTTAAAGACCGAGGGCTAAGGCTGGGTATTCCTTTTGTAATTTCACTTACTCTGATAATGCCCTTGGCACACTACCCTACTTTTTGAATGACTGGTGCCACTACTGATTTTTTCTCTTCCTGGGCGTAAAATCTTATCGCAGGGGTTGAACAGTTCGAGATCGTCGGGGCAACGTCGCTTTCGCAATCAGTTGCCGGCCACCTATAAAGAAACAGACCGTATCGTTCTAAAACCTCGGGTCGCAATGCAAACCCGATCAGCGTCTGCAGGTCTGATTCCAAGGCATCTTGGCAATGAGCATCCCCATGCCGCAGGTGTCGGTGATACCGGCAAGAACCAGTCCGCAGCCAATAAAACCGGCCAGTCCAAGCCCCATGCTGTGCCAGAGTGGATCAGAGGAAAAGCCACCCACAGCGACACCAATTGCCACCAAACTCCCGGCGCACACTCTGACTTGCCGCTCGAGCGACATCGACTTACGACCGCGAACAACAGCAACGCCATTCGCCTCACATGCGGCGGTGCCGCCTTCGATGCTCACCACGTTCGTGATGCCTGCTGCGATCAATTTTTCGCACGCCTTGTGGCTCCGGCCTCCCGACTTACAGATAAAATAGACCGGGCCCTTGCCACTGGTCTCTGCGAAGTCTTTGGTATCGAGTCGATCGAGCGGCACATTGCGGGCAATTTCAACGTGCACTTCGCCAAATTCAGCAGGCGTGCGAACGTCTATCAACACGACTCCTTCGCCGCGACGAATCAGATCAGAAAGCGTGGACGGGGAGATCGTAGCAACCATTCGCGGGTTTTCCTTCATGGAGGTGCATTCAAAAACAGTTCAGTGTATCAAATCGGCTCGGGTCATCAGTCGTGCAGGCGGTGTCGTCATTACCTGTAGAAAATGTCCGTTTTGTCGGAGTGCTACGCACCCCAGACTGCATCGCTGGATCTTCCCAGCACTCTATCCACCGACTGCTGGTGGAATCAACCAACAGCAGCAGTCAACCGCTGGAAACATTGCAGTCTCGCCCGGTAGTCGTTGGCAGAACGCCAGCATGACTACAATACCTTCC
>JBAXJN010000129.1:0-1049 GCA_037137855.1 Actinomycetes bacterium
GCTGAACTGAGGCTCAAGGGTGCTGGCAAGGAGATGAAGCGGGCTGGGTGAAGTCGGACGTAGTTGTCGAAGAATAAAGAGCCCCCCCATCGTGGGGGGCAATCTCCAATCGGGTTTTAATCAGCTAAAAAAATTGAGTATTTGAGTTGGTCTGTTTGAAATATTTCTGTCATCAATATTCGCTACCAGATAAGAAACGTTGGTTGGTTGTTTCGCAATCGTTATCTGTTGCGATTCTTGGATTCTTTAGGAGACTTCTCAATGTGTCTAGTTTGCGATGTAAACCTTGGGGGACGTGGCTTCCTAAGCCTAGCTGGGGCTGGAGTTGCGGCTTCACTGCTACCTTCTAGTGTTTTGGCCGCTGGTGGGCCTACGACCAGCCTTACCGCTGATCAAGCGCTTGCTAAGCTGAAAGAAGGTAATGCCAAGTACGTGTCATCGCCGCAACTTTGCGAAGTTGATTTGGCTAAAAGCCGTGAACAAGTTGCCAAGGGTCAAGCTCCTTGGGCCACGATCATAAGCTGCGCCGGTAGCCGCGTGCCTCCTGAGTTGTTGTTCGGTGGGCAGGGTGTTGGCGAATTGTTCGTTGGCCGCAATGCCGGGAACATGGTCGATACGGCTACCATGGGCACGATCGAATATGGTTCAGCTGTACTTGGCGTTCCCTTGATTGTAGTGCTTGGGCATGAACGCTGTGGGGCTGTGGCTGCTGCTTGTGAGATCGTCGAAAAGAAGACGAAATTTCCGGGCTCAATAGGCCCAATGGCTCAAGCAATCGTTCCAGCAGCCAAGGCCGTCCACGGTAAGGCCGGTGACTTTGTCGATAACGCTGTTCGCGAGAGCGCCAAGCGCACCGCTTTGAAGATCGCCACGCAAAGCAAGATCATTGCGGGTCTTGTGAAAGCTGGAAAGGTGAAGGTCGTCGCAGGTCGATATGATCTTGATGACGGGAAGGTCGAGTTCTTCGTCTAATACCGTTTGTTTTTGGAAGAGCGCTCCGTGGCCGATTGCCTAGGAGTGCTCTTTTCTGTTTAGATATGATGTGCTGA